>NZ_SJOP01000007.1 GCF_004331415.1 Kosakonia quasisacchari
TGCCGACCGGATGACGCTTACCGGCGACACCTTCACGAACCAGGGCATCACCCAGGCGAATGACCTGACGCTGAATTACCGCCAGCTTACCAACAACGGCACGCTGCTGGGCAGCCGCCAGCTGACGGTGAACGCCGCGCAGGTGAACCAGTCCGCCGCCGGCAGGCTCTTCAGCGGCGGAGACCTGTTTGTGGGGGCGACCGGGCTGAACGCGCTGGGGCAAATCGTGGCGCTCGGCAACCTGACGCTGCAGCTGGCCGATACGTTTACCGGTAAAACTGCGCTGGCGGCGGGGAAAACCCTGAGTATCACCAGTAACGGGGCGATAGATAACCAGAGCGTGATGCAGGGCCAGGCGGTGAACCTGAGTGCGGGCGGGCAACTGACCAACAACGGGCAAATCACCACCGGCAGCGGCGCGAGTACGTTAAGCGGCAGCGCCATTGTGCTCAACGGCAACAGTTCGCTGCAGGGCGGCGGCGATGTGACGCTGGCGAGCCGGGGCAATATCACGGCGAACGGCTTTGCCGGCACACTCGGCAGCCTGACGCTCAGTGCGCCGGGCAGTATTGTGAACACCGCGCTGCTGTACGCGGCGAATAACCTGGCGCTGTACGCTGGCAGTATTACTAACCAGCGCGGCGATATGCTGGCGGGCAACAACCTGAGGCTGCAGCGCGACGCGGCGGGCAACGCCAACACCGAGGTGGTGAACACCTCCGGCAATATTGAGACCCGCAACGGCGATATCACCATTAATACCGATCACTTTGCGAATCAGTATGTTTCTCTGGCTATTTCACAAAGTGCCGACAGTAATATCGCTCTACCTTCCTGGATCCATAATGGCGGGGCAGATATCCCAATTAACGCCATGGGAGAAAATGAAGTTGCTTATAGCAGGTCTTTGGGTAGTCCACATGGCGACGGTTTTGACACTGACATTGTATGGAGCCCAGGGGTTTTCGAACGTGCACGTTATAAAACCTTCCTGGTATCAGAAAGTAATATTTCAGTGGGAGCCGTGGGTAACCAACCCCGCATTTCTTCTGCGCATAATTTCACGATCCATGCAAATAACATACTTAATCAAGCGGGAATTCTCAGCGCTGGTAATGACTTTAGCCTTTCCGGGAATACGCTGGATAACCAATCATGGCAGGCCGGAACAGAGAAAAAGTATCTGGTTTTTGTTACTTCGGAAACTGTTTACGCAAACGGTTCATCACATCCAAAGTTGCCAGATCATTTTGGTGAGTATGAATATCTGGACTCAGATACTCTTCATTACAACGCAACGGGTGAGGTCAGAACTGAACGGACAAATGGCGCAATTTACCGTGCTGTTATCCAGGCCGGTGGCAATGTCAGCGCCAACTTCAGCAGCAATATCAGCAACACCAGTACGACCGCGAATGCCGGTGGCGTCAGCGGTACCATCACCGCGCCGTCACTGAATACCCTGAGCAATCAGAGTATTGGCGGTAGCGTGGCAAAACAGACGCTCGCCGCAGGCCCCGTATCGGTGAATTCCCCGCAGTGGCAGGATCAACTGCAGAACGCACTGCAGCAGATTAACGGTGGCAATGCGGGCGGTCTGACAAACGCGGGAGTCACCAGTGCGGTGCTGAAATACACCCACGCTGGCGCGCTCGACTCGCATCAGGGGAAATCCGTTGATACCAGCGCGTACCCGCTGCCTTCCGGTAATAACGGCTACTTTGTGGTGTCGGCTAACCCGAAAAGCCCGTACCTCATCACCGTTAACCCGAAACTCGACGGGCTTGGCCAGTTAGATCCGGCGCTGTTTGGCGATCTGAACAAACTGCTCGGCGTCACGCCGTCTGCCGCCCCGCGCGAAACCAGCAGCACTTACACCGATGAGAAGCAGTTCCTCGGCTCCGCCTACATGCTGGATCGCATCAAACTTAACCCGGATCATGACTATCGCTTCCTCGGCGATGCGGCGTTTGACACGCGCTATGTCAGCAATGTCGTGCTGAACCAGACCGGTAACCGCTATCTGAACGGTATTGGCTCCGATCTCGCGCAGATGCAGTATCTGATGGACAACGCCGCTAACGCACAGCAGCCGCTGGGGCTGCAGTTTGGTGTGGCGCTCAATGCCGATCAAATCGCCGCGCTCGATCACAGCATCCTGTGGTGGGAAAGCGCCACCATCAATGGCGAAACGGTGCTGATCCCGAAAGTCTACCTGTCGCCGAAAGATGTCACGGTCAATAACGGCAGTGTGATTGCCGGGAACAATGTCAGCCTCGAAGGGGGCAGTGTCGCCAACACCGGCGGCACGCTGCTGGCGCGCAACAACCTCAGCGTGGAGAGCGACGGGGTCATCACCAACAGCAACGATGCGCTGATGAAAGCGGGCGGCAACGTCAGTCTCAGCGCCATTGGCGATATCAGCAACCTCAGTTCCACTATCAGCGGCAAAACCGTGGCGCTGGAGAGTCTCGACGGCAGCATTAATAACGTCACGCTGGCCGATCAGTTCTCGCTGGATGCGAAAAGCAAATATGGCTCGGTCAGCCTCAAAAACACCACGCTTGGCACTATCGCCAGCATTACCGCCAGCGATGGCCTGTCGCTGGCAGCGGGTAAAGATATCACCCTGACCGGTGCCACGCTGAAAGCGGGCGGCGATCTGCTGATGGATGCCGGTGGCAATATCGCCGTTAACGCGATTCAGAAAAATGACGCGTACAGCCAGTCGGGTTTTAACGCGGGTTATCTCCGCCAGACGGCAACGGGCCGCGAGCAGGTGTCGTATCAGGGAAGCGGTATCACTGCCGGCGGCAACCTTGGCATGCAGGCGGGTAACGACCTGACGCTCAGCGCCAGCGATGTCAGCGCCGGGAAAGACGCGAAGCTGTCAGCGGGCCACGATCTGAACCTCAACGCGCAGCAGACCAGTAATAACACCCGCAACGGCAAAAGCGAAAGCCACAGCACCGGGCTTGATCGCACCACCGTCAGCGCGGGCAATAACCTGATACTTACCGCAGGCCAGGACATCAATTCACAGGCAGCCGGGCTGGCGGCTGAACAACAGGTCGGCATGCAGGCGGGGCGCGATATCAATCTGCTGGCGGAAGCCACCACTCAGGGCGACAGCTACAAAGCCAGCAAGAAAACGGTGATCAACGAGCAGGTGCGCCAGCAGGGCACCGAAATCGCCAGCGGCACGGGAACCACGATCCTCGCCGGACGCGATATGAACGCCGAAGCGGCGCAGGTGACGGCGAAAGGCGATATCGGCGTGCAGGCCGGGCGCGATGTGAACCTGACGACCGCCACCGAGAGCGATTATCACTACAAAGAAGAGACCAAAACCAAAAGCGGTTTCCTCAGTAAAACCAAAACGCACACCATTTCCGAGCAGAGCGCCACGCGCGAAGCCGGAACGCTGCTGAGCGGCGATAACGTGACGGTGAAATCCGGCCATGACCTGCTGGTGAAAGGTTCGTCCGTGGTGGGTGACGGCGATGTGGCGCTCAGTGCGGGCCACAATGTTGATATCACCGCCGCCACCAATACCGACTCGAACTGGCAGTTTAAGGAGAAGAAAAAGAGCGGCCTGATGGGGTCCGGCGGCATCGGTTTTACCATTGGCAGTTCCAGTACGAAGCAGAGCCTGAAAGAGCAGGGGACCACCCAGAGCCAGAGTGTGAGCACCATTGGCTCAACGGGGGGTAACGCCAATATTGTCGCCGGTGAAAAAGCGCACATCAGTGGCGCTGATGTGATTGCAGATAAAAATCTGAACGTGGTCGCAGGGGAAATTATCGTTGACCCGGGTAACGATCTACTGAAACGCAAGGAACGTTTCGAGCAGAAGAAGAGTGGTCTGACATTATCCGTATCGAGTCCTGTGATCGATGCCGCGATGGCAGCCAACAGTACACTGAAACGCAGCCAGGAAGTCAGCGATGAACGACTGAAAACCCTGTATGCCGTGCAGGCAGCAAAAAATGCATGGGTGGCTGCCTCGCAAGCTCCTTCTATGGCGGCTGATATAGCCCAGGGCAATATGAATGCCGTCAAGGTGGAGGTAAGCGTCGGTTCGAGTAAGAGTTCGTCAGAGTCCAGTTCTACACAAAATCAGGTTCGTGGCAGTACGCTCAGTGCAGGAGGAAATACAACGCTGGTGGCGACGGGAGCGAACGGGAGTAGCGGAGACCTTCACATCAGCGGCAGTGGCGTGACGGGCAAGAATGTCACTCTTGTGGCGCAGAATAACCTGTTGCTGGATGCGGCATCGAACAACACTGAACAAACCAGCAAGAATAGCAGCAGCGGCTGGAATGTGGGGGTGCATCTATCACTGGGTCAGGAGACAGGAATAGGTGTGTCAGCCAATGGTTACCAGTCAAAAGGAACGGCTGACGGTAAGAGTACCGAATATGTAAATACGCGCGTCAACGCCAGCAACGAGCTGAGTCTGAGCAGCGGTGGAGATACGGTCATCTCCGGCGCACAGGCATTGGGTGAAAAAATCACTGCAGAGGTGGGACGTAACCTGACGGTTACCAGCCTGCAGGATACTGACGAGTACCACAGCCAGCAGAAAAGCGTGAGCGGCGGTGCCAGTTTCACCTTTGGGTCAATGACCGGTTCCGCCTCCCTGAGTGTGAATAAAAGCAAAACCGACAGCGACTACGCCAGCGTCGGTGAGCAAAGCGGGTTGTTTGCCGGGAATAAAGGGTTTGATATTACGGTCGGTAACCATACCCAACTGGATGGCGCGGTCATAGCCAGTACTGCAACAGCAGATAAGAACCTGCTTGATACCGGTACGTTAGGATGGCGTGACATAGATAACAAAGCGCAGTACAGCGCCAGTAGCAAAGGCCTTTCCGGTGGTTTCTCATCAGGAAACAATGACAAAGGCGAGCGTGTAAACAGCGGTGGTGTTGTGCCTGCCATCAGTGTGGCGAGCAGCGGTGCGGCTTCAGGTACAACGCAATCCGCCATTGCTGCAGGCAGCATCGTAATACGTGCTGGAGATCAGCAAACGCAGGATGTTACAGGGTTAAGTCGTGACACCGACAACGCCAATGGTCATATCGATAAAATCTTTGATCAGAAGAAAATCGCAGAGCAGCAAGAACTGGCCGCGGTGTTCGGGCAGATGGCGAACACTGCCGCCGGAGATATTGGTGAGGCGATGGGATGGGCGGCGGATAGCCCGGAAAAAGCGGCTATTCACGGTGTGATAGGTGCCATCCAGGCGAGTATGGGCGGCGGGAATGCGCTGGCCGGTGGGCTTGCTGGATTGAGCAGTGAAGTGTTTGGTCAGATGGTTGATATCTATCTGAGTAACAATACGCAGCTGGACCGCAATGAAAGAGGGGCGATTACCCAATGGGCCGCCGCACTGAGCGGTAGCGCAATAGGCGGGGTGATTGGTGGAACAAACGGTGCGCAGTCCGGTGCAGCAGTATCACTGGATGCTGAACGTTATAACCGGCAATTGCATCCTGATGAAATAGCCCGTATCCAGCAATTATCCGGTGGGGATAAAGAAAAAGAAGCGCGTCTGAAAGCAGCGGCCTGTGCGTTGGTCAAATGTTCCGCTGAGTTTGCGGAAGGTTCTGCGGATTACATCAAAGCGCAAGCACTGGAGCAGTTAGGTAACAGTGACGCATATGCGAGCGAGCGCACGCAGTTGGCGTCACAGAGTAGCAATCAACTGATCTACGCGATGGGCAGTTACACCTATGCCAGTGTGCCGATGTTCGGGTATTCGCTCAGCGATCAGACTGGCGACACACTCTCACGCTACAATGTGGGAACGCGAATAGGCGGTCTGGCGCAATTTACTGGCGGAGAGCTACAAGCCGTAGGGGGCGTGGCAGTATGCACGGGCGGCGTAACTTGTCTGGCCGGGAGTTATCTGGCAGCGTCTGGGCTGGATACGGCTAACGCCGGGTGGAACGCTTTCCTGTCTGGAGAAGACCAGAAAACGAGTGGTGCGTGGCTACTGGAAGGTTTAGGTGTACCTCCTGCTTACTCCGAGGGCATTTATGGTCTGACACAGGTTGGGGTAGCGGGGATTGGTGGAGTAGGGAGTGCAGGAAAAGCTACTACGGTTTCCGAACACTACGTTAATGCCGATGTTGGTGCAAAAGATGTATCGACTAATCCAGGTGAGGCGTTTTTTTGGTCTGGTCGAACTGATGGAGTTGGCGGTGCAGATATAGCCCAGCAGATTGCAGCGCAACAGGGAGGGACAACCCTTGAAGCATTGATTGCTCAACGTGGCATACAAATGCCCGCATGGGACGCTACAAATCCGGCTGTTGTGAAGGCATGGCAAGACATCTCTGCGGAATATGCAAGTGGAGTATCTGGAACGGTACGTGCAGTAATCGGACAGAGTCTACGACCGGGAAATGTTTGGGAAACAGCTGAGTTACCTGCGTTGATGAAAAATGCTAATGTAGATAAAATTATTACTATTGACCCTGTAACAATGGTCGAGAAAGTTATTTATGTGAGGGGGAAACAATGATTCTTGAAGTCTCTCGGGGTCATATCCAAGTAAAAATTGGAGATAGGACGGCGACCGTTCAAGGTGAGATGTTCTTTCCCGGTAACGATAAAATTGGCTTTGTGTTGTACAAAGGGGCTTTGAGGTTTTGGGATGCGCCTAACCAAAGTCAGGGTATGACTGTTGATGATGTCGATATGGTTATTGCTGATATTCAGACCGATTTTTCTAAAGGGGGGCATACCTTAGAAGTTGAAAATTAGTATGTGCAAAAGGTTCTGGAGGGGCGGTTGAGGCTGGATTTAATACTACTAACCTTTTTACTGTCTGCTGAAGCTGAACTTTCGCCGCAAGGGTAAACAACATCTGCCTGTGCGTAATCCAGCACCCTTGGCTACGCCTGAAGCGTTTGCTGAGTACGCGAAGAGCGGCGGAAAGTGATCCCGCCGGTGAGTATCAGTTACTTTTTTTGGAGGCTGTGTGGATTTCGCTGGAGTTATTAGCTCCTGCATCTAAATCTGCTTCGGAACTTTCGGTCACTGTGGTTTCACTTTTAATGAACTCTATCATGTTTTTCAATTGAAGTGAGCGTGGAAATTTCTTGGTTATTTCACTTTCTTCAATAGCCGCTATAAACCCTGCTAAATCCCTATTATCCAAATTACTATGGCTGTAGGATTCGTAAATACGAACAAATTTTAAAAGATAATCCTCAAGTTGTATTCGCCATTCTTTTAAATCATTTATACGGATTTCTTCTCTTTGGCAGTTAGTGGATAATTCTTCAGACCTTTCCTCAATTTTGCTTTTCTCAAGACGTGCCGCGTCTCGTTTCGCTTCTGAGCTTTTCTTGAATGCTTCCCATAGATCAGCCCCCACAGTGCCACTATCGTCTCTAATTGCATTTATGACTCCCACTATCAATGCATATGAAGCTGTAATAATGGGCATGACTATCGCAGCTCCCATTCCCCAGAGAATCGGTTCCCAGAAGAAGTTCCAGAGAAAACTTTTTTGCAACCCGATGTAAATGAGGGTCAATTCGATACTGTCTTTCGACTTGAACACTAGGATAATATTTTCTAAGTTGAAAAGAATTAAGGACGTTAAAATATATCCGTAGAAATTATTTCTTAACCTGTCGAATAATACATCTGACAATGGTTTTCCGCCGATTTTCTTTGCTGCATCTACCGCATTGTCTAAGTCCACCAAAATCTCCCTAATTTTTTAACTCTTATTTTTGATTCATTCGAATCTATCAAATTTCTATGTCATTTGTAATCTAGTTATCAAGAACATACCTCGCTAATTACCGCGAAGCAGTTCGGGGGCTTTAAAACATACCGCGCTTTACCGTGGTGTCCTGATATTATCTTTTATATAATATCATTGAAGCTATTTCCTTTTACCTAAAATTTCTCCAAAACGTGACTGAAATGCCTTCAACGCATCTAACATGTCATAGCCGTTCAATGAACGCTGGGATCTGTTCTCTGTTGGTTTTCTACGTCGTCTCCAAGGGGAATCTCCGGCAGAGATCGCCTGTGAATGGATGTTGTCGTGTTTATCCTGAACCAGTTTGATAAATTCGTGTGTACGTCCGAGGCGCTTGTTGTTGACGATAGCTCCCTTGTCGATTTCTGGAAAGCGATCATAAGTAGAGTAGGGAAGATGTGTACCGTTGAGCCGAAGTTCTTTTTTCCCATCAGGATAGTGCCAGACTTCGATATATTTTCCGATAGCCCTTCGCCTTAACTCACTGTCTTCGATCATATAGAGCACTTTGTCATATTGTACAGTCAGGAATTTTCCACATGGCGCGGTTCACGCCATGTGGAAAATGTGGCCAGATCATCATCATTTTCAAGTGGTCGATGTTTATCAAAGTCGTGCCGAGGCGCTTTCGCAAGGTGCTGATTGTAATCGGCCATAAACTCATCTCCAAAATCATTGGCTGCATCCGCTGATGAAATGCACCTGAGCCGGAGCTCCTTTACAAGGCGATCCAGAAGTGTCAGATGGCACGTTCCACATGGCCTTTGGCAGAACTTGTATTGGCGCAGATAGTCTGGATATTCAGTTCGTGCATCGCACGACCAAACTGGGTATAACGGAAAGTGGCTGTCGGATCTCTGTCATGCATATCACCATATATACCGCTCGGAGAAATGCGCACAGCACCCCGTCCTGGGCCCCAGATATCAGTCAGGACGCCAACGGAATCAAGCAGAAAGCTCGCCCGGTTTTCAAGGGCACCGCCATAGTTGTCGGTACGCTGATTGCTGCTATCCAGAAGAAACTGTTCGGGTATCGTCAACAATGTGGGTCTGGTTAAGCCGCAGCGTCTCGGTCAGGTTGACTTAGCATCGTTCGAAGAGGTTATGTACGTCAATCTAAATCCGGCAATATAGGGAACACAGGCCATATTTCCCGGTATGAAAGGCAGAGGCTGGGGAAGAATCATCAATTTTTCCAGCCTTACCGTACTAGGTAGTGTAGAGCGGACTGCTTATGCTGCTGCAAAAGCTTCACTGATCAGCTTTACCCGTAACTGGGCACTGGAGCTTGCTCAGACCGGTATAACAGTAAACGTAATTGCGCCGGGACCAACTGAAACGGAGCTGTTTCGGGCGAACAATCCACCGGGGAGCGTGGGGGAAGAGAGATACATCAAAAGCGTGCTAATGAAGCGATTTGGTAAACCAGACGAAATCGCGGCAACCATTGCTTTTCTGCTGTCAGAAGATGCGGCCTTTATGACCGGGCAGACACTGTATGTGGATGTCGGTGCATCGATAGGAAACTTAATATTCTGAAACTTGGTGCTCTGAAGGGATGGCTTGATTACCCCCTCAAGGACACGCCAGTGTTTTTTTAATGTTCGCTTACAGCATTGAGCGGACATTCATAGAACTTACATGCTGTACACAGAAAGATTTTTTAGGGCATTAGTGGGAAGGGTACTTATAGGGCTTGTAAGTATCTGGCGATGCGCGATGAACAAAGATTCCTAAAACTATTGGCATCTGGTATTCACTGTTTGCATATACTATAGGTTAAGTTGTAGGTTTGAATTAAATTTCAATAAATATCTATATTAATCAACTATAAAACACCAATGCATCATGGGCGTATGTGCGTCGAAATTGTCGATAGTACTCATCGGTCAGTGATGTCCATTATCGTGAAATGTATGAGTGAATCTTTTGTTGTTCTGGTTAGCGATCACTCTGCCAGGGCAGCATGATAACGAAGTCTGAGGGGCTGGGAAACAGGAAGGGAAAACCTGGCTTCCTCACCATGCGGGAAGCCAGTGGAGCGTTACAGTGCGGCGGCTTTCGGGAAATCCACAACCGTGTCGTTGACGCGGTTGATCATATTGGTAAACAAAATAGCGCTGATGGCGCTGATTATCTCGACAATCTGACGATCCTCAAAACCGGCGCTGCGCAGCGATTCGACCTTTTCCGCCGGCAGTGTGCCGTGCGTGGTGACCACGGTTTTAACGAATTTCAACAGCGCGTCAATGTGCGCATCTTCCGGGAATTCGCCACGGCGCAGCTGTTGCGTTTGCTCTACGCTATAACCCGCCATTTTTCCCGTTAATGTATGCGCGGCCAGGCAGTAGTCACAGCCGGAAATTTCACTGACCAGTAAGTTGATTGCTTCCAGTTCTTTTTTATTCAGCGTACTTTTTGCCAGTGCGGCATTATGTTGTAACGCCTGAGCAAGCATATCCGGGGCAATGCCAATGGTCTGGTAGGCATTAGGCACTTTACCCATCGCTTTCTTAATGGCACCGAAAAGATCGGCGGTTTTATCGGTGGCGTTTTCGGGTTGAATGAATGTTAAACGGCTCATGATTATCTCCTGTCAGTGTATGGGTCCGCCGTATTGGCGATGTGCTCATAATAGGGAGATAGCTTCCGGGTAACCGTTATACATCGTCTCTATTTTTTGTCTTATCGTCTCAGAGGGAAATGTGGATAGCCTCAGCCAACTGCTTGCGATGCTGGCGCCAACCTGCGCTGTGAATCTTCATTGTTGCTTTGCTGGTCGCTGGGAAGCCGGTCATGACCAGCTTGCGCCTGGCGTGGTGCCCTGGCATGTGGTTTTACATGGTGAAGCGAGGCTGGTGGTAGAAGGCAGAAATGTGGATGTGCGAGCGGGCGATGTGCTCCTGCTTCCCCACGGTTCGCCGCATCTGCTCCAGAGCCTGGTCGAGTGGGGGCAGGTGGTTCCGGCGTTAAAGCATGACAACGGTATCCTGACAGAAGTTCGAAGCCCGGCGAAGGGGGCAGCGGTGGAAGTGCTGTGCGGTGAATTTGATTTTGGCCCGCACAGCGGCTGGTTGTTTGCCCATGAAAGCCACCTTATCCATCTGCAAACGAACCACTGGCAAGCGTGTCCTGAACTGGAAATGTTGCTGATGATGCTGGTGCGAGAAAGTCTCGGTTCGTTACCGGGGAATGCGACGATTGCCAAAGGGCTGGCCAATACGCTGCTGGCGCTTATCTTGCGCCTTTTACTCTCGTTACATGAGCCGCCCGCTGGCCTGCTCAGGCTGATGAGCAATAAACGGCTTGCCCCCGCGTTACTGGCCGTCATCGCCGATCCTGCGCATCCGTGGACAATGGAAACGATGGCCGAGCGGTGCTTTTTATCCCGTGCGACATTTGCCCGCTATTTTGCCCGCAGCTATCCGCTTACGCCGCAGGCGTGGCTTTCCCAACTGCGCATGGCGATCGCTTCGCAGTTACTCATTACGCAAATGGGTTTAACTGTTGACGCCGTTGCCGAACGATGCGGGTTTCTCTCGCTGTCCTCTTTTTCGAAAGGATTTAAACGGCTGTATGGCGTGAGTCCTGCGCAATACCGAAAGCGCCGCACCCATCTGCAAACGCCTCAGCCATAGCGTCTGTAAATGCCAAAACGGGCTGGTAAAGATCACCAACCCGTTTAAAGAGAATGCTACAAGAAAATATTTAACGGTTAAGCACCACTGCTCAGGGTCATGACGTTAAGGTCGGCGAGCCCGTCAATGGCACCCACTAATGCCCTGAATGGCGCGGCCTGACTGTGTTGCTCCAGCATTTTTGCCGATGCCCAGCGCTCAATCATCACGAACTGGTGGTTGTTTTCACGGTTGACATGCAGCTGATAAGAGAGACAACCCGGTTCACCCTGCACGGCTTGTTCAACGGTTTTAAGCGCCTGAGCCACTTTTTCACGGCTATCGATATGGGCGGTAATGGTCGCAACAACCGTTACGGTATCACTCATTTTATGCTCCTGATTTCATAGGAAAGTTCAGGTCAGTCTACGCCGCCTGCCAGCATAAAAAACCCGTTTTTGGCATTAGCTCTTTCACCGCAGGAATGAAAATCAGCATGAAACCTTAGCGGCCGGTGCGTAGCGACTGCGGCGGGATACCGTACCCACGTACGAAAACTTCCCGCATATGGCGACCATCGCGAAAACCGGCTTCACGGGCAATCGTATCCAGCGAAAGCCGGCTTTGCTCAATCATCAGCCTCGCTGCTTCCAGCCGTAATCCTTCAATCGCCTTCGCTGGCGATTTGCCCGTCTCCTGGCGAAACAGGCGACTGAGCTGGCGGGCGCTCACGTGAACCGTATCGGCCAGCAGCTCCACCGTCAGCGCTTTTTTCAGATTATTGCGGGCGTATTCCAGCGCACTTTGCAGCCGATCCGAGCGTGGTGCCAGCGTCAGCATTTCAGAGTGCTGCGTCTGTCCGCCGGAACGGCGTTGATTCATCACCAGCCGGTGCGCAACGACACGTGCTACCTCGGCACCCAGATCTTTTTCCACCATGCCGAGCGCCATATCCAACCCGGCCGTCATTCCGGCTGACGTCCAGATGCGATCATCAATGATAAAAATGCGATCGTCTTCAAGCTGAACGTCCGGATGTTGCAGCTCCAGGCTTCGGGCGTGCGCCCAGTGCGTAGTGGCGCGCTTTTTATCCAGCAAACCCGCCTGCGCCAGCACAAATGCGCCGGTGCAGATCCCCGCGATGCGGCGCGCCTGTAGCGCGGTGGTTTGCAGAAAGTGAACGATGCCAGCGCTGGCCGGTTCATCCACGGGCGACAGCACACCCGCGACCAGCCATGTATCGATTTGGGTGACGCTTTCCAATGGCCGGGATTCGACGCCAATGCCGGATGAGGAATAAACGGTGCCGCCAAACTCTGAGTAGACCGTTGGCTGATACAACGCTTCATCGGCAACAAGGTTGGCGAACTCAAACACCGTCAATGTGGACAGCGCCAGCATCTGAAAATGGTCGGAAATAAGTAATCCAATTTTGTGCATCGCGACACCCTTTAACATGCGCTGGCGGCCAGCAAAGCCCGGCTCCGAAGGCGTAATCGTTCAGAGATCCATAAACTGATAAGCGCCAATAGTAAAAACAGGACTGCGCTTAGCATCACACCATAAAAGCCGAACAGCGGATAGAGCCATGAAGCGACCGCCGAACCAAAACCAATGCCGCAAAACATAAACGCGCTGGTCAGGGCGAGCGAGATGCCGCGCGTCGACGCCGATGCGATTTCGACAATCCGCCGCTGCTGGGTTGGCCACAGAAGATCGGTAGAAAATGCCCACAACACCAGTAACAAATAGAGCAACGCCAGCTTACCGGGCAGGATCATAAGCAGCAGCATATCCAGCACCAGCATTGTGATGCCCACGACCAGTAACCGTTCGGCGCTATAACGGCGTGCGGCGCGGCCAACAAACAGGTTACCCAAAATCCCGGCAACACCAATCACCGTCAGCGCTACCGAAACACTGGCGGTATCGCCTTGCCAGCGATCGCGGATCATCGGCGAAATAAAGGCATACATGTCATACACGCCGGAGGTAATGAAAAAGACCACCAAAAACGCCGTCAGCGATTTGCCATCCATTAACACCTGTCCCACCTGGCGTAAACGGATATCCACCCCTTTAACGATATTGGGCACCGAGAACCAGACGGCCAGCGCGGTCAGCACACTCACCAGCGCGACAAGCGCAAATAACGCTCTTGCCCCCCAACCATTCGCGATCCACGCCGCCAGCGGAATACCCACCATGCTCGCCATGGAGACGCCAAGCAGGATCGTGGCAATGGCGCTGCCACGTTCATGTTGCGTGACAAGTTCCGCGCCGAGTGCCACCAGCACCGGGCCAATCAGCGATGCGCCCAGCCCCATCACCACGCGGGAGGTAACCAGCGCGGTGTAATCGGGGGCGATGGCGAAAATAAATGCCCCGAGGCCGAACACCAGCATCCCGGCCAGCACCTGATATTTGCGCATCACATGACCCAAAAACACCTGCGCCAGCGGTGCGCTGATGGCAAAGGTCAGGCCGAAAACAGCGAGTAAACGCGCGCTTTGACCATCACTCAACCCCCATTCATGGGAGATGGCGCTCAGGCTGCCCGCTACCGATAGCGCCCCCGTTGCCTGAATAAAATACGCCAGGCTCAGCGCCCACAACGCGCGTCGTTGCGTCAGAGATAATCGATTATTCATCATTCACTCCCGCAGCGGAGCCGGAGCCACACTGTTTGATCATGCAACAGGGATCGGGTTGTCCACCATCGCCTGGTTAAAGGCGTTGATCATCTCATGTTCGTTCGCGCCAGGGTTGTCGCGCGCGGGCAGCACGCTATCGACAATGGCTTCAATGGTATCGGTGCCTAGCTTGTCGAAGGTCTGCTGGATAAAGTCCGGCAACGGCATCGCACGCGTGTCGCCACTTTTATAGATCAGATCGGTATCGACCCACGGCGGCGAAATTTCGATAACCTTGACGCCAAAATCCTTCAGCAGGAAGCGCTGGGACAAGGTGTAAGAGTGGATAGCAGCTTTGGTCGCCGAATAGAGCGCGTTACTGACGAGAGGTAAGAACGCCAGAATCGAACTGTTATTGATAAGTACCGCGTCCGGCTGTTGTTTCAGATGCTCAATAAACGCCGCGCTTACCCGCACCGGGCCTAACAAGTTGGTGTCTAACAGCATGGTGGCCATCGCATCATCAAGCTCACCGGCGGGGTCGTCGAACGGCATAATGCCTGCATTGTTGATAACTACGTTTAGCGCCGGGTAGCGCGACAGCACCTCTTGCGCCGCCGCTTTGATGCTCGCGGCCTGCGTGACGTCCAGCACCACGGAATCCATGCCTGGGTTCGCTTCTGTGACGCTATCCAGCAGCGCTTTTCGCCGCCCGGAGATGATCACTTTATTACCCAACTGGTGAAATTTTTCCGCCATCGCGCGGCCAATGCCTGAAGTGCCGCCGGTAATAAAAATCGTATTGCCTGTCAGTTTCATAAAAAAGCCCTCTGTTTGAAATGGATGCTCAGTGCGTGGTAGCCGGGCGGTAGCGCTCAGCCGGTACGTTACTGGAGAGGTTGGGCAGCATGGCCTGTCGGTGTTGTTCCATTGCCTGCCAGTCCGCGTCGTTGTGCAGTGAGGGGATGGTGACGAGTTCACCCTGCGCGAAGCCAACCAGTGCGGCGTCAACCAGGTCGTAAGCACTCATCACTATGGATTTATCCAGCTGTTCCAGCGGCAAGCCGCCGTTATCCCAGAAAGGCGTTGCTGTTGCGCCGGGTAACACGGCCTGGATCTGAATGCCTTTCTCCGCCAGTTCATGATGCAGCGACTGGCTAAACGCCAGCACAAAGGCTTTCGTCCCGCCGTAGACCCCGTTCAGCAGTTCCGGCGCGATGCCGACAATCGAGGATATATTGATAATGGCGCCTGCGCCGCGCGCCACAAAACCGGGAACGACCGCGTATGTGAGGCGGGTCAGCGCGGTGACGTTGAGGTTAATCATCGCCTCCATCTGATCGACATCGCTGGATAACAGCGGCGTGTGCGTCCCGACGCCGGCGTTGTTCACCAGCAGCGTGATGCTGGCATCTTCACGCAGCTTCGCTTCCAGCGCCCGCAGTTGTTGGGCGTCGTTTAAATCGGCGGCGACGGCTTCCACATTGCGGGCGGTATCTGCCGTGATGTGGCTGGCCATTTGGTTCAGGCGGTTATGGTTACGGGCGACGATAATCAGGTCATAGCCCATTCTGGCCAGGCGGTTGGCGTAAATCGCGCCAATACCGGTTGATGCGCCGGTGATAACAGCCGTACCTTTGTGAGGTTGTGTAGCGATGGTCATGCAAGATTCCTTAGGTCAGCAATGGATGCGATGGAAGCATCATAAGCAAACCCTGAATGTCTTAAATGACGTTTATAGGCGTGATTCAGGACATTTCGTAACGCGTGTCGTCGTACTGTTTCCACAGCAAGCCTGAGGCGTGTCGCGTGCTCTTTTCAAAGGACAATCGGAGAGTTGTCTACGCTTAAAAGAAACAGCATGGTGAGGAGCGCGGATGAGCAAGAAGATTATGCAGGAGTACCTGGTGCTGGGCGGCAAGCATCATGGCGAGGTGTGGCGCGGTGTTTACCCGGCCATGGGGTTGAACTTATCAAAGCATGATGAGCGTTACGGGCAATTTTTCGACCGGGAAGGGCAGCAGAAAATTGAGCTGTCACGCAAGGAGCAATATTTCATCTCTGAATGGATCTCCCCGCAAGGCCAGACTTTTTTGTTAGCCACGGCGGAGGAACTCACGGAATTTGATATTGAAGAGGAGATTGAACGGATTACGCCGCCGCTGCGTCCGCTTGATGGCGCGGTAGAGGACTGGGTTTAAGCATGAGCAACATAAATCCACGGTGGCTCGTGGATTTTTAAGGATGGATGTGCCAACTACTGCTAAGTTATCCCTATTCTTTACTCCAGTATGCTGGTTATATTTTCCTGGTATTTCATAAAGACTCTATAAATCCTTCGCGTAACGTAATGTATTTATCACTATTATTAGGTGAGCCTTTTAAATGACAGGCTAATAATAAAATGAAAATTTAGGATTATATTATTTAGTATTAGGAATGCCGCTTACAGAGCAATGTAATATCGATCTGTTTTCGTATTAATTCTGCGAGATAGATCAAATAGAGGGAAACTGTTGGTGGACACAAATATTCGCTCTGCATGACTATTGTTGTCGATGTAGAGCCTCTGCGTCATCTCCAGGGAATAATTGAGATAATTATTAGAAATTTGCTTATTAAGCGTTCTCCCGCTTCTTCATGGTTTTTATTTGTGAAGAAGCGGATTTATTCGCGTAACGCACGCCACTAACTTATTTGCTTTCAATTTACAAAGGGAATTTTCAATGAAGAAAACATTGCTTGTGCTGTTGATCTCGGCCGTTTGCGGTAATGCCTGGTCGCAAAGCCTGACGGTAGAACAGCGCCTGGCGCAGCTGGAAAAACAGTTACAGGAAAATGCCGTTGAATTGTCACAGACCAAAGCAGCATTAAAACAGTATCAACAAGCTGCGCCTGATAATAAAACCAATAAACCTGTAATGACAGTCGTTAATAAAGAAATTACAAACAATGCCGCAGCGGAAAAAACAGCGCCAACGCTGAAAGAGATTAGCGATTTTGTCAAAGAAGATATCGGTTTTACCTATTCCGGCTATCTTCGTTCCGGTTGGGGCGCCGCCAGTCATGGATCGCCACAGCCTTATGCCGTTGGATCGGTCGGGCGTTTTGGTAATGAATACTCCTCGTGGTTTGATCTGCAATTCAAACAACGCGTCTATGACCAGAATGGGAAAACGGCTCATGCGGTGGTGTTGTTCGACGGCAATGTCGGTGAGCAGTATGGCGACGCCTGGTTTGATAAAGATGCCGAAAGTCGGCTGCAATTTTCTGATATTTACCTGACCACCAAAGGGTTTCTTCCGTTTGCGCCAGAAGCGGATTTCTGGGTCGGTAAACACAACTTACCGAAATATGAAATCCAGATGCTGGACTGGAAAAGCCATCTGACGGAGAGCGGCGCGGGCGTGGGCATTGAAAACTGGCAGCTCGGCGTGGGCCAGCTCAATGCCGCGCTGGTGCGACAGGATTTGAATGCTCATGCGGTGAGCTATCCTGCCGCCAGCGAGGTGCTGCAGGTGAATACCAACACGCTCGATGTACGCTACAACAATATCCCACTGTGGGATAACGCAACGCTGGCTCTGCTTGCCCGTTATTCAGTGGCAAACAAATCCGACACCTATAAAAACCGTGAGGATAACGGCAGCTACTACAGCATTAAAGACGCGTGGCTGGCCGGTGTGGTTGTTCGCCAGGAGCTTAGTGCGGGCGGTTTTGAGGAGTTTACCGTGCAGGCGGCGGATAACTCGCTGGCCAGCGGTTTTGCTCAGCCCTTTGGCCCCAGCCCAACGTATGGTTTTGGCGACAACTATTACGGTGAGCACAGCTACGGCAAAGCGTTTCGCTTGATCTCGCAGGGTGAAGCGTATCCGTTCTCACAAGTGGTAATGGCGCATGCGCTGATCTACTCGGCGGGTAACGATATTTACAGTTATGACACCGGTGCACATACGGATTTTCACAGCTTGCGTGCGGTGGTGCGCCCGGCGTGGATTTGGGACAGCTACAACCAGACCGGGGTTGAGCTGGGGTGGTTTACACAGACCAACAAACAGCAGGGCGTGAATTACCATGAGCAGGGTTATAAAACCACGCTTTACCATGCGCTGAAAGTCGACACCAGCCTGCTGGCCTCGCGGCCGGAGATCCGTTTTTATACGACCTATATTCGCGCGCAGGATAACGGCATCAGCCATTTCCAGTTTGGCGATCAGAAAAAGGATCAGCTAGCGGTGGGCGTTCAGGCCGAAGTGTGGTGGTAACAGCTCAAAGTTGCGGCGCAAAGGCGCGCCGCAACGCGTGGGTTAAATATCCGCAAAGCTCCCCAGGCGGTAGCCTCGCTCGGCAATCGCATATTTCAACGACAGCGACGTCAGCACCTCCAGCTCCGCTAAGCGCGGGTAACAGTAGCTGCTCTGACGCACGGTGTTATCGATAAACGCCGGGTGGCACATGATCTCCAGCGAGCTTTCTCCTCGGGCAGTAGACGCATCCAGTGCCTGTAAAAAGAGCGCTTCGGAAATCGCTTCGCCGTAAAACGCACTGCTAAAACCGTGTGTCGTGCGCAGTGTGTCGGGTAGCGCGAAGTCAGGCGGCAAAGCGGGGCGATCGATACGCAGCGCCACGCCGCGCTGCGCGGCGAACTCTGCGACGATGGGCAAGATCTGCGGGATCATATGCACATGGTGATGGCTGTCCAGATGCGTCGGTTCCCGGCCAAACAGGGCGATAAACCGTTGATACTGTGCTTCCAGTTCACCCGAGATCTCTTCCAGCGGCAGCGCATCTTCCTGCGCCATTTGCCAGATCCATTTCCCCAGTTGCCCGTTACGCGCAAGGCCGGGCATCGGCGTCAGCGGTTTGCCTAACGTCAGCACAAAGTGCATACCGACACCGAGCAAGGGTTCGCACTGACACAGCCCGGCGGCGTGTTCTACGGCATCGCCGTTGACCAGCGCGGTCGTTGAAGTGACTACGCCATGACGAAAGCTGTCAATAATGCCGTAGTTCTGCCCTTTGCTGAGGCCAAAATCATCCGCGTTAACAATCAGTAAGCATTCCATAGCCCGCCCCGGTTAGTGATGTTCAGTTTTCAGTTGTGCAAGGGTATTGGCAAAGTTTGGCAGCCACTTTTCATGAGCGAGCAGCATTTCACGCGCCAGAATTTCCGCGTCGCGATCGGAGTGGATCAGCGGGCTAAGGCTCAGCGCCAGCAACACATCGTTTAGCTCGCCGCTGAGCGCCGCTTTGCTGGCCGCCACTTCAAAGCCTTTAATGGTGTAGATAAGCCCCAACACTTTCTCATCAAAGTGGGTCACGCGCGGGTGCGGTGTCGCGCCGTTGCGCCCCAGCGTACAGGTCATCTCTACCGCCCAGTCTGCCGGGATATTGTCGATATGCCCGTGATGCGGAATATTCACATAGTGCTCGGTTTGCTTATCGTTATAGATAGCGTTGATCACTTCGCAGGCCGCATCGGAATAGTACGCGCCGCCGCGCTGCTCAAGCTCTTTCGGTTTCACCTTCAGCTCAGGATCTTTGTACAGCTCAAACAGTTGTTTTTCGACTTTCTGCACCACCTGCGCCCGTGCGCCGCCTTTGTAGTACTCGCCCATCTCAATCGCCAGCATCTCTTTTTGCTTAACGTAATAGAGCAGATAAGAGCAGGGCAGCAGATTGAGCGAGCGGATCAACCCTTCGCTAAACGGCAGGTCGAAAATGTTCTTCACCGAGGAGGCTTTCAGCTTGCCGGAAGCCACACCGTCGAGCAGCTCCGCAAAGCGGGACTGACCATTCACCAGCACATCTTTAATAAAAACCATGTGGTTAAGGCCAAACAAATCCATAGCGACATCATCGCTGCTGCTCAGGTGCAGCACGTCATGAATAAACATCTTCATGCCGACCGGAATATTGCACACGCCGATAAACTTTTTAAAACCGGTGTGGTGATACACCGCTTCTGTGACCATTCCAGCCGGATTAGTGAAATTAATCACCCACGCATCCGGGCAGATTTCCTCCACATCTTTAATGATGTCGAAAATAACCGGAATGGTGCGTAACCCTTTAAACAGCCCGCCCGCACCGTTGGTTTCCTGGCCCAGATAGCCGTGGCTAAGCGGAATACGTTCATCTAACTCGCGGGCTTTAAGCTGGCCGACGCGCAACTGTGTGGTGACAAAGTTCGCCTCGTGCAGCGCTTCGCGACGGTTCAGCGTTTTAAAGAGTTTTAGTGGGATACCGGCTTTATCAATCATGCGCTGGCAAAGATCGAAAATAATATCCAGCTTCTCTTTTCCGTCCTCAACATCGACCAGCCATAATTCGGTAACCGGCAGTTCGTGATAGCGCTTAATAAACCCTTCCAGTAATTCCGGGGTGTAGCTGCTACCGCCGCCAATGGTGACGACTTTTAATTTCTGGTTCATGATTTCTCCCTTCGTGTCAGACACGGTGGTGTAAAACGTTCAGCCCGCTCGCCGTTACTGGTTGATTATCGTTAACCTTTTCCGGTAGCTATTGGGAGTGAATGAGGTCATTTTCTTGAATGTTTTAATAAACAGGCTTGGGCTGCTGTAACCCGACTCATAAGCAATATCGGTGACCGAATAGTTAGTCATTTCCAGTTGCTTCTTCGCGAAATCAATGCGGATTTCATTAATAATCTGCATCGGCGTTTTGCGGTAATAGCGGCGGGTGGCGCGGGTCAGATACTCCTGCGATTTGGCCGCCAGTTGCACCATGTTTTCCAGCGCGTTTTCGCCAAACTGCGTTTTATCGTGCATCGACTCGATCGTGGTTTTTAACCACTGTGGTGTGTCATCCACCACCTGTTCTTCACGGTAGTGGCGCAGACGGTTGATGACATAAAACGTCACCGCCTCGATAAACTCGTCCAGCCCGGTTTCACGGAAATTGAGTGACGCGATAACGGTTTCCACATAGCTCAGAAACGCGCTGCTGGCGCGGTATGCCTGCGAGGCGACAAAACAAAATGGCAGCAGGGCGAGATAATGCTGTTCAAAAAAACGTTTACTGATCCCCACATTGAGAATGCGCGTCGCGCCAAATTCATAGAAACTTTGGTGGTGCGAACCCAGCGGGATAAAGACAAAATCACCGCGTTCAAGCAGCACGCGCTTACCGTTGATCTCCTGGTAATAGCGACCGGTTAATACCAGCGTGAACTCGTAATAGTCGTGCTGATGCAGCCCGCTGGCGCTCTCCGTTTTGTTGTAGATAAACACATGGAAATTTTTACCGTTAAACAGCTGCTGTTCGTGAACGGTTTTGATTCCCAGCGTGTTGATCAAAGGCTGCATCATCAACTCCTTGTTATTTCAATTTTTCGTGAAGCTCAATCAGTTCCGTTATCAGCTCGCGCGCCAGCATTGACGTCATCAGATGATCCTGCGCATGCACCAGCACCAGGCTCATTTTCACCCGGCCTTCGCCCTGATCGCCCTCAATCAGTTTAGTCTGCACCAAATGTGCCTCATTGAGCGCCAGCCTTGATTGCTCCATTAGCGCTTTTGCACCGTCAAAATCACCCTGTTTAGCCTGCTTCAGCGCGGTGTACGCCAGGCTGCGCGCATGCCCTGAGTTGATGATTAAGCCCATCACCACTTCTTCCAGCTCATCGGCTGGGGTGGTGCTCTCCAGGACAGTGTCGAGATCGAACATATGTACTCCTCGCGTGGTTTCCGGCGGGACAAGACCCACCGGGTTCGGTCAGAATTTCAGTGCATTAGCGATATCTTCTTCGCTCTCTTCCTGCTCAATGGCGTTCTGCGCTTTGTTGGCAACCATCACGAACGGCAGGTAAACCAGTGTGGCAATGCCTAAGTTGAACAGCGCCAGCAACAACGCGGCGATGCTGCCGTTAGTATTAAAGAATGCGCCCAGGCCGGTTGGCATCGTCCACGGTGCAATGTTGGTGATCGGTGGAATAAAGCCGGTGTAGTAGGCCAGCAGCGTAATGGCGGCAAGTATCGGCTGCACCAGAATGAAGGGGATAAACATCACCGGGTTCATGATGATCGGCAGGCCGAACAAAATCGGTTCGTTAATCTGGAACAGGCCGGAGGGCAGACCCAATTTCGCCACCTGGCGGTAATCCGCGCGGCGTGAAGCGAGGAAGATGGCAATAATCAACCCCAGCGTTGCGCCGCTGCCGCCGAGGAAGATATAGGAGTCGAGCATCGGTTTCGCCCAGACATGGAACGTTTTACCCGCTGCCAGCGCCGCTTCAACCGAGCCATATTGTTGATAGACAGAAATATTTTCCAGCGCCCACGGCGTCATGATGCCGCTGTCCAGCGCAGTCAGCGCCAGCGAACCGTGAATGCCGAAAAACCACAGCAGCGGCACAAACAGCACATATGCCCAGCCGACCACACTGCCCAGCGAAGCCAGCGGCGTGGAGATGGTGTCCATAATGATTTGATGGAAATTGGTGCCGTAGTGATTCAGCGCCCAGGCGATAATTCCCATAATTGACAGAATAATAAAACCGGGGATCAGCGCGGAGAACGAGCGCGCCACCGAAGCCGGCACACTGTCTGGCAAGGTAATCACCCAGTTGCGGCGCACGATAAAGGTGAACATTTCCGCCACGGCCAGGCCAATGATAATCCCGGAAATAATATTCGCGCCGCCTAACCAGTTTGCGCCAACGGCGTAAGATTCACCGACGCTATACGGCGTGACGGTCATAAAAGCGGCAATCGATAACAACCCTGCGGCCAGCGCATCCACTTTGCGCTCTTCCGCCAGCGCCATACCGATAAAAAAGGGTGCCATCAGCGACATAATGCCCAGCGTGCCGTTATACACATTGCCGCCGATGCCTTTAAAACTGTTCAGCGTCTCAATGGTTGAGGCATCCAGTCGGATCCCTAACGAATAAAAAAACGATCCTTCGCCAAAGCTCAGGAACACGTTATTAATTAAGACAAACATCGCCCCTGCGAGGGTCAAGGGCATTAAGCGGATAAAACCGTTTTTAATGGCGTTAACATGTGGCTGTTTGCCGATTTTTACCGCAAAAGGCACCAGTATCTTTTCAAGTGAAGCAATAGCATTACTCATAGAAAAATACCCTTAAATACCGCAATGCAACATTGCGGCGAATGTGTGGGATCACTGTGTGATAAGCGAACGCAACAGCGTTTAATTGGCAGCGGCTTTTTTTATTGCCGCCACGGCGGCCTTCAGAACACCTAAACCATCGACTTTGCCGTACAGCGTGGCGTCGATTACTTCGACAGGCTTATTGGGAAGCAGACGCTGGATATCTGGTAACATCCAGGCGATTTGTGGGCCTAACAACACGACATCGGCCTGCGGACCTTTTTCACTGGCGAGCGTCTCGGGAAATGCTTCAATAATGACCGGGACTTCATATTTTTCCGCCTGGGTGCGCATCTTCGACACCAGCAATGACGTCGACATGCCCGCAGAACAAAACAGGTAAATATGTTTCTTTTCCATAAAAACGACCCTCATTGTCCGATGATCCGCCAGCCAGACTCGTTTATCTCTCTTCATGCTGGCGGTGCGCCTAACCTAAATGACTTTTTTCTTCGGCTGAAACAAGTATACGGGAGGGTTATCGGTGCGGGTATTTCATAAGGCTCCAAAATTGTCTCTGGTTGACCTGGTGCTTTGCGGGTCTTCACATTTTGGGCAATTTATCGTTAAAGAGGCGGGTCTGGTGGGAAGAAGGGCGGTTCAATTATTTCCGGATTACCCGGTGTAGCGGCGCAAAAAGAGGCTGCGAGGAGCCGCCATTACGCTGCGGGTAATGGCGGCAACAGCAATTAACTCAGCATGGCGACTAACGCTTTCGCCACGGCTTCAGAACTGGCCGGGTTTTGCCCGGTGATCAGTTTGCCGTCTTCGACGACGAACGGTGCCCAGTTCGGCCCTTTGTCATACTTCGCGCCGAGTGCTATCAATTCGTCCTCCACCAGAAACGGCACCACATTGGTCAGCTCGACATCCGCTTCTTCGCCATTGGTAAAGCCAGTCACTTTACGGCCTTTTACCAGCGGTTCGCCGGAAGTGGTTTTCACATGACGCAACACACCCGGCGCGTGGCAGACGAAACTCACCGGTTTACCGGCGCGCTCGAACGCTTCAATCAGCGCAATCGAGGTACTGGATTCCGCCAAATCCCACAGCGGGCCGTGACCGCCGGGGTAAAAGACAGCGTCAAAATCGTCGGCGCGCACGCTATCCAGCTTGACGGTGTTAGCCAGCGCTTGCTGTGCGGCCGGGTCGGCTTTAAAACGGTGGGTCAGCTCAGTTTGAAAATCCGGTAGATCGCTTTTCGGATCCAGCGGCGGTTGACCGCCCGCAGGCGAGGCGAGCACAACCTCTGCGCCTGCGTCTTTGAACACGTAATAAGGGGCGGCGAACTCTTCAAGCCAGAAGCCCGTTTTTTTGCCGGTATTACCCAGTTCGCTGTGGGATGTCAGCACCATTACTATTTTCATGTTACCTCCGTCGTGATGCGTTATCAGCGGCATTGCCGTGGCCATACTGAATGAATAAATCGTTCAGTAAGCATAGCGATGAATATCGGGTTTACCGGGATTGTCGGAAAACTCCGGGTATAAGCGTTACAGCATTCACACTTTATTACACGGAGCTACATCAATAATTACTTTCTTCAATAATCAGCGCCGGCGCTGGCAAATATTTAACCGTGCATTACTGTCATTTTTTTATTTATTCCAAGAAATGTCTAATCCTGTAAATAACGCCAGTCTGACAAACTTGTTATAAAACTGTCAGCCACTGGTCAGCATGCGCTGCGTAATATTGCTTACGTTGAAACATGATTGTCAAAACCTCTTTTATGCGGAGCTTTATTATGAAAAACATTATTAATACTGTGCTTGCTGCAACACTGTTTAGTGCAATCTCTTTCGGTGCTTTTGCCGCGCAACCGGTCACCGATGATAGCGGCCTGGTGCCGATGGGCACCATTTCAATTGCCAAAGCCGATACGGTTTCGGATCTCGAAGCGCAAGTTCAGCAAGCCGCTGCAAAAGATAACGCGAAATACTATAAAATTATCTCCGCCGGTGGCGATGAGTATATTTATGGTAATGCGATTTTGTATAAATAATAGCGTGCAATTAACCCCGGTCTTTCATTCGCTAAAGGCCGGAGTTAATTATTTCGATAGATAAAAAGGGCGCCGTGAAGGGCGCCTTTTTGCTGGCTATGATTTTCGCTGTTCGCGCGCCAGTAAGTAGAAACAGAGCAGGCCAGCGCAGATACTCATGTTTTTGGTGAATTGAATCACTTGCCCGGCTTGCTGTGGGCCGCTTGCCGCCCAGAACTGATGAAACATAATACTGGTGAGGAAAATATAAAAAATCCACAGTAGCGATATTTCTTTAACCCGATAACCAATAATAAATGCGATACTGCCGCCCAGTTCGATGGCAATGGCAAAAATGATCATCAGCTTGCCAATCAGCATGTCACCAAACGGTGTTTTTAACACGTTATCGGTGAAATTTATTATTTTCCCGCTGCCGCTATATAAAAACAACGGGGTAATTAAGATACGGGCAACTACCATAATAATCTGGTTGTTCATGCGCGGTTCCTTGAATAAGTAAAAACCAATGAGTGAGCATGAACAGTATATTGGCGACACCCTGACGGGCGAATGACACCACTCTGTCAACGCTGTCAGGGATAATGGCTGGCGCTATTTATTTAGCGCCAGCGTAAAGCCAAAGGTATTTTCGCCGTTCAGGCTGGTGGCAAAGACATCACCGCCGTGCATTTGCGCCACCGCTTTGACAATCGACAGCCCAAGCCCGTGGTTGGTATCGCTTTGCGTTCTGGCGTGATCGGCGCGGTAAAAGCGCTCAAACAATCTTTCCAGATGGTGGCTTTCAATGGCATCGCCATAATTTTTAACGCTCACCGTCGCATGCTGGTCGTTGCTACTTAAGGTGACCGTGACCTGGCTATTTTCGTAGGCGTAGCGGGCGCTGTTTTCCAGCAAATTGGCGAGCGAGCGGGTAAACAACCGCCTGTCAACGCAGATCGTCACATCGCCTTCGATCTGCAATTGCAAATGGCGGTCGGTGAATGAAGGTTCGGTATATTCGGCTGTTTTTAACGCTTCTTCGCGCAGCGACACTTCCGCAAGCTGCGCCGGATGTTTGCCAGTTTGCGCATGGGACAAAAACAGCATGTCGTTGACGATCGACGTCATGCGGTTCACCTCCTCAAGGTTCGATTCGAGGCAGGCTTCGAGTTCCTCATGGCTGCGTTTGCGCGAAAGGGCTAGCTGCGTCTGGCCGAGAATGCTTGAGAGTGGCGTTCTCAACTCGTGCGCCACATCGGCGTTAAAACTTTCCAGTTGTCGCCATGCGGTTTGCTGGCGGGCAAGCACGCCGTTAAAGGCTTCCGCCAGACCCTGCAACTCCTGCGGCAACGCGGTGGCATCCAGCCGCTGGCCGTCAATCCCCGGCGCAAGTTCACGCGCCTGTTGGCTGAGGAGTTCCACCGGTTGCATCCCCTGGCGGGAGATGACAAAGCCTAAAAAGGTCACGAACAGCACGCCCATGGTGGTGATAAAAATCAGCACCTGGGTAAATTCATTCAGCGTGCCCATATACGGCGTGGAGTCGATTGAAACCACGAAATGCAGCGGCGTTACGCCATCGCGGTAGCGAATGGTTTTCGTCAGAAGAAACAACGGACACTGGTCGGTTTTTTCCCGGTTAACGCGGCTGAAGCCATCGGTAAGCGCATTAAGATCGATCTCTTTTGGCGGCTCGCCACCCACTTGCAGCGTCGGATCGCTGCTTAAAATCCAGTAATGAACGCGCCCGCCTTCCGAGTTACTCAGGCTCATCAGCTTGGTTTTGAGTTCGTCCAGTTCATGATGATTAAACTTAGAAACAATCAACGGCTCCACCAGCGAATAGCGGAACATCAGCTCATTATGCATCTGTTTATTCAGCGATTCGCGCAGCGATTCCCGCAGGCAAAGCGCATAAGCGAGGGCAATACATAATGTGACCACCGCAAATGTCAGTGCCAGCTTGCGGGAAATAGAACGTTTAAACATACGCACTCATTTTGCCGGGATCTTCGTCGCGATACTCAAGGATGTAACCCATCCCTCTGACCGTGTGCAGCAGCTTCTCTTCAAACGGAG
The DNA here is from genome assembly GCF_004331415.1 of Kosakonia quasisacchari. Classification (GTDB taxonomy): domain Bacteria; phylum Pseudomonadota; class Gammaproteobacteria; order Enterobacterales; family Enterobacteriaceae; genus Kosakonia; species Kosakonia quasisacchari. Next base: position 27,246 of record NZ_SJOP01000007.1, read on the forward strand.
AATCGATTTTGGCGCGTAAACGTTTAATCGCGACTTCGACAATATTGGCATCGCTTTCAAAATTCATATCCCAGACTTGCTCAGCAATCATCATTTTCGACAGCACTTCCCCCTGGTGCCTGGCAAGCAGGCTTAGCAGGGCGAACTCCTTTTGCGTCAGGTCGATGCGTATACCGTTGCGGTAAACTTTACGCGCCAGCAGATCGAGTTGCAGGTTGTGGACCTGCAATTGAGAAATATCGAGCCCATCAGTTGGTCGGCGGCGCAGCAGCGCCTGAATGCGGGCCACCAGCTCAATCAGCGAAAAGGGTTTGGTCAGGTAATCATCCGCGCCCAGTCTCAGCCCCTTTACCCGCTCATCGAGCGAACCGCGCGCGGAGAGCATCAGCACCGGCGTCTGCTTCAGCTTGCGCAGGCTGGTAATGACGGTGTAACCGTCCATCGACGGCAGCATGACATCAAGGATAATGGCGTCGTAGTCCATCTCTGTTGCCAGGAACAATCCCTCGCGCCCGTCGGCGCAGACATCGACGTTGTAACCCTGCTCGCGTAGCGCGGTGTTGATGTAAGACGAAATTTTCTCTTCATCTTCGATTAAAAGGAGTTTCATGTCGCTGGCCCTGATGATTACTTATAACTAACGTCAATAATATAAAGCGTTGCCGCTAACAATTGCCTGACCGTTAACTGACAATTTTGTAAGCAAAAGATGTAATAACGAATAAAATTCCCGACTGGTGCGTTTACGGTGTATCTGCAATCAGGAGAATCCATTTATGAAACGCATCATCCCAGGCATGATGATTGGCCTTTTGAGCGCGCCGGGCTTACAGGCGATGCCACTCAGCTACAATATCGCCACGCCCGCCACCACGGTAGCGCTCTCATGGCACGCGTTTGGTGGCGTTTCACAAGCTCACCTTGAAGGGGTGAGTGGGGACGTGACGCTGAACCCGGCAAAGGAGATTGAGGATCGCATTAACGTGACGATTCCCGTTGCGACGCTCATTGCTTCTAATAACTTGCTGACTTACCAGTTGAAAAGCAGCCTGTTTTTTGATGCTGAGCACTATCCGACGATTGCGTTTCACAGTAGCCGGGTGGTGGATTTAGGCGGCGGGCATTTTCGGGTTTTTGGTTCCCTGGCGGTAAAAAACGTTCAACGCCCGGTGATCCTCGATGCCACGCTGCAAAATCAGGGCAGGGCGGATTCGGGGCAACTTTCGCTCCATGCCACCACCGCTATCTCCCGTTCGGCGTTTAATATGGACAAGTTCGCCATATTGGTGGATGACACGGTGACGATAAATATTGAAATCCATGCGCAAGCCCGCCAGCCAGCGTAAACCGTGGCGGGCGGGACTTATGACAGCGCGGCGTGTAGCGCCTGCGCGTGTTGTGACAATTGCGGCGGTGGGTTTCGGCCTATCAGCACAAATTGATAGCCGCGCTGTTGCCACCAGACGAGGTGCATATCATGGCGATTTTCAGGCGTTAACGCACGCGTCTGACGCTCGCGCTCAGGCGAAATGCACAGCGCCATCGGACCATATTCCGCATCCATCCAGGCGATTTGCGCAATCGAGGTGCTGTCATAGCGCAGCATGCGCACCATTTTGAGTTCTGCGCCGCTCAGTGCCAGTTGCGCCACCTTCACGCTTAAGCCAATATCCTGCGCCGTGCGCGCCAGCCCACGTTGCAGCGCCGTGGGCGAGCTGTCTGCATCCAGCAGCGTTTCCGCGCTATACAGCGACATGTATTGCGCCTCGAGATCGCGGATTTTCTCGCTCTCATCGCGCGCCACCGCCAGTGGCCTTGCGAAATAGCCAAGCCCGCTGCCGATAACCAGAAAACTGAGCGACGCGGCAATCAGCGAACGACGGCTGACGCCTGCGGATGGGCGGGGCGACGCCAGCAGATCGTTTAATCGTGCCTGCATCCGTGCTGCGGGGGCTTCATCAAGCAGCGGTGCAAACGCCTCGGCAAAATCCGCAGGGTTTTGTCTTAGCGCCTCGGTGCGGTTGGCAAGCTGTTCGTCCTGGGCAAGCTGATGTTCAAATTGTTGCGCATCGGCTTCACTCATCTCGCCATCAAGCCAGGCGACGATCGCGTCATCCTGGTAGGGGTGGGTAAACGTGCTGGGTTTCACGAGCGTTTCTCCTGGGCTTTGGGCGGCGTATTCACTTTTTTCGCCAGCGTTGCGCGTGCGCTTGCCAGCCGGCTCATGATCGTGCCGATAGGCACCGCGAGCGTGTTTGCCGCTTCCTGATAGGTAAACCCTTCGACATAAACCAGAAACACGGTATTACGCTGCGCTTCCGGCAGCGCACTGACATGCTGCATAATTTTCGGGTAATGCAGACGCGCGTCATCCTGAGCGTGCGTATCTTCAGCCAGCAGTTCGTCGCTCTCCACAAAGCCTTGCCCGATCCGCACGCGGCGCGCGCGCAAATCGGAGATCCAGATCGAGTGCAGAATGGCGAAAAGCCAGCTGTCTATCCGCGTGCCGGGGGTAAATTGCGCGCTCTTTTCGAGCGCGCGAACGCAGGTCGACTGCACCAATTCTTCGGCAACCTCGCGGTTGCGCGACAGAACCAGTCCATAGCGCCACAGGCGTGTCAGATGTGCAGCAAGTTGCTGGCGAACGTCACTGGTGGTGATTTTGCGCTCCTCGCACCGGTATTCAGGACTCGGGGTGACCATTAATCGCTGCCTGCAGGTCGCGATACTCTTCGCATTGCACCCCGCAAAGCGTGGCGATGGTCTTCAGTTGTTCTTTTGCCAGATCCGGGCGGCCTTTTATCAGCCACGCTTCACCGAGATATTCACGCACTTTCGCATACTGCGGGTTGAGTGCCAGCGAACGCTGATAATAGCCAATTCCTTCATCGGTGCGACCCAGTTTCCGCGTGGCGTAACCCCGGTAGTTCCAGGCTTCAGCGGTATTACCGTTTTTCAGCGTATCCAGCAGATTCAACGCCGCCTGATATTCCCCTTTTTTCGCCAGATGATAAGCATAATGGGTTTTGTCTTCGTCACTGAGGCGGCTACTTTTTTCCACCACGCACTGTTTGAGCGAGCTGTCATAAACCTGTCCGCTCGGGCAGTCTGGCGTTTTACTGTTGGTATTATCGTCTCCGGCGGCAAAAACCTGCGCGGCAGGCAGTAAAAATAGCGACAGCAACAGCGGGGCGAACATTTTCATGGTGAGTTCCTTCGTAACGTTGAGTAATCAGTTAACGCTGCAATGACGATTTCTATTCGAAAAAAATCACGTTTCCCGCAAAGCGCTTCTGATGCGGGCGACATCACCGTTACGTCACACATCCGGTTTATAATTTCATACGGCTTGTCGCGGTAATGTGAGTCTCTGATTCCGGCGGAGGGTAAATCATGCGTGTTAGCGGGCAGCAAGGTGAGTTAACGGCGTTAGCGGTGGCGGGCAGTTATGTGGTGTTGCTGGGCTGGGATATGCCCGAGCAGCACATCATCGCCGGTAACATTTTGGGTTTCGCCATCCAGCGCACGCGTAAAAGCGACGGTGAAGTCATCTGGCTAAACGGCATGAAAACCTTCGCCAGCGTCGAGCCGACGCCTGCGCCGGGCGTGCCCGTTTCCTCTTTTAAACATCCTTTCCAGACGTTTCAATGGTCTGATTACAGTGTTTCGCCCAATGCTGAATATCGTTACCAAATTGTCGCCATGCGCGGGCCTGCCGGGGCATTAACGCCGGGCGATGCGGTGCAACTGACGGTGTTAACTGAGCCAGTGGATAAAGGTGAACACGCAATTTTCTTCAACCGGGGCGCGATTGCTTCTCAGGAATATGCCCGGCGTTTTCACAATGCCAGCCCGGCGGAAATTGGCGATGCGGCGTGGAAGTGGCTGTCGCGCGGCTTGATTGAAGGGCTGGAGCGATTTATCGGCCAGGCGGATAAAGGTGATGAGTTGCACGGTGCCATTTTTGAGTTCAAAAACAGCCGCATCTATGAAGCGCTAAAAAGCGCTGCCGCGCGCGGCGCGACCGTGAGCGTGATTTACGATGGCGACTCGCAGCGCGAGTCGAATGAAAAACATCTGGCGCACAGCGGCATCGAGGCGCTGGTGCACCCGCGCATACACTCCGGTCGTTATATGCATAACAAGTTCTTTGTCTTTCGGCGCCAGGGTGTGTCGCAGCAGGTGTGGACCGGCTCCACCAATCTGAGCGAAAACGGCATTTTTGGTCACTCGAATAATGCACACATCGTTCGCGATCCTCGCGTGGCGGAGCAGTATGAAACCTACTGGCAACTGCTGCTGCAGGATTTAACCCGCGCGCCAACGGCGAAAAAAGTCGAAACGATCACCGCCGCGCCGCCGGTTCCCTGGCGTGACGAAGTCAGTACCGTTTTTTCGCCGCGTACTTCGCTTACCGCGCTGGAGTGGTACGCCCAACTGGCGGCGGACGCGCAACGAGCGCTCTTTGGCACTTTCGCCTTCGGCATGAACAAACTGTTTGTCCCCGCCTGGGATCGCACCGATGAGGTGTTGCGCTTCGCCTTGCTGGAGAAAAAAGGCTCCGGCAGTCAGTACAAGCAACAAGCGGCGGAAATCGACCGTATCCGCAAGCATCCAAATGTCACCATCGCCGTTGGACAAAACCTGGTGCTGAACGCCTTTGACCGCTGGCTAAAAGAGATCGAAAGCCCAGTGGAAGAGACGCACGTCACGTACATCCACACCAAATATTTGCTGATTGACCCGCTTGGCCCGGAGCCGATTGTGATTGTCGGTTCGGCGAACTTTTCCGCCGCCTCCACCGACACCAATGATGAAAACATGCTGGTGATCAAGGGCAACGCTGCCGTGGCGGACGTTTATCTTGGCGAGTTTATGCGCTTGTTCACCCACTATGCGTTTCGTGAATCGGTGGCGCGCTCGCAACAACGCATCGTTGCGGGCGCGGTGTCGCCAAAATATCTGTACGAAACCACGCAGTGGATTGATGCCGCATCCGGGTACTTTGTCGCTGGTAGCGATCGCGCCCTGCGTCGCCGCTATTTTTCCGGCCAGTAGGCGGCGGCAAAATGGCGGTTGCAATAAATCATTGCCGGTGGCGATAGTTTCGCCTTCTGTTATTTTTTCCGCTTTGTTTAGTTTGATAAAAAGAGAAATAACCGGTGATAAAGCGTATCAGAATGGATATTTTGTTTACGTTCGGTGAAAAGCCAACAATTGCTGGGTCTTTTCTTTGTCGCGGGGATAATAATGACCGGCAGAACCCGCCTGAAAGGCGGGTTTTCACGGATAAAGTGAGAGGCTTATTGCTGGTGAGTAAATATCCGCTCCCCTATTTTTTGTGCCTCGCGTAATAACGCTTCCGGCGTGCCGAAATCAGGCAACATCAGCGTGGCATTGGTGAGTACCGGCGCGCCGCAATAATCAAAAATACCGTGGGCGATCTGCGTATTCCATGATTGCGCATAGCCGTGTTTTTCAAAGGTTTTCATGTCCGCACCACCCAGTGCGATAAGGTGAACAGGCACGTGCCCCAGTTTGCCGGAAACCTTGCTGTTTGCGCCCTCTTCATAGGCCCAGCCGTTAGAAAACACCCGATCAATCCAGCCTTTTAGCTGACCAGGCATCGTCCACCAGTAGATGGGGAACACCAGCACCAGCGCATCGGCTTTCCCAATGCGCGCCTGCTCGGCAAGTACATCGGCGGGCAGCGGCGCGCCTTCGGCGAAGGCGGTGTAATCTTCGGCATTAAACACCGGGTTAAAGCCTTCTTGCATCAGATCGGCAAACTCTGCGCTATTTTGCCCATTTTTATCCGTAATACCCTGCGCAATAGCTTTCGCTACGCTGTGGGTTAACGAACGTGCTAAAGGGTGAGAAACCACGATTAATGCATGCATCTGAATCTCCTGGATTGCCATCCGCCGTTAACGGACGTAGTCTTATATACGAACAGTAACCTACCATTAGTAAGTTACTTTTAGTATATAAACCTGTCAAGGGAGAAACATCATGCCGGAAACGCGTGTGCGTCAGCGCTTGTCGCGGGAAGAACGCTATTCGCAGCTTGTCGATGTCGCGTGGCACATTATTCGCCAGGAGGGCACCGAAGCGCTGACGCTCGGCCATCTTGCGGAGTTAGCCGGTGTCACCAAGCCGGTGGTGTACGATCATTTCACCAGCCGTTCCGGGCTGCTGGCGGCGCTCTATCGCGAATATGATCAACGCCAGAACCGCAAAATGGATGATGCGCTGGCAAAGACCGCGCCTGAGTTAGCCGCGCGCGCCACGGTTATCGCCAGCGCTTATATTGAGTGCGTGCTGTTTCAGGGGCGCGAAATGCCAAGTTTACTGGCGGCGCTCGCCGGTACGCCGGAGCTGGAAACTATCCGCCGCGAGTACGCTGTCGATTTCATCGGAAAATGCCGCACCCTGTTCGCGCTATTTTGCGGCGAACCGCTGCGTGATGCGCCGCTGTGGGCCATGCTGGGAGCCGCCGAAGGGCTCGCCTGGGCGGCGGTGCAGGGCGCCATTAGCGAGTTGCAGGCGAAAGAAGAACTTTGTGCGGTGATTATCGCCATGGTGCGGGCGACGCTGCCGCGCGGCTAAATTTGTTCTACCTGGCGCGCGCCTTGCATCAGGGAAGCAGGACTTCCCTGGAGCATACGCATGATAGCCAATTCATCGACCACCATCCGTTTCCTGCTCGCCTCGCGCCAGTGTGAGCTCAACAGCCTGCGTTATCTGCTACAAGGCGGCGAGCTGGTGGGCAAAATCAGCCAACTGGTGCACATGCTGCAACGCGAGCGCGGAACCTCCAATATGTTTCTCTGCTCGACTCGCGGGCAATTTGCCGATGAGCTTATCCTGCGCGAACAAGAGGTGGCGCAAGCGCAAGCCCCGCTGATGGCGCAACTCGACATGCTGGAGCGCCAGATTGCCGCGTTGCCGCAGGCCAGCCGCCTGTTCAGCCACGTCGCCAGCGTCGTTTACGCCCTGAGTTTGTTACCTGCGTTACGCCAGCAAATCCGCCAGCGCACGCTGCGTTTACCGCAGGCGATGAGCTTCTTTAACGACATCATTCGCCATTTGTTGTCGCTGGTGTTTGAACTGTCGGACACCGCCGCCGAACCGGCCATCTCCAGGCATTTAATCGCCATGTTCAGCTTTATGCAGGGCAAAGAGTACGCAGGTCAGGAGCGGGCGACCGGCGCGGCCGCTTTTGCCGCTGGCACCTTCAGCGAAGAGACGCAGCAGAAATTGCTCAGTCTGATTGAACGCCAGGAGCGCTGTTTCGCCACCTTTGCCGATTTCGCCGACGACGAACACCGCCTGCGCTGGCAGCAGATGGCGGCCGACAGCCAGTTTGAACGTCTGCGGCGCATTGCCTGCACCGGGCGTGAGTTATACGAAGCCGACAGTTGCCTGCGCTGGTTTGCCCTCGCCACGCAGCGCATTGACGCAATGAAAACGCTGGAAGACGCCCTGGCGCAAACGTTAATGGCGCACTGCCAGGCGCGTATTGCCGCCACCGAGCAGGCCAATAACGAGCAACTCGCCGATATCGAAAGCCTGATGCCCGCACACGAAAACGAAGAGAGCAGCTACTCGGTGTTTAGCGATGCGCACGGCTGGCTGGAGAGCGGCGGCGTTCGCCCGCAGCTTGGCCGTTCCCTATTGGTGTTGGTGCAGCAGCAATCGCGGCGCTTGCAGGCGCTGGACACTGAGCTTGCGGCGCTGCGCGAAACGCTCAACGAACGCAAGCAGATTGAGCGCGCCAAAAGCATGTTGATGCAGCACCGGCAAATCAGTGAAGAAGAGGCCTATAAAACCCTGCGGCGCATGGCGATGAACCAGAACAAAAAGCTGATTGAAATCGCCAGCGCCATGCTGGCGGTGGCCGATGTTTTTCAGTCTAACCCTTAAGGAGTAGCTGCACATTGCCAGTGCGAAAAGTGCCCTTCCGCAGTGCGCCGCGCTGGGGTGTTAACGGCAATATGCCGCGAAATCCGCCGTTTTCAATTCTGGCACAGCCTTTGCTTTAACCTTTCCAGGTGGAAAAAAATCACAACGCGCACCCGACCAACGGCGGTCGGTTTAGCGTTAAGCGGACAACGGCGTCCATAAGCGTGCAGCTTTGCACGGGCTTATGGGCGCCGTTTTTTTTTGCATCCCACAACGGTGAGCAGCGCGAGGGTGGCATGAGTGATAACAACACGAAAGGTATGACGGTTTCCCGCCGTCAGTTTTTACTGGGTAGCGCGGCGCTGGGCGGCAGCCTGCTGGTGCCGGGCGTCATCAACCGCGCATGGGCCGCCGGTTCTGACGCACCGGAGCTTAAAGAGATCCGTGTGGGTTTTATTCCGCTCACCGATTGCGCCTCGGTGGTGATGGCGGCGGTTAAAGGCTTCGACAAAAAATATGGCATCACCATTTTGCCGAGCAAAGAGGCCAACTGGGCGTCGGTGCGCGACAAGCTTCTTTCTGGCGAGCTGAATGCTTCGCACATTCTCTACGGCCAACTTTACGGCTTGCAAATGGGGCTTTCCGGGCCGCAAACCAATATGGCAGCGCTGATGACCCTCAACCAGAACGGGCAGGGGATCACGCTCGCCAACGCGCTGCACGAGGCGGGCGTCACCGATTTGCCCGCACTCGCGAAGCATCTCGCCGCCAGCCCGGCGGGCACTTACACCTTTGCGCAAACCTTCCCGACCGGCACTCACGCCATGTGGCTCAACTACTGGCTGGCGAGCGCGGGCATTAACCCGCTCAACGACATCCGCAGCGTGGTGGTGCCGCCGCCGCAAATGGTGATGAACATGAAAATTGGCAACATGGTCGGCTACTGCGTCGGTGAACCGTGGAACCAGCGCGCTATCAGTGATGGCATCGGTTTTACCGCCGCGACCAGCCAGGATATCTGGCCGGATCACCCGGAAAAAGTGCTCGGCACACGCGCCGATTGGGTCGAAAAGAACCCCAACAGCGCCCGCGCGCTGACCGCCGCAGTTCTGGAAGCCTCGCGCTGGATTGACGCCTCGGACGACAACCGCCGTGAAACGGCGAAGGTGATTGCCGGTCGCGCTTACCTGAACACCAAAGAAGAAACCATTGTTGGCCGCATGCTCGGCCAGTACGACAACGGCATTGGCAGAAGCTGGAAAGATCAGCATGCGATGCGCTTTTTCCACGATGGCTCGGTCAACTACCCGTGGCTCTCCGATGGGATGTGGTTTCTCACCCAACACAAACGCTGGGGGCTGCTCGACAGCGATCCGGACTACCTCGCCATCGCCCGCCAGGTGAACCGCATTGATATCTACAAACAGGCCGCCGCCAGCGTGGGCAATGTTCCGCTGCCGGGCAGCGATATGCGCAGCAGCGTGTTGATGGATGGCGTTCGCTGGGACGGCAGTAATCCTGTCGCCTACGCCAACGGCTTTAGCGTAAAAAAATGAGAGGTCGCTGATGAAAAACCAGGCGCAAGTTATCCCGATTCCGCTGGACGAAGCGGCGAAAATTCCCCAGCAGGCAGAGATTGTTACGCTGCCCGCTAAAGTGCGCGTGCGTCGTCGCCCGTCGCTGTTACGCCCGCTGATGCAGCGCGTGGTGCCTGCGTTGCTCGGCATCGGTCTGCTGCTCTGCCTGTGGCAAGTGGTGGCGCTGAACAGCAAAAACTTTCCCACGCCGTGGCAAACATGGCTGGCGGCGCTGGAGGTTTTTGCCGATCCGTTTTATGTCGCCGGGCCTAACGATCAGGGCATTGGCTGGAATGTGCTGGCGTCATTAGCGCGCGTGGCGACCGGTTTTGGCCTTGCCGCACTGGTTGGTATTCCCACCGGTTTTTTGATTGGCCGCTTTCGTTTTGTCGCCAACATGCTTAACCCGCTCATCTCCCTGCTGCGCCCGGTCAGCCCGCTGGCCTGGCTGCCGATTGGTTTATTGCTATTCCAGCGCGCGGAACCGGCGTCAAGCTGGACGATTTTTATCTGCTCCATCTGGCCGATGATTCTCAACACCGCCGAAGGCGTGCGGCAGATCCCGCAGGATTACCTGAATGTCGCGCGGGTTCTGAAACTTTCCGAGTTCGCCATTATGCGCAAAATCCTGCTGCCCGCCGCGCTGCCCGGCATCCTCACTGGCATGCGGTTATCGATTGGCATTGCCTGGCTGGTGATCGTGGCGGCAGAAATGCTGACCGGCGGCATCGGCATCGGTTTTTGGATCTGGAACGAGTGGAACAACCTGAATGTGGAACACATCATCATCGCCATCGTGGTGATTGGCGTGGTCGGTCTGCTGCTGGAGCAGGCGCTGATGTGGATTGCTAACCGTTTTAACTACACCAACCGCTAGGGGGCTCTGATGCGTACCAATCCGATTATCCAGGTTCAGCAAGTGAGCCAGCGTTTTAACACCAGCAGCGGTGAGTTTTTGGCGCTTGATAACGTCAGCTTCGACATCCACCCCGGCGAAACCATTAGCCTGATTGGTCACTCCGGCTGCGGCAAATCCACGCTGCTGAATTTGATTGCCGGACTGACACTGCCCACCAGCGGCGGTCTGCTGTGCAACAACCGCGAAATCGACGGCCCAGGGCCGGAGCGCGGCGTGGTGTTTCAGAACCACTCGCTGTTGCCGTGGCTGACGGCATACGACAACGTCGGGCTGGCGGTGCGCCAGGTCTTTCGCGGTGAAATGAGCAAAGTGGAGATACACGAATGGATCATGCACAACCTGGATCTGGTCCATATGTCCCACGCCTGGAATAAGCGCCCGCACGAGATCTCCGGCGGCATGAAGCAGCGTGTCGGCATTGCCCGCGCGCTGGCGATGAAACCGAGTGTATTGCTGATGGATGAACCCTTTGGCGCGCTCGACGCCTTAACCCGCGCCCATTTACAGGATGCGGTGATGGAGATCCAACAACGTCTGCATACCACCATTGTGCTGATCACCCACGATGTGGATGAGGCGGTGCTGCTTTCCGACCGTGTATTGATGATGACCAATGGCCCGGCGGCGAGTATCGGCGAAATCATGGCGGTGGAGCTGGAACGTCCGCGCTCGCGCGTTTCGCTCGCCGACGACGCGCAGTATCAGCGCTATCGCCAGCAGGTGCTGCATTTCCTGTATGAGAAGCAGCCCAAAGCGGCCTGATCTCTCTTTCTCTTTTGCATTAAGGATTCAGGTTATGAAAAAGCCCGTTTTAGCGGTGATTGGCCACGGCATGGTGAGCCACTACTTTCTGCAACAGCTTGTGGATCGCGAACTGCACCAGCATTACGACATCGTGGTGTTTGGCGAAGAGCGGCTGCCCGCTTATGACCGCGTGCATCTTTCCGAATATTTCGCCGGGCGCAGCGCGCAGTCGTTGTCGCTGGTAAGCGAAGGGTTCTTTGCCGAGAGCGGCATCACGCTGCACTGCGCGAGCAAAATTGTCGCTATCGACAGCCAGCAACGCTGCGTGCGCGATGCGCAGGGTGTGGAAACCCATTACGACACGCTGGTGCTCGCTACCGGCTCGTATGCCTTTGTGCCGCCGATCAGCGGCAATACGCGCCCCGGTTGCCTGGTATACCGCACGCTCGACGATCTGGACGCCATTGCTGCGCAGGCGGAAAACGCAAAAAGCGGCGTGGTGATTGGCGGCGGTTTGCTGGGGCTTGAAGCCGCCAACGCCCTGCGTCAGCTAGGTCTGGAAACCCACGTTGTCGAGTTTGCTCCGCGCTTGATGGCAGTGCAGCTCGATGAAGGCGGTGCCATGATGCTGCAACGCAAAATCGAAGCGCTCGGCGTGCAAGTACACACCCGCAAAGAGACGCGGGAAATCATCGACGGCGAGCAAGCGCGCCATCGTCTCTGCTTTGCCGACGGCAGTTTTCTGGAAACCGATCTGCTGCTGTTCTCGGCGGGCATTCGCCCGCGCGATGAGCTGGCGGAAAGCGCAGGGCTGCAAAAGGGGCCGCGCGGCGGCATTGTCATCAACGATCACTGCCAGACCTCCGACAGCGCCATTTACGCTATCGGCGAGTGCGCATTGTGGAACGGGCAGATTTTTGGCCTTGTCGCACCGGGCTACCAGATGGCGCGGTGCGTGGCGGATAAGCTTGCGGCGCGCGACACGCCGTTTACCGGCGCGGATATGAGCACCAAGCTGAAATTACTTGGCGTCGAGGTGGCCTCTATTGGCGATGCGCACGGCAAAACCGCCGGCAGCCAGAGTTACCAGTGGACCGACGGCCCGCGTGAAATCTATAAGAAAATTGTCGTTTCCGCCGATGGCAAACGGCTGCTCGGCGCGGTGCTGATTGGCGATAGCGCCGATTACAGCCTGCTGCTGCAAATGGTGCTTAACGACATGCCGCTGCCCGCGCAGCCGCAAACGCTCATCCTGCCTGCACTTTCTGGTGATGCACCAAAAGGGCTGGGTGTCGCAGCGCTCGCCGCCAGCGCGCAAATCTGCTCCTGTCATAACGTTAGTAAGGGCGATATCGCCGCCGCCGTGGCGGGCGGTTGCAGCGAGCTTGGGGCGCTCAAAAGCTGCACCAAAGCGGGCACCGGCTGCGGCGGCTGCGTGCCGCTGCTGAAACAGGTGATGGAGCACGAGCTGGCGCAGCTTGGTGTGGAAGTGAAAAAAGATATTTGCGAGCATTTTGCCTGGTCGCGCCAGGAGCTGTATCACCTGATCCGCCTGCATGATATTCGCACGTTTGACGCGCTTATCGACCAGTTCGGCCAGGGGCATGGCTGCGAAGTGTGCAAACCGCTGGTCGGCTCAATGCTCGCCTCGTGCTGGAACGATTACCTGCTTAAACCGCAGCACCTGCCATTGCAGGACACCAACGACCGCTTCTTCGCCAACATTCAAAAAGATGGCACCTACTCGGTGGTGCCGCGCATCCCGGCGGGTGAAATCACGCCGCAGGGGCTTATTGCCATCGGGGAAGTAGCGCAGCGCTACAACCTTTACACTAAAATCACCGGCGGGCAGCGGGTGGATCTGTTTGGTGCGCGCCTTGAGCAGTTGCCCGCGATTTGGGAGGAACTTATCGCCGCCGGGTTTGAAACCGGCCACGCTTACGGCAAATCCCTGCGCACGGTGAAATCCTGCGTCGGTTCCACCTGGTGCCGCTATGGCGTGCAGGACTCCACTGGCATGGCTATCGCACTGGAGAACCGTTACAAAGGGCTGCGCTCGCCACACAAAATCAAAATGGCGGTCTCCGGTTGCACCCGAGAATGCGCCGAAGCGCAGGGCAAAGACATTGGCGTGATTGCTACCGACAAAGGCTGGAATTTGTATGTCTGCGGCAACGGCGGCATGAAACCGCGCCACGCGGATCTGTTTGCCAGCGATCTCGACAGCGAAGCGCTGATCCGCACCATCGACCGGGTGCTGATGTTCTATATTCGCACCGCCGACCGGCTACAGCGCACCAGCACCTGGCTGGACAACATGGAAGGCGGGCTGGCCTACCTCAAACAGGTGGTGCTGGAAGACAGTCTCGATATTGGTGCTGAGCTGGAGCGTGAAATGCAGCAGGTGGTCGACAGCTACCAGTGCGAGTGGAAAACCACGCTTGATAACCCGCAAAACCGCCTGCTGTTCCGGGGCTTCCTCAATAGCGATAAACCCGATGAGGCGGTAGTGATGGTGCCGGAGCGCGGGCAGATTCGCCCGGCAACGGCGCAGGAAAAAACGCCAATGCAGAGCCATCCACATACCGGTGATGGTGAGTGGGAGCACATTGCCGCACTGGCCGATATTCCGGCGAACGCTGGCATGGCGGCACGTCTTGGTCAGCAGCAGATTGCCCTGTTTCACCTACCAGGCAGTGAGCAGCAGGTTTTCGCGCTCGAAAACCATGAGCCGGGCAGCCACGCCAATGTGCTGGCGCGCGGGCTGGTGGGCGATGCGGGCGGTGAGCCCATTGTTATCTCCCCGCTGTATAAAAAACGCTTTCGCTTGTGCGACGGGCAAAGCCTCGACGATGCCGGGCTGCGCTTGCGTGTCTGGCCGGTGAAAATCCAGCACGGGCAAGTCTGGGTGCAGCACGCGCCCGCCACGCAGAACACGTTCCCGGCAATTGCCGAAGCGTCTTAAGCAAACCCGGGGGCGAAATGGAGCAGATCAAAAGCGTGTGCCCCTACTGCGGGGTGGGCTGCGGGCTGGTGATGCAGGTGGAAAACCAGCGCATCATCAGTGTAGTGGGCGATAAAAGTCACCCGACCAACCAAGGACGGCTGTGTACCAAAGGCAAAAGCTGCGCCGGGGCGATAACCGCGCCCGGTAGACTGGATAGCGCGTATCTGCGCGTGTCGCGCCAGCATGAGCCGGTACGTACGGCGATGGATGAGGCCATCCGCGAAACCGCCCGGCGGTTGCGTGGCATTATCGATAAGCACGGCCCGGATGCGCTGGCGCTGTATGTCTCGGGGCAGATGTCTTTAGAAGCGCAATACCTGGCGAACAAGCTGGCGAAAGGGTTTATTGGCACCAACAATATCGAGTCCAACTCACGCTTGTGCATGGCCAGCGCCGCCAGTGGCTACAAACTCTCGCTCGGCGCGGATGGGCCGCCGGGCTCTTATGACGACTTTGAACATGCCGATCTGTTTTTGGTGATTGGCGCGAACATGGCCGACTGCCATCCGATCCTATTTCTGCGCATGATGGAGCGCGTCAACGCCGGGGCGAAACTGATTGTCGTCGACCCCCGGCGTACCGCCACAGCGGAAAAAGCCTCGCTCTTTTTACAGATCAAACCCGGCACCGACCTCGCGTTGCTTAATGGCCTGTTGGCGTGGCTGATGCAAAACGGCCAACTGGATAACGATTTTATTGCCCAACACACCGACGGCTGGCAGGCGATGCCGGATTTCCTGCTGGACTATACGCCGCAGCAGGTGGCAGAGCGCACCGGGCTGCGTGAAGCCGACATTCGCCAGGCGGCGCAGTGGATTGGCGAGGCGGGCGAATGGATGAGCTGCTGGACGATGGGGCTAAACCAGAGCACACACGGCACCTGGAGCACCAACGCGTTATGCAATTTACACCTCGCGACCGGCGCGATTTGCCGACCGGGCAGCGGGCCGTTTTCCCTTACCGGCCAGCCGAACGCGATGGGCGGTCGGGAAATGGGTTACATGGGCGGCGGGCTGCCAGGCCAGCGATCGGTGCTGGTAGAAGAAGATCGCGCTTTCGTCGAACACCTGTGGCAACGCCCGCCGGGCACGCTGCGCAGCGAGGTTGGCGGTGGCACGGTCGCGTTGTTTGACGCGATGAGCGCAGGTGAGATCAAAGCCTGCTGGATAATCTGCACCAACCCGGTCGCCACCGTGCCAAACCGTGAAAAAGTGATCGCCGGGCTGGCGCGCGCCGAACTGGTGATCGCCCAGGATGCGTTTCTTGATACCGAAACCAACCGCTATGCCGATATCCTGTTGCCGGGCGCGTTGTGGGCAGAAGCCGAAGGGGTGATGGTCAACTCCGAACGCACCATGACGCTGATGCAGCATGCGGTATCCCCGCCGGGCGATGCGCTTGCCGACTGGCAAATTATCGCCAGCGTGGCGTGTGAGATGGGGTATGCCGAGGGCTTTCGCTACGCCAGCGCCGCCGAGGTGTTTGATGAAATCCGCGCCGCTCACAACCCGGCAACCGGCTACGACATTCGCGGCGCAAGCTACGCGCGGCTGCGCCAGACGCCGTTGCAGTGGCCTTGTGCGCCGGATGATGATCAAACGCGTCACCCCATTCGCTATTTGCAGGATAACGGGCGCGTGTGTTTTGCCACCGCCAGCGGCAAGGGGCAATTTTTTGCCCGCCCGGATCTCGCGCCGGCCGAAATGCCGGATGACGACTATCCATTGGTGCTCAACACCGGACGCGTGCAGCACCAGTGGCACACGCTCACCAAGACCGGCAAAATCCCGCTGCTCAATACGCTCAACCCCGGACCGTTTATTGAAATCGCGCCCGAGGACGCGCAACGGCTGGCAATAAACGAGGGGGATTGGGTTGATATCCGCTCGCGGCGCGGTAAGGCGCGGCTGCCAGCGGTGGTGACTGACCGTGTGCGACCCGGCAACAACTTTGCCCCCTTTCACTGGAACGATCTGTTTGGCGAGAACCTGGCGATTAACGCGCTGACCAGCGATGCGCTGGACCCTGTTTCGCTGCAACCCGAACTGAAACACTGTGCCATCGCGCTGGTGCGCAGCGAACAGCAGCCTGCGCCCGCCGCTGCACCCGCAACGGATGAGGACAGCGGGTTAGTGCTGGTGCTGTGGGCTTCCACCACCGGCAATGCGCAGGCGTTTGCCCGCCGCTGCGCCGAACAGCTTCTGCATGCCGGGCTGGCGGTACAACTGCGCGCGATGGATAACGTGAGCATTCGTGATATTGCTGGCGCACCGCGCGTGTTACTGCTCGCCAGCACCTTTGGCGATGGCGATCCGCCCGCTAATGGCACGGCGTTATGGGCTGCGTTGAACGCTGAAAACGCGCCTACGCTGAGCGAGACGGCGTTTTCGGTGCTGGCGTTTGGCGATGCCAGTTACGCTCAGTTTTGCGGTTTTGGCCGCAAACTCGATACCAGGCTGGCCGCCCTTGGCGCACAGCGGTTGCTGGCGTGCTGTGAGTGCGACGCGGGCGACACCGACGCGGCGCGGCAGTGGCTGGCGGCGATCCACACTGACATTCTGCGGCTCGGCGCGCCGCCGCAAAGCGCGGAGCAACCCACGGCGAAGCCCGGTTTCAGCCGCCACGCTCCCGTCAGCGTGCCGCTGGTCACTAACCAATTGCTGAGCGCGCCGGGGGCGGAAAAGGAGATCCGTCAGTTCGCTTTTGATCTGCAAAGCAGTGGGCTGAATTACGAAGCGGGTGACGCGCTCGGCGTCTGGCCGCGCAACTGCCCGCAGCGGGTCGCCGAAATCCTCGACCTGCTGGCGCTGGATGGGCAACGCGTGGTGCAGGTTAGCGGCGTGGGCGAGATGACGTTGCAGACTGCGCTTTGCGACTACTTCGACATCACGCGGATCACCCCGGAGGTGCTACGTCTGGTCGCTGAGCACGCGAAAAGTGAGACGCTAAACAGTCTGCTTGCCAGTGAAAACCAGCAGGAGCTGGCGCAGTGGCTGTGGGGGCGGCAGGTCATCGACCTGTTGCAGTGTTTCCCGGTTCACCTTTCCGCAGAACAGTGGCTTGCGGCGCTGCGGCGCTTACAGCCTCGGCTCTATTCCATCTCCTCCAGCCCGACCGTTTCCCCGCAGCGCGTTGAACTGACGGTTTCCACCGTGCGTTATGGCGACAGCAAGCAACGCGGTGGTGTGTGTTCGACCTTTCTGGCGGATCGCGCCGAGCGTGTGGCGATCTTTATTCAGCCCTCGCCGCATTTTCGTCTGCCAACCGATCCGAACACGGCGGTGATCATGGTCGGTGCAGGCACCGGAATCGCACCGTTTCGCGGTTTTTTGCAGGAGCGCCAGGCCACGCGGGCGAGAGGCGATAACTGGTTGTTCTTTGGCGAGCAGCATGCGTCCACGGATTTTTACTACCGTGAGGAGCTGGAAGCCTGGCAGCGCGACGGCATTTTACAACGCTTCACCTGCGCGTTTTCCCGCGATCAGGCGCAGAAAATCTATGTTCAGCACCGCATGCTGGAGCAGGGTGAAGAGTTGTGGCGCTGGTTAGTTGCCGGGGCGCACTTTTATGTTTGCGGCGATGCGAGCCAGATGGCGAAAGATGTCGAGAACACCTTAAAGCAGGTGGCACAAACCTTTGGCGGTATGAGCGCTGACGAGGCGAACGCATGGCTGGCAGCCATGGCGCGGGAAAACCGCTATCAGCGCGATGTCTATTAAGCGTGGATGCAGCCGACACGGCGGGTTTTTAATCGCCGATATTCGTGAGGTTAGCCAACAGTGGGCGATGCTCGGTGGCATCTGCCCACTGTAGCCCGGAAGCATTCTGTGCCGACGGCTATTTTCCGTTCTGTAACAAAGTCAACAGATCCGGTGTTTGCGTATCGCGTTCGGGCTCTGCGGCCAGGCGATCTTCCGGGAGCTTACACAGCAAGCCTGCCGTCAGGCCGATCAAGGATGTTGGCGGGTAATCCTGCCACTGTCCTGGCGTGTTCATGCGGGCGATTTTGTCGCCAGTGGCAAAATGCTCTGAAAAGAAGAGCTTATGTACATGGGCGAATTGGTGTGTATCACAGTTCACGACCAGGCTTTGGCGTTCGCTGCGAATCATCATCAGCGGATTCTTTTTCACCGGCATGCCTTCGTTGTAGTTATGAATCACGTCAATACGGCGCAAATAGGGGTTGCCGTCGTAAAGGGAAATGGCGCGAAAATCCAGATAGCTGACGCCGCTGCTGAGTGTCACGAACTTAACGACCCGCTTGGGTGGTGTTTCCTCTTGCGTAACGGTGGCACTCGGATGGCTGGTGCAGCCGGACATCAGCAGCAGTGCTGAGCCAATAAACAGAGATTTTTTCATTTTTGCTCTCCTTGCAGATCCGGGCGCACCGCCAGTAACTCGTCCTTGCTGACCTTGCCCTGAATCGAGCAGCGCAAAAAGGTTTTGCCTTCACTCACTTCCAGCATAGCGAGTTTTTCCACGCTATCCGCAGCAGGAGCAATACCGCTGACGGCGGTTTTGTTGACCCGCCATGTTGTCTCACCGGCGCGTTTGATCAGCGGATTGCCGTAATACCCGTCAGTGACTTTTTGCCAGTGAACATCAGGCAACGCAGCTATCACCGCAGACATGGGCTCTTCGATCACCCATCCCCAGAAGTAATAATCGCCCAATTTGCCCAGTGACTCTTGAGACCTGTCGAAGCCAGAAATGGTGAGCTGATTTATGCGCAAAGGCTTGCTAAACCAAACGGTATCGGCGCCGTCTTTCGGCGCGGCAAACCAGGCGTGATGCTGCTTATCTGTCACCAGTGGCGCGGTGTGCGCCAGCGTTGCCCGCTGCTTATAGAGTTCATTGAAAAAAGTGCTGTCGCAACGCAGCAAACTTTCTGTCAGCGTTTGCGCCTTCGCGGCTCCTGTCATCGTCAGCGTGAGCAGTGCCAAGTGTAGAAAAAAAGATTTCATGTTTGTCCTTAAGGGTATGCGCCGTTTGTTATTACGGCTCCATTTTTTCATCGTCAGCAGAAGTGCGTACACAGGTATCGGCATGAGAGGCCTGGCCTTTACATGAAAACGAGGCGGGCAAGGTTTTTTGCATATTTATTAAGGTGTATTATTTATGCATCTTAATTATTGGTGACGTGTATGGCTGGCCCCCGGATCCTGCGAGAAAAACTGACTATCCGCAAAATGATTGCCCTTTATCAGCGCGCCTGCCCGGATGCGGTAAGCAGCGTGGCGCACTACGCGGATTTGTATGCTTATGCGGAAAAGCGGCTGGATAAATGTGTGTTTGGCGAGGAGAAACCGGCCTGCAAACAGTGCCCGGTGCACTGTTACCAGCCTGCGAAACGCGAAGAGATGAAACAGATTATGCGCTGGGCGGGGCCGCGAATGCTGTGGCGTCACCCGGTGCTGACGGTGCGTCATTTGATTGATGATAAGCGCCCGGTGCCGGAGTTGCCGGAGAAGTACCGGCGTAAATAACCGTTGAGAAAGCAGGGCGAGTATTCGGGAAGGCTGGTTATGCGTTTGCCGGATTGGCGGTTTTACGGCTCTGTTGACGCGCAATGAAACGCCCGACGCGCGAAACGCCCGTCGGGTCTGTGGCTATAACGTCTCTTTATCAATACCTAATCGTTTCATTCTGGAGAGCAGCGTCGTGCGTTTCAGCCCCAGTCGCTGCGCCGCGCCTTTTGGCCCGGCGACCACGCCGTTGGTTTCCCGCAGCACGCGCACAATCAGTTGATACTCATCTTCCCCTTCACGCGCCACTTCAGCGGGCGGTTCAGGTGCGAAGGACGGCACGGCGATTTCCGGCATTGAGAGTTGCAGCACGTTGCCGCGTGTGAGCAGCACCGCACGCTCGATCACGTTCTCCAGTTCACGCACATTCCCCGGCCACTCCATCGCACTCAGCACACGCAAGGTTTCTGCCGGAATGCTGTCGATATTGCGCCCCATTTTGCGTGCGATTTTAAAGGTGAAGGCTTTCACCAGCAGCGGAATATCTTCCGGGCGCTCGCGCAGCGGCGGCAGGTGGATGGGGAACACATTTAGACGGTAATAGAGATCGCTGCGAAATTCCCGGTCGGCGACCATCTGTTTGAGATCGCGGTTGGTGGCGGCAATCAGCCGCACATCAGTCTGGATCAGTTTATTGCTGCCGAGGCGCTCAAACTCCTGCTCCTGCAACACGCGCAGGAGCTTGGGTTGCAACTCAAGCGGCATATCGCCCACTTCGTCAAGAAACAGCGAGCTTTTATCCGCCAGCTCAAAACGCCCGATGCGCTGTGCGCTGGCACCGGTAAACGCGCCGCGCTCGTGACCAAACAGATCGCTTTCCAGCAGCCCGGCCGGCATTGCCGCGCAGTTCATCTTCACCATCCGGCGGCTGTTGCGTTTGCTAAGGTTATGAATGGCGCGCGCGATAAGCTCTTTGCCAGTACCGGTTTCGCCAAGGATCAGCACCGTACTGTTGCTCTGCGCCACCATCTCAACCTGCTTGAGTACGCGGAACATCGCATCGCTGCGCCCGATAATCTCGCCAAATTCACTGTCGACATTATTCAGCTGTTCAGTCAGTGCGAGGTTTTCATCCACCAGCCGCTCTTTCAAACGGTGGATCTCCTGGTAGGCCAGCGCGTTATCCACGGCAATGGCGATGCGCTCGGCAATCTGGCGCAGCAGCTTCAGGTTCGCCGGGGTAAAGACCTCTTTCTGGCACTGCGCCAGTTTCAGCACGCCCAGCAGATTTTTCCCGGACATCAGCGGCAGCAGACACAGGGTCTGAATTTTATTGCCCCAGGTTTCAAACAGCATCCGCTCGTAGGGGGCGAGTTTGTCGCGCTCATGCAGATTAATTAGCAGCATCTCTTTGCTGCTAAATACTCGCTCGGTCAGCGTCCCCTGTTCGTCGACTTCCTGCGTTTCATGGGCGGGGTCGGCTTCGTCCAGATAATGCGTCGAGTAGATGGTCAGTTTGCCCTTGCGGCTGCCGCGCAGCACCAGGCTAATGGCATCGATGCCGAAGTAGTAGTGGATCTCTTTCGCTACTTCACTGACCAGTTCATCCATATGCAGCCGGGAGAGCACCGCGTTGGTGATGGCGACCAGAATGCGAAAATCGTCCCGCTCCTGACACAGAAGTTCGTAGTCCGGCGTGGGGTGGTCGCGGCTTTGCAACTGCTCGGCAACCACGGCAACGATTTGCGTCAGCGTATGCAGACGCTCGGTCTCTTTGTCGCTCCATGGCCTGTCGCTGGTGCGAAAAAATTCGCAGCCGCCAAAAATCTGCCCTTCAGCAGCGAGCGGCAGCAAGCAGTAATGGGCAAACGCCGGATAGATCCGGCTTTCGGCAACGGCGGGCCAGGTCTCGCTAAAGAGTTGCGCGGTGCAGTGCAGCGCCTGCGGGTGAGAGAGAATATGCCGCACCGGGCCGCCTGCCAGCAGCGCCTGGTCGTTATATTTGGCGCTGTTGTCAGGTGCTTGCACGGCGTAACGGCTGGCGAGATGGCTGTCGGCATGCCACAGCACAATCGCGGCGTTGTCGGCGAGACCCGACTGGCGGGTCAACCGGGTTAACGTTTCACAAAGCGCGGCCATATCGGGCTGTTGTAATAACATCCGCGTTATATCAAACAATCCTTGTTGCCCGAGATCACTCATCGGTGTATACGACATTTTGCTTTTCCAGGAACACACGCAGAAGGTGTGAAAAAATTAATAAAAATAAAAAGTTAACAAATTCGTGGTAATGGCTCGGCATGGGGTAAATCCAGCAGGCGCTTCACTCCATAAAGGCCTGTCAGACGTACACCTTTGCGTTCGACCACTTCGCCAATCATTGCGGCGTCGCGCCCTAAAGGATGAGCGCGTAATTGTGCCAGCGCCTGCTCTGCGGCTTCACGCTGTACGGCAATCACCAGTTTGCCTTCGTTGGCAAAATTCAGTGCATCCAGCCCCAACAATTCGCAAACCCCGCGCACTGCCGGTTTTACCGGTAAATCTCGTTCATTTAACTCAATGCCGTAACTGCAGGCGGCAGCGAACTCATGCACCACGGCGTTAACACCGCCGCGCGTGGCGTCGCGCAGGGCTTTTACGCCGGGAAGGTCGCGCAGTTGGCTAATCAACGGGGTCAGCACCGCGCAGTCGCTGGTCAGTTCGCCATCCAGTCCTAAGCCTTCGCGCAGGTTAAGGATGGTCGCGCCATGATCGCCCAGTGTGCCGCTTGCCAGCAGCACGTCGCCGGGTTGCAGCGAAGCCGCCGCCCAGTGAATGGACGCCGGGATAGCACCAATACCGCTCGTATTGATAAATACTTTATCGGCTGCGCCGCGCTGCACCACTTTGGTATCGCCGGTAACAATGGCGATATCGGCGCTATGGGCGGTGGCGGCCATGCTTTCAACAAGGGTCTTCAGCGTTGCCATTGGCAGCCCCTCTTCAAGGATAAAACCGCAGGAGAGGAAGCGCGGTATTGCGCCGCTAACGGCAATATCATTTGCCGTGCCGCACACCGCTAGCTTGCCGATATTGCCGCCGGGAAAGAACAGCGGATCGATAACGTAGCTGTCGGTGGAAAACGCCAGCCGATCGCCGCTTGCCGTAAGTTCTGCCAGATCGAGACGCGCCTGATCTTCCTGCTCGGCAAGCCAGGGATTGTCGAACGCTTCTAAAAAAAGTTGGCTAATGAGTTGTTGCATGGCCTGGCCGCCGCTGCCGTGCGCCATCTGCACTTCATTCATGCTTCACACTCCTGAGCACGATATTGATACCAGGCCGCGCAGGCACCTTCTGATGAAACCATCAGCGCACCGAACGCGCTTTGTGGGTTACAAGTATTACCGAACAGCGGGCACTGGTGCGGTTTACAGCGGCCGGTCAGCACGTCACCGCAGCGGGCGCGCGGATCGTCATACACTTGCTGTACCGCAGGTCGAAAATGCGCTTCGGCGTCAAAGCGTTGATACGCAGGCGTCAGATGCACACCGGATTCGCCAATCATGCCCAAGCCGCGCCACTCGCTGTTGCCGCGCACGGTAAACACCTCGGCAATGGCGGCCTGCGCCAGCCGGTTGCCTTCGTCCGGTACCACACGGCGATACTGGTTTTCCACCTTGCTGTGGGCGGCGATTTTCTGCTCAACCAGCATCACCACGCCCTGCAACAGATCGAGCGGCTCAAACCCGGCGACCACCAGCGGGCGCTGATACGTATCGGCGATAAAGGTATAGGCGCCGGTGCCGATCACCATGCTGACATGTCCCGGCGCGAGAAATGCGTCGATGCCGTTGTCCGGCTGCTCCAGCAGGCTGCGCAGCGTTGGAATCAGCGTAATGTGCTGACAGAAAAACCAGAAGTTATCGAGGTTACGGGCTTTTGCCTGCTGCAAGGTAATGGCGGTGGCGGGCATGGTGGTTTCGAACCCCAGGCCGAAGAACACCACTTTGCGCTGCGGATTTTTTTCCGCCAGCGCCAGCGCATCCATTGGTGAATAGACAATCCGCACATCCGCGCCGCGCGCTTTTGCTTGCAGCAGCGAGCCGTTTTTTCCCGGCACGCGAATGGCGTCACCAAAGGTGCAGAAAATCACCTCCGGGTGCTGGGCGATCTCCACGCAGGTATCAATCCGCCCCATTGGCAGCACGCAAACCGGGCAGCCGGGACCGTGAATAAACTCAATATTTTCCGGCAGTAACTGATCGAGGCCAAATTTGAAAATAGCGTGCGTGTGCCCGCCGCACACTTCCATAATGCGCAATGGGCGCGCGGCGCTATAAGAGAGATGTGCTGCCCGTTCACGCAGGTGATCAATCAGTTGCATCACCTGTTCCGGAGCACGGTATTCGTCGACAAAACGCATTATTTCTCCTCGCCGTATAGCAGCGCGCCGACATCGGGTTCGACATCGAACATATTTTGCAGCGCCGCCAGCGTATCCAGCGCTTCTTCTTCGTTAATTACGCTCATGGCGAAGCCGACATGCACCAGCACCCACTGGCCGAGACGCGACTGACCGTTTTCGTCGGTGTTGCCGACCAGCGTTAAATCGACATCGCGCTGAATGCCGCTGACATCCACTTTGGCTTGCAGGCCATCAATGGCGCAAATTTGCCCCGGTACGCCTATACACATCGTTGCGTCTCCAGCCAGTCAAGCCAGGCGTCCATTCCGTCGCCTTTGGTGGCGGAAATCAGCATGATTTCAATGCTCGGGTTCACTTCACGCGCATAGGCGATGCACTGCTCAACGTTAAAATCGAGGTAGGGCAGCAAATCCACTTTATTGAGCAGCATCAATGAGGCGGCGGCGAACATATGCGGATATTTCAGCGGCTTGTCTTCGCCTTCTGTCACTGACAGCACCGCCACTTTATGGCGCTCGCCGAGGTCAAAACCCGCCGGGCACACCAGATTACCGACGTTCTCAATAAACAAAATGCCGCGATTTTCCAGCGCCAGGCGCGGTGCGGCGTCGGCAATCATCTGCGCATCAAGATGGCAGCCTTTACCGGTGTTGACCTGAATCGCCGGCGTGCCGGTCGCGCGAATGCGCGCGGCATCGTTAACTGTCTGCTGATCGCCTTCAATCACCGCACAAGGGACGCGCGTTTTCAGGCACTTAAGGGTTTCGGTAAGCAAGGTGGTTTTGCCGGAACCGGGGCTGGAAACCAGATTTAGCACCAGTTGCTGCGAAGCGGCGAAACGGGCGCGGTTGCGGGCGGCGATTTGGTTGTTTTTTTCCAGCACGTCGATTTCCACTTCCACCATCCGCCGTTGGCTCATGCCGGGCGCGTGGGTACCGGCTTCACCGTGACCATAATGCAGGTCGCCGTGTTCCAGTTGGGTTGGGCGAAAATCGTCGGTTTTGACACCGGTGATTTTCAGCGCCGGGCGAGCGGCAGGGGAGAACGGAGTACCGCGAAACGCTGAGTGCGGGTTATGTTCGTCACCTTCAATATAAAGGTTACCGTCCTGACAACCACATGTTGTACACATTGTTTACTCCTCAATTTCCAGCCGCTGAATTTGCATTCCGTCATCGGCGACAATTTGCAATTGGTCGCTGTGGCACTGCGGACAGCGGCGCACACGCTGGGTAAGTAACGTCACATACTGTTGGCAGGACTCGCACCAGCATTCCGCCTGTTGTTGTTCGATGTGCAGTGTACAACCTTCCGCCAGGCTGCCACGGCAAACCAGATCAAAACAAAACGTTAAAGCTTCCGTTTCTACACAAGAAAATGCGCCGACTTTCAGCCACACGCCGGTGACCCGACGCGCGCCGTTTGCTGACGCCTGTTGTTCAATGATTTCCAGCGCTCGCTGGCAGAGGGTGATTTCGTGCATAACGCCTCCTGATGACATTGCGCCCTTGTATGCAATAAGAGTGCCATTGCGCCTTTTGACACGGTGACGATGTCGACAATGTCGAGATGACACGTCGAAAGGGTAAGCTTTTTCCATTTATTTCTTTATAAATTAATGAGTTAAATTTTGGCATGGATGATGCTATATCGCCGTTGTTTTTCATTAACCGGGTAAGCAGACATGACGATATGGGAAATTAGCGAAAAGGCAGATTACATTGCCGGGCGGCATCACCGCCTGCAGGAAGAGTGGCGCAGCTACTGTAACGCGTTAGTTCAGGGGGTTACGCTTTCCAAAGCGCGGCTGCATCACGCCATCGGCTGTGCGCCAGAGCAGCAGCTTTGCTTTGTACTGTTCGAACACTTCACGGTTTATATCACCCTGAGCGGCGGCTTTAACGGTCACACCATCGAATATGCAATTGCCAATAAAGAGAGCGATGAGCGACGCGTGATTGCCAAAGCGCAGCTCTCCAGCGATGGCAAGGTTGATGGTGCGTTCAGCGTGCGCGATCGCGAGAAAGTGCTTGAGCATTATCTCGGCAAGATCGCCGCCGTTTACGACAACCTGTATGCCGCAATGGAAGCGGATACGCCGGTCAATCTCACCACGCTTGTCAGCCACGCGCCTGCGCTGGCCTGAGTTTGGGTGTCGACATGTGTCGAAGTGACACATAGCGCGACACGTTTCGTCAAAAATGACCGCCCGTAACCAGGGTGAATCACCTGAGGATTTGCTGGTGAACCGTTTTGTAATTGCCGATTCGGCGTTATGTATTGGGTGCCATACCTGCGAGGCTGCCTGCGCCGAAACGCATCGCGCGCATGGCCTGCAGGCGATGCCGCGGCTGCGCGTGATGCGCAACGAAAATGAGTCCGCGCCGCAGCAGTGTCATCACTGCGAAGACGCGCCTTGCGCGGGCGTTTGCCCGGTGAACGCGATCAACCGCGTCGATGGCGCAGTGCAGTTAAATGAAAGCCTGTGCATCAGTTGCAAGCTGTGCGCGATTGCTTGTCCTTTCGGCGCGATTGAGTTTTCCGGTAGTCGCCCGCTGGATATTCCCGCCAATGTTAACTCGCCAAAAGCGCCCGCCGCGCCGCCAGCGCCCGCGCGCGTCAGCTCGTTGCTGGACTGGGTGCCTGGCGTGCGGGCCATTGCGGTGAAGTGCGATCTCTGCCATTTCGATGCAGAAGGCCCGGCCTGCGTACGGATGTGCCCGACCAAGGCGCTGCATTTGGTCAATAACCGGGATATCGCCAGAGCCAGCCGTCGCAAACGCGAGCAAACCCTCAATACGGACTATGGCGATTTATCGCTGTATACGCAGCTAAACCGGAGCGCGAAATGACTATCCTCTCTTTGTTAAGCGCGGCTGTCGCGGTGCTTACCTGCGCCGCCATGTTGGCCTATCTGTTTATGCCGTTCAAAGCGTTAAGCGGCCTGTTTGCCGGGCTTGGCGGCGCGCTCGGTTGTGCGATGGCGGCGGCCTGCGGCGTGATGGCATTAACAGAAGCCGTCACGGTGAGTGGCATGATACCGCTGATTCAGTATCACATTCTGGTCACACCGCTGAGCGCCGTATGGCTGATAACGCTCGGCGTGTGCGGCGGTTTTATTAGCCTGTTTACCATTCACTGGCATCGCCATGAAGCGGTGAAAGCTAACGGTCTGCTGATGAACTTACTGTTGGCTGCGGCGCTGTGCGCGGTGAGCGCGGCAAACTTCGGTGCGCTGGTCATCATGGCGGAAATCATGGCGTTGAGCGCGGTATTCCTTACCGGCTGTAGCAAATCCGGCAAGTTGTGGTTTGTCATGGGCCGCTTCGGTACGGGGCTGCTGGCGGTGGCCTGCTGGCTGCTGTGGCAGCGGTATCAGACGCTTGATTTTGTGCAGCTCGGTACACATGCGCTCGGTAGCGACATCTGGCTGCTTGGCGTGGTTGGTTTTGGCCTGCTGGCCGGGATTATTCCGCTGCATGCATGGGTGCCGCAGGCGCATGCTACCGCGCCCGCACCTGCGGCGGCGCTGTTTTCCACGGTAGTAATGAAAATCGGTTTGTTCGGCATTCTGAGCCTTTCACTGCTCGGCGGCCAACCGCCGCTGTGGTGGGGCGTTGCGCTGCTGGTATTTGGCGTCATTACCGCCTTTGTCGGCGGTCTGTATGCGCTGATGGAGCACAATATCCAGCGCCTGCTGGCCTATCACACGCTGGAGAACATCGGCATTATCCTGCTTGGCCTTGGCGCAGGCGTTACCGGCCTTGCGCTGCAACAACCTGTTCTGCTGGCGCTGGGGCTGACCGGCGGCCTGTATCACCTTTTCAACCACAGCCTGTTTAAAAGCACGCTGTTCCTCGGCGCGGGTACGCTGTGGTTTGGCACCGGTTATCGCGATATCGAAAAACTGGGCGGCATCGGTAAAAAAATGCCGGTTATCTCGCTGGCGATGCTGGTCGGGCTGATGGCGATGGCGGCGCTGCCACCGCTCAACGGTTTTGCCGGTGAGTGGGTGATTTATCAATCCTTCTTTGGTTTAAGCGCCAGCGGTCATTTCCTGCTGCAACTGCTGGGGCCACTGCTGGCAGTTGGCCTGGCGATTACCGGTGCGCTGGCGGTGATGTGCATGGCGAAAGTCTATGGCGTCACGTTTCTAGGCGCGCCGCGTAGCGCTCAGGCGGAAAACCCGCGTTCTATTCCCTGGTTAATGACTGGCGTGGTCGCCGCGCTGGCCATTTGCTGCGTTATCGGCGGTGTGGCTGCGCCGTGGCTGATGCCGCGCCTGTTTGCTGCCGTGCCGTTGCCGCTACAAATGGCGAACACCGTGGTGTCGCAGCCGATGATTGCGCTGCTGCTGATTGCCACGCCGCTGCTGCCGTTGCTGCTAATGATGCTGTTTAAAGGCGATCGCCTGCCTGCCCGTCGCCGTGGTAGTGCCTGGGTGTGCGGTTACGATCACGAAAAGTCAATGGTGATTACCGCGCATGGTTTCGCTATGCCGGTGAAAGCGGCCTTTGCCCCGGTTTTGAAGCTACGGAAATGGCTGGAGCCGCGGCTTCCTGTTCCCGGCTGGCACGGTGATAGCGCGCCGGTGCTGTTTCGTCGGCTGGCGCTGATTGAGCTGGCGGTGCTGGTGGTAGTGGTGATTTCACGAGGAGCCTGATGATGAGTTTTCTGTTTGCTTTACTACAGGCGTTGGTGTTGTTTGCCGTTGCGCCGCTGCTTTCCGGCATCAGCCGCGTGGCGCGTGCGCGTTTGCATAACCGGCGCGGGCCGGGCGTGTTGCAGGAATACCGCGATCTGCTGAAACTGCTGGGGCGGCAAAGTATTGCCCCGGCGGCGTCTGGCTGGGTATTTCGCCTGACACCGTTTGTGATGGTAGGTGTTATGTTGACCGTCGCGACCGCGTTACCGGTGGTGACGATTGCTTCGCCGCTGCCGGAACTTGGCGATCTGATCACGCTGATTTACCTGTTCGCCATTGCCCGCTTTTTCTTTGCCATCTCCGGGCTTGATACCGGCAGCCCGTTTACCGGGCTTGGTGCGAGCCGCGAAGCGATGCTCGGCGTACTGGTGGAGCCGATTTTACTGCTTGGCTTGTGGGTGGCGGCGCTGGTCGCTGGCTCAACACACATTAGCTACATCACCAATACCGTCTATCACTGGCCGCTATCTCGCAGCATTCCTCTGTTCCTGGCGCTGTGCGCCTGCGCGTTCGCCACCTTTATCGAAATGGGCAAACTGCCGTTTGATCTCGCGGAAGCGGAGCAGGAGTTACAGGAAGGGCCGCTATCTGAGTACAGCGGCAGCGGTTTTGCCGTGATGAAGTGGGGCATCAGCTTAAAACAACTGGTGGTACTGCAACTGTTTGTTGGCGTGTTTCTGCCCTGGGGGCAGATGACCACCTTTAGCGCCGCCGGTTTGCTGCTGGCGCTGGTGATAGCCGTGGTGAAACTGGTCGCTGGCGTGCTGATTATCGCCCTGTTTGAGAACAGCATGGCGCGTCTGCGTTTTGTCGCGACCTCGCGTGTGACCTGGGCCGGTTTCGGCGTCGCCTTTTTAGCCTTCGTCTCCTGGTTGGCGACGTATTAAGAGAGTTTGAGCATGTCTGAAGAAAAAATCGGTCAACACTATCTTGCCGCCCTGCACGAGAAATTTCCCGGCGTGGTGCTGGATGAAGCGTGGCAGACCAAAGACCAGATCACGGTCACCATCAAAGTGAACTACCTGCCGGAAGTGGTCGAGTACCTCTACTACCAACAAGGCGGTTGGCTTTCTGTCCTGTTTGGCAACGACGAGCGCAAGCTGAACGGCCATTTCGCCGTCTATTACGTGCTGTCGATGGAGCAGGGCGTAAAATGCTGGATCACGGTGCGTGTGGAAGTGGATGCGTTGAAACCGGAATACCCGTCGGTAACGCCGCGTGTGCCCGCAGCGGTATGGGGCGAGCGTGAAGTGCGTGACATGTACGGCCTGATCCCGGTGGGTCTGCCGGATGAGCGCCGCCTGGTGTTGCCGGATGACTGGCCGGATGAACTCTACCCGCTGCGTAAAGACAGCATGGACTATCGCCAGCGTCCTGCACCGACCACCGATGCGGAAACCTACCAGTTTATTAATGAACTGGGTGATAAGAAGAACAATGTGGTGCCGATTGGCCCGCTGCATGTGACCTCGGACGAGCCGGGCCATTTCCGCCTGTTCGTTGACGGCGAAAATATTGTCGACGCCGACTACCGCATGTTTTACGTCCATCGCGGCATGGAGAAGCTGGCGGAAACCCGTATGGGTTACAACGAAGTCACTTTCCTGTCCGATCGCGTCTGCGGCATCTGCGGTTTTGCCCACAGCACGGCCTATACCACCTCGGTTGAAAACGCGATGGGCATTGTCGTACCGGAACGCGCGCAGATGATTCGCGCCATTCTGCTGGAAGTCGAACGTTTGCACTCCAACCTGCTCAACCTTGGTCTGGCCTGCCACTTTGTCGGTTTTGACTCCGGGTTTATGCAGTTTTTCCGCGTGCGTGAAGCCTCCATGAAAATGGCGGAAATACTCACCGGGGCGCGTAAAACCTACGGCCTGAACCTGATTGGCGGCATCCGCCGTGACATGTTGAAAGACGACATGATCCAGACTCGCCAGTTGGCACAGCAGATGCGCCGCGATGTCACTGAGCTGGTGGAGATGCTGATGAGTACGCCGAACATTGAGCAACGCACCGTGGGCATTGGTCGTCTCGACCCGCAAATCGCCCGCGATTTCAGTAACGTTGGCCCGATGGTGCGCGCCAGCGGTCACGCCCGTGACACCCGTGCCGATCACCCGTTTGTGGGCTATGGGCTGTTGCCGATGACCGTGCATACCGAACAGGGCTGCGATGTGATTTCACGTCTGAAAGTGCGCATCAACGAAGTGCTGACCGCGCTCAATATGATCGATTACGGTCTTGATAACCTACCTGGCGGCCCGCTGATGGTGGAAGGTTTTACCTATATTCCGCACCGTTTTGCGCTCGGTTTCTCTGAAGCGCCGCGTGGGGACGATATCCACTGGAGCATGACCGGCGATAACCAGAAACTTTACCGCTGGCGCTGTCGTGCGGCGACGTACGCCAACTGGCCGACGCTGCGCTATATGCTGCGCGGTAACACGGTTTCCGACGCACCGCTGATCATTGGCAGCCTCGACCCTTGCTACTCCTGCACCGACCGCATGACGGTGGTGGATGTGCGGAAGAAGAAAAGCAAGGTCGTGGCTTACAAAGAGCTGGAGCGTTACGGGATTGAGCGTAAGAACTCGCCGTTGAAATCGTGAGGGGAGAACGGTAGCGATGTTTACCTTTATCAAAAAAGTGATCAAAACCGGCACGGCAACCAGCGATTACCCGCTGTCACCGATGCCGGTCGATAAAAATTTTCGCGGCAAACCGCAGCACAACCCGCAGCAGTGCATTGGCTGTGCGGCGTGCGTAAATGCCTGCCCGTCGAATGCGCTGTCGGTGGAAACGGATCTGGCCACCGGCGAGCTGGCATGGCAGTTCAACCTGGGGCGCTGCATCTTCTGCGCCCGTTGCGAAGAAGTGTGCCCGACTGCCGCCATCACGCTTTCGCAAGAGTATGAACTGGCGGTGTGGAACAAAGCCGATTTCCTGCAACAGTCGCGCTTTGAGCTGTGCCAGTGCCGTGAGTGCACCCGACCATTCGCAGTGCAAAAAGAGATCGACTACGCCATTGCGCTGCTGGCGCATAACGGTGATAGCCGGGCAGAGCAGCACCGTGAAAGTTTTGAAACCTGCCCGGAATGTAAACGCCAGAAGTGCCTGGTGCCGTCCGATCGGATTGAATTGACCCGCCATATGAGAGAGGCCAGCTAATGAGCCAGCTGTTAGGTCCGCGCGATGCGGACGGTATTCCGGTGCCGATGACGGTGGAGGAGTCCATCGCCAGCATGAAAGCCTCGCTGCTGAATAAGATCAAACGTTCCGCCTATGTCTACCGCGTGGACTGCGGTGGCTGTAACGGCTGCGAAATCGAGATTTTCGCTACGCTTTCGCCGCTGTTCGATGCCGAACGCTTTGGTATCAAAGTGGTGCCGTCACCGCGCCACGCCGACATTCTGCTGTTTACCGGGGCGGTCACCCGCGCGATGCGTTCGCCTGCGTTGCGTGCCTGGCAATCTGCGCCGGATCCCAAAATCTGTATCTCCTACGGCGCATGCGGCAACAGCGGTGGTATCTTCCACGACCTGTACTGCGTGTGGGGCGGCACCGACAAAATTGTGCCGGTGGATGTCTATATTCCCGGCTGCCCGCCAACGCCCGCGGCCACTTTGTATGGTTTCGCCATGGCGCTGGGGCTGCTGGAGCAGAAAATTCACGCCCGTCTGCCAGGTGAACAGGACGACCAACCGGCCGAGATTTTGCACCCGGCGATGGTGCAACCCCTGCGCGTGAAAGTGGATCGCACCGCCCGTCGGCTGGCGGGTTACCGCTACGGCCGCCAGATTGCTGATGACTATATGCGTTTACGCAGCGTAGGCGAACATGAAGTGGTGCGCTGGCTGACGCAGGAAAACGATCCGCGCCTGACCGAGATTATCAGCCACCTGGACCAGGTGGTGCAGGAGGCGAAAATCTGATGGGCGAATCGGTGGTCTTTAGCCAGTTGCGGCGTAAATTTATCGACGAGAACGACACTGCGCCCGCACAGGCGCAGCAAGTGGTTTATTACAGCCTGGCTATCGGCCACCATCTTGGGGTGATCGACTGCCTGGAAACCGCGCTCTCCTGCCCGTGGGACGATTATCTGACGTGGATCGCCACGCTGGAAGCGGGTAGCGAAGCGCGGCGCAAAATGGAAGGCGTGCCGCGCTACGGCGAAATTGTTATCGACAGTACGCACGTGATGCTGCTGGCAAACGCCTTTGATCGGGCGCAGGTGCGGCAAAATGCGCAACAGCTTGCCTGGAGCAAAGCGCTGCTGTCGATGCTGCATGATATCCATCAGGAAAGTGCCATCTATTTGATGGTGAGGAGATTGCGTGACTGACGTATTGCTGTGTGTGGGTAACAGTATGATGGGCGACGATGGTGCAGGCCCGTTGCTGGCCCAAATGTGTGCTGAAAACCCGCAAGGCAACTGGCAGGTGATTGACGGTGGCAGCGCGCCAGAGAACGATGTGGTCGCCATTCGCGAGCTCAAACCTTCACGGTTGCTGATTGTTGACGCCACAGATATGGGATTAAACCCTGGCGACATCCGTATTGTTGACCCGGATGACATTGCCGAAATGTTCCTGATGACCACTCACAATATGCCGCTCAACTACCTGATTGATCAGCTTAAAGAGGATATTGGCGAGGTGATTTTTTTGGGGATTCAACCGGATATCGTTGGTTTTTATTATCCGATGACGCCGCCAGTAAAAACGGCAGTAGAGCGTATCTACCAGCAGTTGGCGGGCTGGGAAGGTAATGGCGGTTTCGACAATTTATAAACAGCGCGCCGGTTGCCCGGCGCAGTGGCTTAACGGCGGCGTTTTTCCGTGTACATCACTTTGTCGCAGTCTTCCAGCATATCGCGCAGCGTGGCGTATCGACTGCCGCCGTTTTCGATAATGCCGTGCGAATAGTTGATGTGGTAATTCTTACCGGACAGCTGATCGATGGCATCCATCCGCGACTGCAGATCGAATAAAAACGCATCCACGTCATTCACGGCGAGATTTCCCAGCAGTACGGCAAATTCCCCGCCGCCCAGACGTGCGGCGATATCCTGCTCTTTAAGACATTTCGTCAGGTTGCTGGCGAAGATTTTTACCACCTCATCGCCCTCTTTGCTACCCAGTAACTCATTGATGGCTTTCAGATTATCTATGCTGAAATAGAGCAGGCTGAAGGGTTTTTTATGCTCTTTTAGCCACGCGAAGCGCTTCTCGCCGGTGCGGTAAAAACCGCGATTGTTTGGCATCCCGGTCAGGCTGTCGGTCATCGCCATGCTAAGAATTAAAAACTCATCTTCCACAATGGCGGCGAAGTCGAGCAGAGTGTTGATTTCTGCGCTGGAGAACGGACGCGGATACGTGTCGATAATACAAATCGTCCCGGCAATCGCACCGTCTGGCAGGCGCACCGGGCAGCCTGCGTAAAAGCGCACCCAGGGCTCACCAACGACAAACGGGTTATCGGCAAAACGCGGATCGGCGAGGGTATCTTTCACAATGAAAGTCCCCTCTTCGAGGATGGCGTGTGCGCAAAATGAGAGATTGCGCGGTGTTTCGTGAGTATCGACACCGCTGCGCGACAGTAGCCACTGGCGATCGCGGTCGAGCAGGCTGATGATCGCGATCGGCACGTCAAAGGTGGTCTTCGCCGTACGGGTTAACCGGTCAAAGCGCTCATCATCCTTTTTATCAAGCAAATCCATCATGTATAGCGACTTAAGCCGCTCGATTTCATTGACTGGCATGGCCGGAAAGATCATAGCTCACCCTCGCTCTGTTCTATTTCCTCAAGTGTAGACAGTTCTTCTGATCATTGCGTTATATATCCGTAACTTGCCTATGCGCGCACAAAATCGATAAATGCCTGTAAAGGCGCAGGAATTAGCCGGCGGGAGTTGTAATAGAGATACGGGCCATTGAACGACAGCCACCAGGGTTCCAGCAGCGGTATCAGTTCCCCCTGATCCAGTGCCGGGTGCAACCACTCTTCAAACAGATAGATAATGCCGCTACCGGCAATCGCGGCTTGCACCGCCAGTTCCACTGCGCTGCCAACGCTAACCACTAATGACCCGCTGACCTGCACGCGCAGCGGCTCGCCATCACGCTCGAACTCCCACTCCGGGCTTACCCCGCTGGCGTAACGCCCACGAATGCAGTTGTGAGTAATAAGATCGCGCGGATGTTGCGGTATGCCATGTTGTTGCAGGTAAACGGGCGCTGCGGCGGCGGCAAAACGTTGGCGACGCGGGCCAATGGGTAGCGCGACCATATCTTGCTCCAGACATTCGTCATAGCGTATACCGGCATCACAGCTGTCGCGAAAGACATCCTGAACGTTACTTTCGGCAACGATTTCCAGTTGGATATCCGGATATTGCGCCAGAAAGGCAGGTACGATGGCCGGCAGCACCAGCCTGGCGGCACTCACCGGCACGTTCAGGCGCAGCGTACCGCTGGGCGTGGAACGGAAACGGTTGATGGCGTCCAGCGCGGCGTCCACTTCGCTCATTGCTGGTTGCAATCGCTCCATCAACGCTTTACCTGCATCGGTTAGCACCACGGTGCGGGTGGTACGGTTAAACAGACGTACGCCGAGCTGCTGTTCAGCGCGGCGCACCGCATCACTCAGGCGGGAAGGGTTGGTGCCGGTCACGCGTGCGGCTTCGCGAAAGCCTCCGGCGTTAGCGACAGCCACAATGGCATTCAGCAGAGCGAAGTCCAGTTTCATTGTTCGGTTAACCGTACAGTGTGTATGAATTTCAGCGGATTGTTGCACAGCAACGATGCTCCTACAATCTGTTTACTTAATGCACAGGAGGTACTCCATGTCTCAACCCTCACTTACTTTTCGTCTGGGCGATCGCCTGGTTGGTCGCCTGGGTTACGGTGCAATGCAACTGGCGGGTCCCGGCGTGTTTGGGCCGCCTGCTGATGAAGCGAAAGCGCTGCAGGTGCTACGTGATGTGATTGCCGCGGGTGTGAACCATATCGACACCAGTGATTTTTATGGCCCGCATGTCACCAATAAATTGATCAAGCAAGCGCTGCATCCGTACCCGGATGATCTGTGCATTGTCACCAAAGTCGGTGCGCGCCGTGATGACAAAGCCAACTGGTTGCCCGCCTTCAGCGCTGAAGAGTTAACGCGAGCCGTTGAGGATAACTTGCGAAACCTCGGGCTTGAGGCGATGGAAGTGGTGAACCTGCGCTCAATGTTCGGCGTACATGGGCCGGAAGAGGGGCCGCTTGAAGCACCGCTGGAGGCATTGATTAAGCTGAAAGAGCGCGGGCTGATCCGCCATATTGGCCTGAGCAACGTGACGGCAAAACAGGTGGCGGACGCGCAGAAAATGACGCCGATTGTCTGTGTGCAGAACCTCTATAACGTGGCGAATCGCCATGACGACGCGTTGATTGATTCGTTGAATGCGCAGGGGATCGCCTTTGTGCCGTTCTTCCCGCTTGGTGGTTTTACGCCGTTGCAGTCAGGTGAGTTGAATGAGGTGGCGCAGGCGCTTGGCGCAACGCCAATGCAGGTTGCTCTGGCCTGGCTGTTGCAGCGCTCACCGAATATCCTGCTGATTCCCGGCACTTCGTCACCACAGCATTTGCAGGAAAACCTTGCCAGCGCGAAGCTCACATTATCGCAAGATGCGCTGGCGAAGCTCGACGCCATCGGCCACGCGTAATCAGAAACTGCCCGGTTTACCGGGCAGTTTTAGGCGCAATCACCGACTCACGGCACACCAGCTCGCCCCGATGGGCACAAATGGCGGCAGCTTCTGGCATCAGCACCATCTCAATGGCGTTACGGATCATCTCTTCCATCGGAACATGGATGGTGGTCAGGGATGGGTTGTAATATTTGCCGATAACCGAGTCGTCAAACCCGGCCAGCGACACATCTTCGGGCAGCCGCAAACCCGCCTCATAGCAGGCTTTCGCCACGCCAATCGCCATATCATCATTCCCGGCCAGCACGCAGCTAAACGGCACGTTGCGCGCCAACAGTTCGCGCCCCGCCTCATAACCACTGTCGGTACTCCAACTGCCGCGCACCAGCAGTTGCGGGTCGGGTTCAATCCCGGCGTTGCGCAGCGCATTACGATAACCGGCTAAACGCCTCTCGCCGGTGGGGGAGGCATCCGAACCGGCGACAAACGCAATGCGCCTGTGCCCTTGCGTCAGCAGATATTCCATCATCGTTTCACAGCTTTGCTGGTGATCGACAAACACGCACTGGCTGCGGTGGCGAGACAGTTCCCGGTTGATCACTACGATCGGCGTTTGGTTGTGTTCAATGATCTCATCGAGTTCGGCAACCGACAGGTATTTGGGGTAGATCATGATCGCTTCGCAGCGCAGCGACAGCAGTAGATCGATGGCGTCGCGCTCTTCCTGCGCACTGTGTTTACCGTCCGCCAGCACCAGTTGGCGGCTGTGCAACTCGCTGTTGGTTGCCGCGTGGTAAATCATGCTGGAGAAAAACGGGCCGTTATACAGCCCGTTGGTGATGACCAGCCCGACCGAGTTGGTTTTATTGTTGGCAAGATTGCGCGCCAGCTGATTGGGTCGATAACCCGTTTCGGCAATCGCCTGCATAATACGGGCTTTCACTTCCTCACGGACAAAGACTTTGCCGTTTAGCGCGCGCGATACTGTCGCTTTGGAGACGCCGGCCAGCCTGGCGACATCCAGTATCGTTACCATCGTTCAACCTCGCTCTTGTTATTATGATGGCGGTTAATTTCAGACCAGCGACATCAGCGGAACTCCTGCTGTGACAGTGCCCTGCGACTGGTGGCGAGTGAGCGTAAACCCCTCACTGTTGACCACCAGCACTGGCGTGGTCAAGTCGTAACCTGCCTGCTCAATATGTTCTTTATCAAAGGCCAGCAGCGGTGTTCCGGCGCTAACCCGACCAGCGGCGTAAAATATTGTCCCTGAAGATTAACGGTGTTAAGGCCATCATGAATCAGCAATTTCGCGCCATTATCACATATCAGGCCAATGGCGTGATGAGAGTCGATCAATGTTGCGACCTGTGCATCACAAGGGGCGACAACTTTACCTTCGTGCGGGATGATGGCGATGCCATCGCCCGGCATTTTTCCGGCAAAAGCTTCATCCGCCACGCTCTCCAGCGCGATCACTTCGCCTTTGATGGGGCTGAGCATCTGCAGTGAACCGACAGTCAGCGCCGCGCTTTTTTCATCAGAAACCGCTGCGTCTACCGGATCTTCAAAACCGACAAACTGCACCATCACAATGGTCAGCACAATCGCGGTACTCGCGCCGACTCGCTCGCCAATCAACGACATCGGCGAATCCGGGCTCATTTTATTTACCTTTTATTATCGCAAATTGAGTCGGTGTAACTGCGTGAGATCGGTTTCATGGAAATCTGCGAGCCAAATCACTTCACGGTTTTGAGCAGGGGCACGAAATCGCACAGGCATATTTCGTTCGGGGGCGAAGTGTCGATGTGCCGTCTGCGCAACACTGGCGGCTCATCATTCACGAGGGAGCCACTTTATGATCGCTGTACTTTTTGAAGCCGATATCGCCGCAGGCAAGCAGGCGCGATACCTGCAATTAGCCGCAGAACTCAAGCCTGTACTGGCAGAAATTGACGGGTTTATCGCTATTGAACGTTTCCAGAGTTTAAGCCGCGAAGGGAAGATATTGTCACTGTCATGGTGGCGGGATGAAGCGGCGGTGCAAGCCTGGAAACGCAATGTCTTGCACCAGGCGGCTCAGAGCGAAGGGCGGGAAGCTATTTTTGCGTATTACCGCATCCGTGTTGCGACGGTTTTTCGCGATTACACATCAACTCCGGAGAAACCATAATATGTACGATATTCACGTTATCCTGAATAATGCGCCGGGCGAGCTGGCACGGCTGGGTGAAACGCTTGGCAAAAATGGCGTCGGGCTGGAAGGGGGCGGTGTGTTTACCACAGGCGATCAATGCCATGCGCACTTTCTGGTGGCTGACGGCGAGCGCGCCCGGGAAGTGTTAACCGCTGCCGGTTTATGTGTGCATGCCGTGACGCCGCCGGTTATTCGCAAACTCAAGCAGGAGCGTCCTGGTGAGTTAGGCGAAATTGCCCGCACGATCGCGCAACATAATATCAATATTCTTGTGCAATACAGCGATCATGACAACCGGTTGATCCTACTTACCGATAACGATCCGCTGGCGCGCGAGGCAACACAACGATGGGACGTACAACCGTTATGACCGGCTATGAACTCCGCAAAACGCAGGAAGAACCACATCTGCTGGAGGAGACGCTTTCGGGCCTTGCCAGCGCGATGGCGGATCCGTCACGGGCGAAAATGCTCTGCGCGCTGATGGACGGGCGGGCGTGGACCGCGACCGAGTTGAGCGCGGTAGTGGATATCGCCGCGTCAACGGCCAGCGCGCATCTGGCAAAACTGCTCAGTAGCGGTCTGCTGGTCTGCGTTTCGCAGGGGCGACACCGCTACTACCGGCTGGCAGGCAGCGATGTCGCCGCACTGCTGGAAACGATGATGAGCGTATCAATGCGTGGCGCGCAGGCACCTGTCACCCGCACGCCGCTGGCGCTGCGTCAGGCGCGTACTTGCTATGATCATCTTGCCGGTGAAATAGCCGTTGGTGTGTATGCGTTTATGCAGCGCGAAGGCTGGATCACTGATGATGGCAGTGCGGTAACCGAGTTGGGTAAACGGAACCTTGAAAAGGTCGGTGTCACCCTTGATCCGCGCACCCGCCGCAAACCCTGTAGCGCCTGTCTGGACTGGAGCGAGCGGCGTTTTCACCTCGGCGGTGACGCGGGCGCGGCGCTGCTGATTGCTTTCGAACAACAGGGCTGGTTGCGCAGAACCCCGGGTTATCGCGAAGTCACGGTAACGGAAGAGGGGAAAACCGCGTTTTTTCGG
Organism: Kosakonia quasisacchari; assembly: GCF_004331415.1. Taxonomy (GTDB): domain Bacteria; phylum Pseudomonadota; class Gammaproteobacteria; order Enterobacterales; family Enterobacteriaceae; genus Kosakonia; species Kosakonia quasisacchari. Next base: position 66,922 of record NZ_SJOP01000007.1, read on the forward strand.
GTGTTTGGCGTGAAAGGGTGAGAATAAAATTGTCGACACGGCTTCAGGAATGGTTAAACTTTTCTTGATCGCATAGCTTTAAGGCTATAATTTCCGTTCATAGCAAAAAAGCTATGAGGGAACGGCAATGTGGCAAGTGATTACGACGGAGCGTTTTGACGTGTGGTTTAGCATCCAGCCAGAACCGTTGCAGGATGAGATTTTAGCGGTTTTCAGGATCCTCAGTGAGTTTGGCCCGCAGCTTGGGCGTCCTTATGTCGATACTATAAAAGGATCAACCTATAGCAATATGAAAGAGTTGAGGATCCAGTATGCAGGTTCTCCCGTACGCGCTTTTTTTGCGTTCGATTCTACGCGGCGGGCTATTGTGTTGTGCGCCGGAGATAAGACAGGCGTTAACGAGAAACGGTTTTATAAAGAGATGATAAAAATTGCCGACGCAGAGTTCAGAAATCATATGCGAAATAAGGAGTTAACGTGGCAACCTTAGACGAACTTTTAGCGAAACGCAGCCCTGAAAGCCAGGCGCGAATTGAAGAGCGTGTTGATGAGCTGCGCCGCAACATTGTATTGAGCCAGCTACGTGAAGAATTGAATATCTCCCAGACCGAGCTTGCCGGAGTCATGGGCGTCAAACAGCCGACACTGGCGAAAATAGAGCAGCCTGGCAACGATCCCCGTCTCTCTACTCTCAAGCGTTATGTCTCTGCGTTAGGTGGCGAGTTAAGCATTGATATCACATTGCCGACAGGCAAACGCGTTGCATTTCATATCTGATATTGATGCCAAAAGCCGTGAATACGCCGCCGGATGGCGGCTTGCGGCTTATCCGGCCTACACAACACTGCATTGATTTTATGAGAAAAAATGCGCTCTTTGCCTGAGACAATGATCGTTGTTCCAGACTGGGCAAATTGATTACCAGCAGTGAAACGTTTCCTGCCCGATATATAAAAAATGGTCGTCCGATTTTCGGTTGTGAGAAGTCGGCGGCAAACGCCACACTCGCTCCACTTAATACCCCTGGAGACGACCATGGATTTCACCGCTTTTCACCATCAAACCACACCATTACTGATCGCCAATGTCTGGGACGCAGCCAGCGCGCGTGCGGCAGAGCAGGCCGGATATCAGGCGATGGGCACGTCCAGCGCCGCCATTGCCACGATGCTCGGTTATGAAGATGGTGAACAAATGCCGTTTGCTGAATTGCTGTTTATGGTGAAGCGCATTCGTGCCGCCTGCGACCTGCCGCTCAGCGTGGACATGGAAGCCGGTTACGGTTAAACCGCGCAAGCCATTGCCGATAACCTGCAACAACTCATCAATCTCGGTGCGGTGGGCATCAATCTGGAAGATAGCCGCGTGGTTAATGGCGAAAGGCAATTGGTTGAGGCCACCCAATTCGCCCGGCAGTTACGGGGAATCCGCGCGCAATTGCCGCGCACGCTGTTTTTGAATATCCGTACCGATACCTTCTTGCTGAACGTCGAAAATGCGCTGGCAGAGACGCTGTATCGCGGGCAGTTATACGCTCAACAAGGCGCGGACGGTCTGTTTGTGCCCTGCGTGATGCAAAACGCGGATATTGCCGCCATTGTCCAACGGATTCCTTTGCCGCTCAATGTGATGTGCGTACCGGGGTTGGCGGGCTTCGCCGAACTGGCAACGCTCGGTGTGCGCCGCATTTCGATGGGTAATTTCATCCATGCCGCGTTACAAACGCAGCTGAAAAACATACTGTTGAGCGTGCAGACTCAGCAATCTTTTGAGGGCGTTTTCCACCATGCAAATCACGGATAAAGCGCAGTGCGACACCTGGTATCAGGCGCTGCTCGATCGCGCTTCTGAATACACCGGCCTCTTTTTTGTCGGCGTCAAAACCACCGGTGTTTTTTGTATTTCCGTCTGTCGCGCGCGTAAACCTAAGCGGGAAAATGTGGTGTTTTTCCGCGAGATGAAATCAGCGCTCGACGCCGGTTTCCGCCCGTGTAAAGTGTGTCGGCCAACGGAAAATGCCTGTTCGGCACCGGACTTTATTGAACAGGCGGTAGCGCTGGTTCGCGCCAATCCCAAAATGCGCATCAGCGACACGCTGCTACGTGAGCAGGGCATCAGCCCGGAGCGCGTGCGGCGCTGGTTTTTACAGCAACATGGCATCACATTTCAGGCTTTTCAGCGCATGTCGCGGGTCAATATGGCGCTTCAGGAGTTGAAAGGTGGACGCAGCGCCACCGATGTAGCGTTTGATAGCGGTTATGAATCGCTCAGCGGCTTTGGCTATACCTGTAAAAAACTCACCGGTGCCGCACCAAGTGTGGGGCGACAAGTGATCATGATCCACCGTTTCACCACGCCGATTGGTCCGATGTTTGTCTGCGCCACGGAACAGGGCGTTTGCCTGCTGGAGTTTGTTGACCGGCGCATGCTGGAGACTGAATTCAGCGACTTACAGCGCTTGCTGAAAGCACGCATTATCGCCGGGGAAAACGCGCACACCCGGCAGGCGGAAAAAGAGATCGGCGAGTATTTTGCCGGCGACAGGCGGCAATTTTCGCTGACGCTGGATCTGCCTGGCAGTGAATTTCAGCGCCGTGTGTGGCAGGGCTTACAAACGGTGCCCTACGGTCAGACCACGCATTATCAAGCGCTGGCGGAATCCCTTGCGCAACCCACTGCGGTGCGTGCCGTCGCAGCGGCCAATGGTGCGAACCGGGTGGCGATTGTCATTCCTTGCCACCGGATCATCGGTAAAGACGGTTCCATGACCGGCTATGGCGGCGGTATCGCGCGCAAAGCGTGGTTGATCGCGCATGAGAAAAACCACCTTATACGGTAGCAGTGTTTACCCCTTTGGCAGAAAATCCTTCGGTCGCAGGTCGGGCCAGCGTGCGCGTTTTCCCCTTATACCTGTTCACGGGTGGGATGAGGTGCTGTAATCGGTAATCGCCTGCGCGGCGCAAATCAGCGCCAGGTGGCTTAAACCCTGCGGCAGGTTGCCGCTCCACTTGCCGGTGCGAACATCAAACATCTCATTAAAGGTTTCGACATTGCCTCTATCGCAAAGGGCGTTGAGGATCGCCTCCATTGCCGCTTCGGCTTTGGTTATCTCGCCCATTGCTGCCCAGGCTGCCGCCAGCCAGAACGAACAGGCGACAAAAGTGTTCTCTTCCTGTTCGACGCCGCTGTAGCGGTAGACCAGTGCGCCGCCGTGACCCAACTCTTCTTCAATGGCCCGGTAAGTGGCAAGCATGCGCTGGGGGTTAACATGTTGACCATAGCGATAAACCAGCGCCAGCGAAGCATCAAGCCGATCGTCGCTATCCGGGTAAAAAAGGTAGGCCTGCTTGCTCTCTGACCAGCAATGGCTTTCGATCCAGTCGCGGATGCGATCCCGCTCGCGCTCCCAGCGCCCGACCCATGTCGGTTCGATATATTTCTCTTTCGCCATCAGCACGGCCATATCCAGCGCCAGCCAGCACGCCATCTTGGAGTGGGTATAATGTTGCAGCTCGGGCAGTTCCCAAATCCCGCAATCCTTTTGTCGCCAGTGATCGGCGCAACAGTTCGCCAACTCGCCCAGCAGCCGCGAGGTGGTGAGATCCAGCACGTGGCCCGCCTTGACGAACAGTTCCGCCGTTGCCAGCATGTCGCCGTACATGCTGAGTTGTAACTGGTCGCGAGCGTTATTACCCACTCGCACAGGCTTTGAGTTTTTGTAGCCCCGCAGCGCCGGGTAAGTTTCGCTGGGCACTTCATCCCCTTCGAGTGTGTAACACGCCTGCAGCCTGACACCGTGGCGGATAATGGTTTTTGACAGCCATGAGAAAGCGGCTTTGCACTCTTCCAGCGCGCCCAAAAACGCAAACGCTTTAATAATCAGGCAGGCATCGCGGATCCACGCGTAGCGATAATCGTAATTCTTCTCGCCGCCAATGCCTTCCGGAATTGAGGTGGTCGCCGCTGCAGCAAGCGCGCCGGTCGGGGAATACCAAAGGAATTTTAGCGCCAGCGCGGAACGCCCAACATGCTCTGTGTAGCGCCCTGCATAGCTCAGGTTTTTACTCCAGTCGCACCAGGCGGCATGACTGGTTTCAATTCGCGCGTCGATAGCATCGAGGCTCGGCACGGCCAGCGGCTCTTTCTCGGTCACCAGCAGGGCGACTAACCGCCGCTGGCCCGCTGAAATTTTCATGTGACCGTTAATCTGCTCATCGTCGGCGTCGGTGATGTTGACCTCTTCGCTGGTGCGCAGCATCGCCATTAAATCGGCGATATGGTAGACGTTGCCGTGCGCTGTTTTATTCATCCATGGCGAACAGGTTTCTGCCCGCGTCCCGAAACGGACTTTCAGCGCTAATGCCACTTCGCCTTCCAGACCTTCAATCCGGCGCGCCAACTCGCTCCACGGCAAACGTCCGGCGAGCGTACTGTTAATGGATTCGGTGAGTAACACTTTGCCGCTGGCGGTAGTAAAAGTGGTTTCCAGCACGTTGCTGTCCTGCCTGTAGCGCCGCGTAACGGTGTAAGGTTGCTGCGGTTCTAGCTGAAAAAAACCGCCAATCTCCGGGTCGAGCAGGCGATCAAAAAGCGGCGGGGAATCGAGGTTTGGCGCGCACCACCAGTCAATTGATCCGTCCGGAGCGATGAGTGCGACCGAGCGCCCTTCACCAATCGCGGCGTAATCGCCGGGTTCGGCAAAGCCATCCTCCCGCACAGGAGAGTTAAAAATTGTGTTCTTCACGGTGTTGCGATCCTTACCAGAAATGGCCGCCAGACGGCGGCCATACAGAGTGGAATCGGGAGTGAGAATTACAGCGTGCCGGTACCCCCGTCAGAACACCAAACCTGCCCGGAGGTGTAGCTGCTTTCCGCCGAGGCCATGGTGACATACAGCGGAGCAATTTCTACGGGCTGACCTGGGCGGCCCAGCGGTGCGCTGGCCCCGAACTGCTGTACTTTTTCCTGCGGCTGACCACCGCTGGACTGCAGCGGTGTCCAGTAAGGGCCAGGCGCAACCGCATTCACGCGGATGCCTTTTTCACCCAATTGCTGCGCCAGCGATTTAGTGAACGCCACGATCGCCGCTTTGGTCTGCGCGTAATCCAGCAGAATAGGGCTTGGCTGGTAGGCCTGCACCGAAGAGGTGTTGATTATGCTGGCACCGCGCGGCAGATGTTCCACTGCGGCTTTGGTTATCCAGAACATCGCATAGACGTTGGTTTTAAAGGTGGCGTCAAAATCTTCGGTTGAGAGCGTCAGAATCGACTCGTTAAACTGCTGGCGACCGGCGTTGTTAACCAGAATATCCAGCCCGCCCAGTTTCGTAACCGCCTCGTTGACCAGCGTCTGGCAAAACGCCTCCGAACGAATATCACCCGGAATGGCGATGGCTTTTCGCCCTTCGGCTTCAATGAGTTTGATCACTTCAGCGGCGTCAGATTCCTCTTCCGGCAGGTAATTAATTGCCACATCCGCACCTTCGCGTGCGTAGGCAATGGCGACCGCCCGGCCAATGCCGGAATCGCCACCGGTGATCAGCGCTTTACGGCCCGTTAAACGCCCGGAACCCCGGTAGCGGGTTTCACCGTGATCCGGCACAGGTTTCATTTTGCTGGCAAGACCCGGTGCGGGCTGCGGTTGTTCGACAAACGGAGGAGTAGGATAGTGCGGTGCTAGCGTGGTTTTTGGGCTTTGCTCTGCCATGCTTTCTCCTTCAGACGTTGTTGTACACGTCATTAAGCCTGGCATAGATGTGAGCGTTGTCACGCTATCAAGCGGCAAACTGCCGTTGAGAAAAGTCTGTAAACAGGGGGAGAAAGACGGGCAACGACGAAATGCGTTCGTGTTGCCCGCCTGGTGTTGCGCGGTGTTTAGTCGAGATCGGCCCCGTTGCTGGCGATCGCTTTCTTATACCACCAGAACGATTTTTTACGGCTGCGTGCCAGCGTACCGTTACCGGCATCATCGCGGTCGACATAGACAAAACCGTAGCGCTTGCTCATCTCGCCGGTGGATGCCGCCACCAGATCGATACAGCCCCAACTGGTGTAACCGATAACCGGAATACCATCTTCGATGGCGTCGCCCATCGCACGGATATGTTCGCGCAGGTAGCTGATGCGGTAATCATCTTCTACTTCGCCATTGGCGTTCAGTTCATCTTTCGCGCCGAGGCCGTTTTCCACCAGGAACAGCGGTTTCTGGTAGCGGTCGTACATCATGTTCATGGTAATGCGCAGACCCAACGGATCGATACCCCAGCCCCATTCGCTGACTTCAATGTGCGGGTTGCGCAGCGATTTCACGATGTTGGCCGCGCTGGTGTTGTTGGCATTCATGTCCGCCGACGCACAGCGTGAAGCGTAATAACTGAAGGAGACGAAATCGACGGTGTTCTTCAGGATTTCGTCGTCACCCGCTTCTTTCACAATGGTGACGCCTTTTTCGCGGAACACGCGCGCGGAATAGGCCGGGTAGCTGCCGCGCGCCTGCACATCGATAAAGAACAGGTTTTCGCGATCTTTTTCCAGCGCCGTCCACACATCGACCGGTTTGCAGGAGTAGGGATAAAAATTACCACCCGCCAGCATGCAGCCCACCTGGTTTTGCGGGTTTACTTCATGGGCGATTTTCGTTGCCAGCGCGCTGGCAATCAGCTCATGGTGCGCCGCCTGGTATTTCACCTGATCCTGGTTTTCACCCTCTTCGAACACCAGCCCCGCACCGGAGAACGGGCTGTGCAACATGATGTTGATTTCGTTGAAGGTCAGCCAGTATTTCACCAGCCCGTTAAATTCTTCAAAGCAGGTGCGTGCGTAACGGGTGAAAAACTCCACCATTTTGCGGTTACGCCATGAGCCGTATTCGATGACCAGATGCATCGGCACATCGAAGTGGCACAGCGTGACCAGCGGTTCGATATTGTACTTTTTGCACTCTTCAAACACCGCGCGGTAGAACGCTACCCCTTCCGGGTTCGGCGTCAGTTCGTCGCCGTTCGGGTACAGGCGGCTCCAGGCAATCGAGGTACGAAACACCGAAAAACCCATCTCCGCCATCAGCGCGATATCTTCTTTGTAGCGATGATAAAAATCGATCGCCTCGTGGCTTGGGTAGAACTCGTCATCGCGCAGCGTAAAGCGTTTTTCCTGACCCAGTTTCACTGGCAGACGGTTCGCGCCGTGCGGGATCATATCTACAGTGGTCAGCCCTTTGCCGCCCTCCAGATAACCCCCTTCCGACTGGTTGGCGGCAAGCGCGCCGCCCCATAAAAATCCTTGCGGAAATACTGACATGCGTTACCTCGCTTTCTTAAATCAGGCTCGTGCTTCTTTTACATTGACCGGCTCGGCCGCTTGCGGTTTGTTCTCGGTTTCCACGGGAATATCTTCAAACCCGAGCAGCAGCGTCAACACAAATGACAACACTACCGCCAGCGCCATTACGCCGAACACCCAGACAATGGACATGGGGTTGGCCGGGTCGAAGAACTGGACGCTGGTAAATAACCCAGGCGCCGCCATTGAGTGGCTGGCAAGCCCGGCGATACCGGCAACCGCGCCGCAGACAAACCCGCTAATCAAACTGGCAATCAGCGGGCGTTTCAGGCGCACCGCCACGCCGTAGAGCGCCGGTTCTGAGATACCAGCCAGAATCGCGGAAGCCGCCGCCGCCATTGCGGTCTGGCGCAGTTCCGGGTTTTTGGTTTTCCAGGCTACCGCCAACGAAGAACCGCCAAGCGACAGGTTCGCACCGATTTCCGACGGCATAACCATGCCCTCTTTGCCGGTTTCCGCGATGGTCTGAATAATGGTTGGGGTAAAAACACGGTGCATCCCGGTCATCACCAGCAGCGGCCACAGTGCGCCCATAATGGCGACGGAGAGCCAGCCGAGATAACCGTGAATGGTGTAGACCAGCGCGGAAATCGCGCTACCGATCCAGATGCCGAGCGGGCCAATCAGCACAATTGCCAGCGGCGCGGCAATCAGCACGATCAACATCGGTTTTAAGAAGTTTTTCGTCACCGCCGGTGTAATGCGATCCACCCAGCGTTCGATATACGACAGGCACCAGGTCATCACCAGCGCCGGGATGACGGTATAGGTGTATTTCACCGCCGTCACCGGAATCAGGGCGAACTCAACGTGCTCGCCCTGCGCGGCTTTCGCCATCAGATCGACAAAACTCGGATGCACCAGCACCCCGGCGATGGCGATTGCCAGCGACATATTGGTTTTGAATTTCACCGCCGCAGATGCTGCCACCATCAATGGCAGGAAGAAGAAGGCACCGTCGCCAATCACTGTCAGAATCGTCAGTGTGGAAGAGCCTTTTGGCAGCACGCCGGACATCTCCAGCACCATCGCCAGCAGTTTAACCATCGACCCGCCGATGATCGCCGGGATCAGCGGCGACATGGTGCCGATCAACGCATCGAGAATGCCCGCGCCGATGCGGCGCAACGTCAGTTTTTGCTTCGTCTGCACTTCAACCGGCTGCATATCTTGCGGCAGCAGGCTGACCACTTCGCGAAACGCCTGGGAAACCGTGTTGCCGATGATCACCTGGCACTGGTTGTCGTTGCGTACCACACCCATTACGCCGCTGACGCTTTTAAGCGTGGGGGCGTCGATGCGTGTTTCGTCTTTCACCACAAAGCGCAGGCGCGTCATACAGTGCGTTACGGCGGCGATGTTATCGGCTCCGCCCAGCGCGTCCACCACCGAGTGGGCCAGCGCGGCATAATTCTTTGCCATTAAATTTTGTCCTGTTTTATCAATAAGGTACTGCTTCATCGCAACGCCCTGGCGGCCATGAAACATGAAATAGGTAACCGGTTCCACAAAATCATGAAGAGTTTCATTGTGTGAAACAAGACATGAAAAGAGGTTATTTTTATAATCGTGACGTTGATCACTAGATGAGGCGCGAGGGAAATGTTGATCTGTCGGGCTTAAGTGTTCCCATCATCGCAACGCCTGAAGTACACTTCGGGTCACGTTTTTTGCAGCGGGAGGATCGATGGCGACAATGCAGGAAGTAGCAAAGCGGGCTGGGGTGTCGAAAGCCACCGTTTCCCGCGTGCTGACGGGCAAAGGGTATGTTGGCGAAGAGACGAAAGCACGCGTCTTTCAGGCCATTACCGAAAGCGGTTATCGCCCGAATTTGCTGGCGCGCAGCCTGGCTTCCAGCAAAACCCAGACCTTAGGGCTGGTGGTCACCAACACTCTTTATCACGGTGTCTATTTTAGCGAGCTGCTTTCCCATGCCGCGCGCATGACCGAAGATAAAGGCCGTCGATTGCTGCTGGCAGACGGGAAACACAGCGCCGAAGAGGAGCGCCAGGCGATCCAGTACCTGCTCGATTTGCGTTGTGATGCGATCATTATTTACCCGCGTTTTTTGAGTGTTGATGAACTTGACGAGATTATCGACAACCATTCGCAACCGCTGGTGGTGCTCAATCGCCGTTTGCGTAAACACGCCAGCCACTGTGTTTACTCTGACCAGAAAGCCTCCAGCATGAGCGTGGTGTCGCGGCTTATCACCCGTGGTCACCGCGATATCGCATTTATCACCGGTTCGCTGGATTCACCCACCGGTATTGAGCGTTTATCGGGTTATAAAGAAGCGCTGGCGCAGCACGGGATCGAGGTGCGTAATGAATTGATAACCGAAGGGAAATGGACGCCAGCCAGCGGTGCGCAAGGCGTGGCGGAGTTGCTTTCCCGCAAGGCGACCTTCACCGCGCTGGTGGCGAGCAACGACGATATGGCCATCGGCGCGATTAAGCAACTGCATGAAAGCCAGTTCGCGGTGCCACAGCAGGTGTCGGTGGTGGGGTTTGATGATATCGCCATTGCGCCCTTTACCGTGCCGGCGCTTTCCAGCGTGAAAATCCCGGTCACGGAGATGATCAAAGAGACGATTAACCGCTTGATCTTTATGCTTGATGGCGGCGATTTTCACTACCAGCAAACCTTTCCAGGTGAGTTAATTACCCGCGATTCCATCACTGACGGCCCGCACGCTTGATCTCGTCAGCTGTCATCGTCACTTCTGTCGATGACAGCCCTCTGGTTTTATAAATTTCCTTTAATTACAGCTGATTATAATTCTGGCACGCTTTGTGAATACTCCGGCGGGATATCGCCTTTTTCCGGAGGAAATCATGAACCGATTTATTATGGCAGACGCTGCAAAATGCATTGGCTGTCGCACCTGTGAGGTCGCCTGCGTGGTGTCTCATCAGGAAAACCAGGATTGCGCGGCACTCACCCCTGAGACGTTTCTGCCGCGTATTCATGTCATCAAGGGTGTCAATGTGTCGACGGCGACATTGTGCCGTCAGTGCGAAGACGCGCCCTGCGCGAATGTTTGCCCGAACGGTGCTATCAGCCGCGACGAAGGGTTTGTGCATGTGATGCAGGAACGCTGCATTGGTTGCAAAACTTGTGTGGTGGCGTGCCCGTACGGCGCAATGGAAGTGGTGGTGCGCCCGGTTATTCGCCACAGCGGCGCGGGTCTGAATGTGCGTGCCGAGAAAGCCGAAGCCAACAAATGTGATTTGTGCCACCACAGTGAAAGCGGCCCCGCTTGCATGCAAGCCTGCCCGACCAACGCGCTGGTGTGTGTCGATCGCAACTTACTGGAACAGATGAGCGCGGAAAAACGTCGTCGCGCCGCGCTGGATGGCGCCGTTTCCCTGGTGTTCTAAACAATCTGTCTTTCACTTTTAACAGGTCTGTTACTGATGAAAAAAATTACGAGCGTATGCCCTTACTGCGGCGCTGGCTGCAAACTGAAACTGGTCGTGGATAACGGAAAAATCATCCGTGCGGAAGCGGCCGACGGCCACACCAACCAAAATGAACTGTGCCTGAAAGGCTACTACGGCTGGGATTTCCTCAACGACACCAAACTGCTGACACCGCGCCTGACCCAGCCGATGATCCGCTACGAAAAAGGCGGCAAACTCACACCGGTTAGCTGGGATGAAGCGATCCGCTACACTGCCAAACGCCTTGGCGACATCAAAGCGAAATACGGCCCGCGCGCCATTATGACTACCGGCTCGTCACGCGGCACCGGTAATGAAACTAACTATGTAATGCAAAAATTTGCCCGCGGCGTGCTCAACACCAACAATGTCGACTGCTGCGCGCGCGTTTGCCACGGCCCGTCTGTTGCGGGTTTACAGGAAACACTTGGCAACGGTGCGATGAGTAACTCCATCAGCGATATCGAAAATTCCAGTTGCCTGCTGGTATTTGGCTATAACTGCGCCGATTCACACCCGATCGTCGCGCGCCGGGTGATCAAAGCCAAACAGAAAGGGGCGAAAATCATTGTCTGCGATCCGCGCCGCATCGAAACCGCGCGCATCGCCGACCAGCACCTGCAACTGAATAACGGCTGCAACATGGCGCTGGTCAACGCTTTTGGCTATGTGCTGCTGGAAGAGGAACTCTACGACAAAGATTACGTTGCCAGCTTTACAACCGGGCTGGAAGCGTACCGTGAAACGGTAAAAGATTACGCGCCGGAAGCGGTGGAGCACATTACCGGCGTCCCTGCAAAACAGGTGCGCCAGGCAATGCGCACGTATGCCGCCGCACCGTCTGCCACCATTATGTGGGGTATGGGCGTCACCCAGTTCGGCCAGGCGGTGGACGTGGTGAAAGGACTCTCCAGCCTGGCGCTGCTTACCGGAAACCTTGGTCGCGAACATGTTGGCGTTGGCCCGGTTCGTGGGCAAAACAACGTGCAGGGCGCGTGCGATATGGGCGTGATCCCCAACCAGTTCCCTGGCTATCAGGATGTGGTAAACCCGGAAGTACGCGCTAAATTCGCCAAAGCCTGGGGCATCGACCCGGCGGTGATGGACGATAAAGTCGGCGTGCGTATTACCGAAGTGCCGCACCTGGCGCTGGAAGGCAAAGTGAAAGCCTACTACATCATGGGTGAAGATCCGTTGCAGACCGAAGCGGATTTGGGCCTGGTGCGTAAAGGCTTTGAAGCGCTCGATTTCGTGGTGGTGCAGGACATCTTTATGACTAAAACCGCCGAGCAGGCCGATGTGCTGCTGCCCGCAACGTCATGGGGTGAGCATGGCGGTGTCTTCACCTGCGCCGATCGCGGCTTCCAGCGCTTTGAAAAAGCCATTGAACCGAAGTACAACGTCAAGCGCGACTGGGAAATCATCAGCTTGATCGCCACGGAAATGGGCTACCCGATGCACTACGACAACAACCAGCAGATCTGGGATGAGCTGCGCGAGTTGTGTCCGCTGTTCTACGGCGTGACCTACGAGAAAATGGGCGATATGGGGCACATTCAGTGGCCTTGCCCGACGCTTGATCACCCCGGTACGCCATACCTGTATCAGAACAACAAATTCGATACGCCGGACGGCAAAGGCCATCTCTTTGCCGCGCAGTGGCGTGCGCCAGCGGAACGCCCGGACGATGAATTCCCACTGGTGCTCTGTACGGTGCGCGAAGTGGGCCACTACTCTTGCCGTTCAATGACCGGCAACTGTGCGGCGCTGCAAACGCTCGCTGACGAACCGGGCTTTGTGCAGATTAGCCCGGCTGATGCCGAGGCGCTCGGCGTGCAGGATCGCCAACTGGTATGGGTTGAGTCGCGACGTGGCAAGGTGATCACGCGTGCGGATGTCAGCGAGCGCGTTAATCACGGCAGCGTGTATATGACTTATCAGTGGTGGATTGGTGCGTGTAACGAACTGACGCAGGATAATCTGGATCCGATTTCAAAAACGCCAGAGACCAAATACTGCGCAGTTCGGGTGAGTGCGATCAACGATCAGCGCTGGGCCGAAGAGTACACTCAGAGCACTTATCAACAGATGAAGAGTCGATTGCTCAATGCAGCAATGCAATGATGACACAGCCAACAGCAACGGTGTCTGTTTGCGCGTGTACGGAAAAGTACAAGGGGTGGGCTTCCGCCCCTTTGTCTGGCAACTGGCGCAGCAGCTCGGGCTGAAAGGCGATGTCTGTAATGATGCGCAGGGCGTGGAGGTTCGGCTGCTCGGTAATGAGCATGAATTTCTCGCCCTGTTGCAGCAACAATGCCCGCCGCTGGCGCGCATTGATATGGTGACCAGCGCGCCGTTTTGCTGGTCTGTTTTACCGCTTGATTTCGCCATTCGCCACAGCGCGGGTGGCGCAATGAATACCCAAATTGTTCCCGACGCGGCAACCTGCCCGGCATGCCTGGCGGAGATGAACGACCCTTCTGAACGCCGCTATCGCTACCCATTTATCAACTGCACCCACTGTGGGCCGCGCTTCACCATTATTCTCGCTATGCCTTATGACCGGCCTTACACCGCAATGGCGGGTTTTCCGTTGTGCCCGGTGTGCGAAGCCGAGTATCGCAATCCGCTGGACCGGCGTTTTCACGCTCAGCCCGTCGCGTGTCATGAATGCGGCCCGGCGCTTGAATGGCGCAGCGGCGAACAGCATGCACAAGGGGAAGCGGCACTACAGGCGGCAATCGCGCTGCTAAAAAGCGGCGGCATTGTGGCGGTAAAAGGCATTGGCGGTTTTCATCTCGCTTGTGATGCAACGAACCAGGCGGCGGTGATGCACCTGCGTGCGCGAAAACATCGCCCGGCAAAACCGCTGGCGGTGATGTTACCCGGCGCGGAAGGCGTGACGACGCAGGCACAGCGTTTACTTGCAACGCCCGCCGCACCGATTGTGCTGGTGGAAAAAGAGCGCGTGAGCGGGCTGTGCGAGGCGATTGCTCCCGGCCTTGATGAAGTGGGCGTCATGTTGCCTGCCAATCCGCTGCAACACCTGCTGGCACAGGAGTTACAGCGCCCGCTGGTGATGACGTCAGGCAACCTCAGCGGCAAACCGCCCGCAATCAGTAATGACGAGGCGTTAAGCGATCTGGCGGATATCGCCGACGGCTTTTTGCTGCACAACCGCGATATTGTTCAGCGCATGGATGATTCCGTGGTGCGCGAGAACGGGGAGATGCTGCGCCGCTCGCGCGGCTATGTGCCGGATGCGATGTCGCTGCCGCCGGGGTTTAACGATCTTCCGCCGCTGCTCTGCCTGGGGGCGGATCTGAAAAACACCTTTTGCCTGCTGCGCGGTAACAGTGCGGTGCCGGGGCAGCATTTTGGCGATATCACGGATGAAGGCGTCGAAGCGCAGTGGCGCAGTGCGCTGCGTCTGATGCTGGATATTTACGATTTTGCCCCGGAGCAGGTGGTGGTGGACGCCCATCCAGGGTATCGCACGCATCAATGGGCCAGCAGTTATGGCCTGCCGGTGCAGACGGTGCTGCATCATCACGCCCACGCCGCTGCCTGCCTTGGCGAACACGGCTGGCCGCTCGAAGGTGGCGATGTCATTGCAATAACGCTTGATGGTATCGGTATGGGCGAGGGCGGTGAACTGTGGGGCGGTGAATGCCTGCGGGTCAATTACCGCGAGTGCGAGCACTTGGGGGGGTTACCGGCAGTGGCGCTCCCCGGTGGCGATTTAGCGGCGCAGCAGCCGTGGCGCAACCTGCTGGCGCAGATGCTGGAATTTATCCCTGACTGGCAACACTATCCGGAAACCGCCGATATTCAGCGGCAGAACTGGCCGCTGCTGGCGCGGGCAGTTGAGCGCGGCGTTAATTCGCCGAAAGCTTCATCCTGCGGGCGTTTATTTGATGCTATTGCCTGTGCGCTGGGCTGCGCGCCGCTGCACCTCAGTTATGAAGGCGAGGCGGCTTGCCAACTGGAAGCGCTGGCGGCGAGTGTGGAGTCCGTTGAGCATCCGGTTCACATGCCGCTTTGCGGCACCATGCTTGATTTGGCCGCATTCTGGCGAAGCTGGCTGAACTGGCAGGCAACGCCTGCCGAGCGCGCATGGGCATTTCATGATGCGCTGGCGCAAGGTCTGGCAACACTGGCGCGGCAGGAAGCGACATTGCGTGGGATCCCTGTGCTGGTGTTCAGCGGCGGCGTGATGCATAACCGCCTGCTGAAGAAACGCTTACAGTACTACCTTGCGGAATTTACTTTGCTGTTTGCGCACCAGCTCCCGGCCGGTGATGGCGGCATTGCCTTCGGCCAGGGGCTGGTAGCAGCAGCACGGACTATACCGCCAGCGCTTTAAGCAGGGCAAACGCCTCTTTCATTCTGTCTTCGCTGACCACAAACGCACGCAGTTTATCTTCTGTGTCCAGCCCTTTTGCCACCATGCCATCGGCCTCGGTGGCAATGCGCCAGCGCAGATCGGTGCGGTGCGTTTCCCCGGCCAGATGCAGCGGCATTAGCGGCGTTTTCACCTTCACCAGCATCGCGGGCAGCACCAGTTGCGTGCTGTTGCCGGTGAGGTTTTTCGCCAGCGTCATTGCGCTCAGTTGAATCGGCTGCAGGAACGGTAGCACCTGACCGTTGATCTGCGCACAGTCGCCGAGCGCGAAGATGTGCGGATTGCTGGTTTGCAGCGTGCCGTCCACCACGATCCCGCGCCCAACCTCCAGCCCGGTGTTCTGCGCCAGCGACACCTGCGGCGACAGCCCGGTGGCGGCAACGACCACATCTGCATCAATGTAGCGATCGTCATCCAGTTGCGCACGCACCCCCTGCTCATGCTCGTCGAGTTGCACTAAACGCGATTGCAGCAGCAGGCGCACGCCCATCGCCGTCAGGCAGTGTTGCAGGCGGCCACTCACTTCCGGCGGCATTAACGAAGGCAGAATACTGGCGGCGTTATCCAGCACGGTCACGGTTTTGCCCGCACGGCGAAAATCCATCGCCAGCTCGCAGCCAATCAGCCCGGCACCTACAATCAGCACGCGGCTGGCATCGCGCAGGGTGGTTTCACAGGCGTGGTACTCCTGCAAGCTATTGAGCGTGAGCATTTTTTCGCGCCCCGGCAGCGGCGGAACGAACGCCTTTGCCCCGGTCGCCAGCACCAGTTTGTCGTATTGCCACTGTTTGTCGGCGCTTTTCACCACCCGCGCTTGTGTGTCGATGGCGGTAACAAACGTGTACGGGAACAGCCGCAGATTATGTTGCTCAGCGAACTCGCCCGCCGACTGGCGAATCAGATCCTCGGCGCGCTGCGCCTGGCTAATCACATGGCTGAGATCCGGCTTGTTGTAATCTTCCATGCCGTCGGCGGCAATCAGCGTCAACGGTACGGCACTGTCCAGTTTGCGGATGTTTTTCACCAGCGTCCGGGCGGCGAAGCCCGAACCGATAATCACAATGCCTGCGCTCATTTTGCCTCCGTTGCCAGTTCGTCAAACACCTCTTTGCCAAGGGAACATTCCGGGCAGAGGAAGTTGTCCGGCACCTCGCTCCACGGCGTACCGGGTGCGACATCCTGCATTGGCTCGCCTTTTTCCGGGTCATAAATCCACTGGCAAACACTGCACTGCATGGATGGGCCGAGATCCGCCGCAGTTGCGGCTGCGCAGGCACAGGTTTCTTGCGTGCTGGCGGCTGATGTTTTTACCGGTTCCGGCAGCGGCGACAGCGCCCACTGGCGGGCAAGATCACGTCCGTGCTGGCGGCACACTTCCAGCGCGTCGATATCCGGTCGCCATTTTGCTTTCAGGCTGACTGACATCTCAAAACCGGCGTCCTGTAAACGGGTTGACAGGCGGTCAACCGCGCCGCCGCTCCAGCCGTGGGAGCCAAAAGCGCTGGCGCGTTTATTGCGAAAACGCAGGCCGGTAATCTCTTCAACCAGCCCGGCGATTTTCGGCATCATCACGTTGTTCATTGTCGAGGTGCCAACCAGCACGCCTTTGGAGCGGAACACATTGGTCAGAATGTCGTTTTTATCGCTGCGGGCGACGTTGAAGATTTTTACCGCCACGCGCGGGTCGACTTCGTTAATGCCCTGCGCAATGGCGTCGGCCATCATGCGAGTGTTGTTGGACATGGTGTCGTAGAAAATAGTGATGCGATCTTCCTGATAATCCGCCGCCCATTTCAGATACAACTCAACAATTTGCGTCGGATTATCGCGCCATACCACACCGTGTGAAGTGGCAATCATATCGACCGGCAAGTTGAAGCCGAGGATCTCGGTGATTTTCGGCGTCACCAGGCGGCTGAACGGCGTGAGGATGTTGGCGTAGTAGCGCTGGCACTGCTCGAACAGTTCCGTTTGATCCACTTCATCATTGAACAGGCGTTCGTCGCAGTAGTGCTGACCAAAAGCGTCGTTGCTGAACAGCACGGCATCGCCGGTCAGGTAAGTCATCATGCTGTCCGGCCAGTGCAGCATTGGCGTTTCGACAAAAATAAGCTGTTTGCCGTTGCCGATATCCAGCGTGTCGCCGGTTTTCACCACGTTGAAATTCCACTCCGGGTGGTGATGGTGACCGTTAATCGAGTCGATGGCGTTATTGGTACAGTAAATCGGGGTGTTCGGGATATACGACATCAGCTCGGTTAGCGCACCAGCGTGATCTTCTTCCGCATGGTTGATAACGATGTAGTCGATCATCTGCAGATCGATCTCGCTGCGCAGGTTCTGCACGAACTCACGGCTAAATTTATGATCGACGGTATCGATCAGCACGTTTTTGCCTTCGCGGATCAGATAGCTGTTGTAGCTGCTGCCGCGCAGGGTTTTATATTCAGTACCGTGAAAGTCGCGGACTTCCCAGTCACGTTGTCCAACCCAGTGAATGTTGTTTTTTACATGAATAGCCATATCAGTTGTCCTGTGCAGTTTTCTCAATTCGATGTATGGCTAATATCAAGTTGCGTGCCAACTTTTTATTTTATTGATTTATAAGTGTTTTAATGATCGTTTGAAAAAGAAATTGTCATTATGACTATTCTAAGTACAGTCAATATGACACTATGCATTGTCAAAAAGACAATGAGGTAAGTATGAGTTTTTCGCTGAATGTGCTGGCGGGGATCGCCATTGAACTGCAAAGCGGTATCGGTCATGCGGATCGTTTCCAGCGGCTGATCACCACCCTGCGCCAGGTGCTGGAGTGCGATGCTTCGGCGTTGCTGCGCTATGACGCACGGCAATTTATTCCGCTGGCGATCGACGGACTGGCGCAGGATGTTTTAGGCAGGCGTTTTACGCTAGAAGGCCATCCCCGGCTCGAAGCGATCGCCCGCGCTGGCGATGTGGTGCGTTTTCCCGCCGATAGCGATTTGCCCGATCCTTACGATGGCCTGATCCCAGGCCAGGAGAGCCTGAAAGTGCACGCCTGCGTTGGGCTGCCGCTGTTCGCCGGGCAAAACCTGATTGGCGCGCTGACGCTCGATGGCATGTCGCCGGATCAGTTCGACACGTTTAGCGATGAAGAGCTGCGGTTGATTGCCGCGCTGGCGGCAGGTGCGCTGAACAACGCGCTGCTGATAGAGCAACTGGAGAGCCAGAATATGCTGCCCGGCGCGCCAGCGGCCTTCGAACAGGTGACGCGTAGCGAAATGATTGGCCTGTCGGCGGGCATGGAGCAGCTAAAAAAAGAGATCGATATCGTTGCCGCTTCCGATCTGAACGTGTTGATCAGTGGTGAAACCGGCACCGGTAAAGAGCTGGTAGCGAAAGCCATCCATGAAGGTTCACCGCGCGCGATCAATCCGCTGGTCTATCTTAACTGCGCCGCGCTGCCGGAAAGTGTGGCCGAAAGCGAACTGTTCGGTCACGTTAAAGGCGCGTTTACCGGCGCTATCAGCAACCGCAGCGGCAAGTTCGAGATGGCGGACAACGGCACGCTGTTTCTCGATGAGATTGGCGAGCTGTCGCTTTCGTTGCAGGCGAAATTACTGCGCGTGCTGCAATACGGCGATATTCAGCGCGTCGGCGATGACCGCAGCCTGCGTGTCGATGTTCGTGTGCTGGCCGCTACCAACCGTGACCTGCGTGAAGAGGTGCTGGCCGGGCGTTTTCGCGCCGATCTTTACCATCGCTTGAGTGTGTTTCCGCTTTCTGTACCGCCACTGCGCGAACGCGGGGAAGATGTGGTGCTACTGGCGGGCTATTTCTGCGAACAGTGCCGTTTGCGGCTGGGGCTGGGGAGAGTGGCGTTAAGCCCCGGCGCGCGCGCGCATTTACTGAGCTACGGCTGGCCGGGCAATGTGCGCGAACTGGAACATGCCATCCACCGCGCGGTGATTCTGGCGCGCGGTACGCGCAACCGTGATGACGTGGTGCTGGAAGCGCGTCATTTCGCCCTCAGCGATGAACCGACGCAACCATCCGCGCTGGCGACACCGCTGCCTGTGGAGCAAAATTTGCGCGATGCAACAGAAGATTTTCAGCGAGCGTTTATTACCCGCACGCTGGAAGAGCAGGGCGGTAATTGGGCGGCCTGCGCGCGTGGTCTGGAGATGGATGTCGCCAACCTGCACCGGCTGGCGAAACGTCTGGGATTAAAGCGGTAAAGGATTTCCGCATGGTCGATATTGTGCAGGTGGATGTCGCTAACCTGCACCGGCTGGCGAAACGTCTGGGGTTAAAGCGGTAAAGGATTCCCACCTGGTCGATATCGTGCAGGTGGACGTCGCTAACCTGCACCGGCTGGCGAAACGTCTGGGGTTAAAGCGGTAAAGGATTTCTGTCTGCCAGAGATGGGTAAAGTGACGTCGCCAGCCTGCATCGGCTGGCGAAGCGCCTGGACGAAAGGATTAAAGAATGCCTGCCTGGTAGAAGTCTTGCAGGTTGATGGCACCGACCAGCAAACCGGCGTCATCCACCACCGGGGCGGCGGCTATTTTGCGTTGCATTAAGCGCTCTTTGGCGTCCACGGCGCGGCTGCCTGCCTCCAGCGTGATGCCACCGGGCGTCATCGCTTTATCAACCTGCGCGGTTAGCGCCCCACCTGACACCAGCCAGCGGCGAAGATCGCCATCGGTAAACACCCCTTTCACATGGCGCTGCTGGTCGCACACCGCCACCAGACCCAAACCGGTGCGGCTCAGTTCCAGCATCGCGTCCATCACACTGGTGGTAAGTTGCACCTGCGGGATCTGCTCCTCTTTGCGCATCAGATGGTGCACTTTATTGAGCAACCGCGCGCCAAGTGCGCCTGCCGGATGGGAACGGGCAAAATCCTCTTCATCAAACCCGCGCGCCTGCATCACCGCCATCGCCAGCGCGTCGCCCATCATCAACGTGTTGACGGTGCTGGAGGTGGGGGCCAGGTGCATGGGGCAGGCTTCGCGTTCAACCGAGATATCCAGCACTGCCCGCGCGGCGAGCGCCAGCGGGGAACGCGGTTTGCCGGTCATCGCCAGCAGGGCGACAGATTTCTCTTCAAGACGCGGCAGGATCAGATCCAACTCTTTTGCCGAACCGGAGTAGGAGATAAACAGCATCACGTCACGGCTTTCGATCATGCCGAGATCGCCATGCAGCGCTTCCGCCGGGTGAACGAAAAAGGCCGGTGTGCCAGTGCTGGCAAGCGTCGCCGCAATTTTTTTACCAATATGGCCTGATTTGCCGATCCCGGAGACGATGATTTTCCCCTCGCAGTGCAGTACGGTTTCGGCGGCGCGCACGAATGCTTCACCGAGGCGATCCGGCAGACGGCTGGCTTCCTGAAGCTCCAGCAACAGGGTTTGCCGTCCGGCGTTAATTAAAGACTCACTCATGTTTTTCTCCGGCAATGATCACTTCGACACCTTTGGCTTCCAGCGCTGCGCGCACGTCGGCGGCGATCCCGGAATCGGTGATCAGCTTATCTACGCTCTCCAGGCTACAGACTACGTTTGGACTTTTACGGCCAAATTTGGAGGAGTCCGCCATCAGGATCACTTCCCGCGCGGCGTTGCACATCGCTTTGCTGACGGTGAACACCTCGTTAAAGGTGGTGACGCCCGCATTCAGATCGATACCGTCGGTGCCCATAAACAGCTTGTCGAAGCTGAAATGCTCAAAGGCGTTTTCCGCCAGTTGGCCATGGAATGAGGCCGATTTCTTACGGAAAGTGCCGCCCGGCATCAGGATCGTTTGCTCGTTATCCAGCTCAGAAAGAGCATTAACGATATGCAAACTGTTGGTCATTACCGTGATGTTATTGAAGTGGCTGAGCAGCGGCACCATTTGCAGCACCGTACTGCCCGCATCAAGGATGATCGAATCGCCGTCGTGGATGTAGGTCACTGCCGTTTCGGCAATCAGCCCTTTTTGCACGGTGTTGATAAGCGTCTTGTGATCAATCGGGGGATCGGCTTCATCTTTGTTGAGCACCACGCCGCCATAAGTGCGGATCACCGCGCCGGAATGCTCCAGCGCGACGAGATCTTTACGTATGGTCGTCCCTGTGGTGTCGAAGTAAGCTGACAGCTCTTCAACAGAACACTTTCCCTGCTTTTGCAGATGCTCAAGAATAGCCGCCTGACGCTGACGTGGTTTCATAGGCGCTGATATCCTGCGTTACGTTGCGAAATGATAATTTCGCAAGCTATTAGCGTTCACAACGAAATTATCAATGTTTCATTTTAAGCGCTAATGATAGAGCATTCTGACAGCTCGGATCATGGGGAAAGATCACATCAGGCTCTAATTCCTCTCTTTTTATCCCTATTAAGTGGTCGATTTTTGTTGGCCGGGCAAAAACAGTGAGACCGCGCATCAACAAGGTGTCGGTCACGCGGTCTTGTTGATCAAAGGCGACGGCCAGCACCACGCGCGGTTTGAAACGCCCGCCGGAACGCCCAACGCCGACGCGCCCGCGCTGGCACAGCGTATCGAAAGCTTTGTTAAACTGGCGGATTTGCCAGCCGCCAAGCGCCAGTTGGCTAAGCCAGGCAATAGCGGCAACGGTAATCAAGGCTGAAACCATAGCGATCTCCTTTTAAATCAGGCCCCCGCGCGGAGGGCCATACAGGTCAGAACATCACCTGGCCGCCGGTGACATTAATCGACTGGCCGGTGCAGTAAGAGGCTTTGGGGCTGGCGTAAAACATCAGCACGTTCAGCACATCCTGGTAATCGCAGCCGCGCTTGAGCGGCACTTTGTCGACGTAATATTGCTCCACTTCGTCCGCCGCGATGCCCAGTTTGCTGGCATATTGCGGGATAAGTGACTGGAACATCGGCGATTTCAATAAGTTGCCCAGCATCAACGAGTGCACCGTAATGCCGTACTCTGCCAGATCCAGCGCCAGTGATTGCGTTAAGCCCACGCCGCCGAACTTCGCCGCGCTGTAGCCGGAGTTGTGCTTGCTGCCCACTTTGCCGGATTTAGAGTTGACTTGGATGATGCGCCCCTGAATGCCGTCGCGAATCATCAACTTCGCGAACTCGCGTGCGCAAAGGAAATAGCCCACCAGGTTCACCTGTAAGGAACGGTCGAAATCGCCGAGCGCGAAGTCGCTGATAAATGCCGCTTTGGCGATACCGGCGCTGTAGACCAGCAAATCCGCGCGGCCAAAAATCTCATCCACGCCGCGCGCCAGCGCCAGTACGCTGTGCTCGCTGGTGGCGTCCGCGCCAAAGCCGTAGGCCATTCCCTCGCCAAACTCGCTGTTGATCTCCTGTGCGACATTGGCCGCTTTATCACTTTGAATATCCACTACCGCCACGCGGTAACCTTCTGCGGCAAGCCCACGGCTAAGGAACGCCCCAAGGGTTTGTCCTCCACCAATGACAACGGCAACCTGTTTCATACTCTTCTCCTTACGACTTAAGCGACAAATTTCAAAATGCAGCCAGGGGCGATACCGTCCGGCACCGGGCCTGAGACGTGTACCGTTCCGGGGTATTCCGCCTGCGTTTGTCCATCGAAACGCAGGGTGATATGGCCCAGCTCGCGCAGATTCTGCTCGGCCACGTCGCCAACGGCAGTCACCGGGTAGCGGCGTTCGCCCAGTTCAAACTGCGCGCCGGGTAACAGCGCGCCCGAAAGCGCACCGTGGTTATGGATAAAACAGAACTCGGCGACATCCGCAGGCGCGCCTTCGCGGAAGGTGATCAGCATGTTGTCGCTCAGCGCGTCCGGGGCGCTTTCACCGATGTGGGTAATGGTGGTTTGATAAATCACACTCATAAAACACCCCCTTATTGATAAATAAAACCGGAGACAAACCAGGCGACCAGCACCGTTGGCGCACCGGTTAAAAAGCGGCTGACCAGCACGGAGGGCACGCCGACGCGCACCGTATCCTGGCGTGCTTCCGCCAGCGACAAGCCCACCGGGATGAAGTCGCACGCCGCCTGGGCGTTAATGGCAAACAGCGCGGGCAGGGCGAGGTGCGGTGGGATATTTCCCAGGCCGATTTGCACGCCAATCAGCACGCCGATGACTTGTGCAATCACCGCACCTGGGCCGAGGAACGGCGACAGCAGCGGGAAGGAGCAGATGAGCGCCAGTGTGACCAGCCCGAGCGGATGGCTGGCAAGCGGCGCGAGGCCGTGGGCGATCCAGTCGCCAAGGCCGGAAGCCATGATGATGCCGATCAGCGCCGAGACGAAGGCCATAAACGGTAGAATGGTTTTCAGCACCGTGTCGATGGTGTCGCGCCCGGCCTGAAACAGCACCGCGACCGCCGAGCCCATGCCCATGCCGACTTTTGCCAGCAGTCCATCGCTCTGTTCGGTGATCTTTTTGCTGGTGTCGTAATCCTTTGCGACCGTGCGTTTTGGCGCGGCGGTTGGCGCTTCACCATGCAGATGGATATTTTCCTCTTTCACGCCAGAGACATAGATATCTTCCAGGATGTACTGCGCCAGCGGGCCGGATTTCCCGGTGGCGTGGATATTCACCGTTGGGATGCGGCGTTTCGGATAAATACCGCAGCGCAGCGTGCCGCCACAGTCGATCACCGCGACGCCGATCTCCTCTGCTGGCGGTTCGCCCTCTTTAAAGCCATCTACCGCCTGCCAGCCGGTGAGTTGCGCCAGCTTGTCGACGATTGCCGGGCGTGTACCGGCGGTGATATAGACGATTTTCTTCTCGGTGCTGGCGTCGATTTCCAGTGGGCCGCCCCAGCCGCCCGCACCTTTTTCAATCACTATGCGTGTCATGATGTTGCTCCAGCGAGTTGGACTTTTTGTTCAAGCTGAATGCCCATTTTCTTCTCGAAAATGGCGGTGGTCAGGTCAGTCACCCAGCCGCGGAAGAAGTTGGTCACCAGGCCGACCAGCAGGTAGCTCACCGCCAGCGGGCCGAGCGGCAAGCCAAGGGTTGTCAGACCGTTGGCGATCCCCAGATAAACAAACAGCTCGCCAGGGTTGATATGCGGAAACAGGCCATTCATGGAGTGGCAACTGTAGGACGCGGCAGCGTAATAACTGGGTTTGTACTTTTCTGGCATAAAGCGCCCGAGGCTGAGCGTCATGGGGTTGCAGAAGACAAACGTGCCGACGCAGGGCAGCAGTAAATAACGGGCAAGCGGATTGCCCGCGCAGCGCTGGGCAAATTTTTCGATACGGTGTTGGCCAATAAAGTTAATCAGCGCGTTCATGATGACCAACAGGCTTATCAGTAGCGGCAAAATACCGGTCACCATGCCGGTGAACACTTCGCCGCCTTTCTGAAACAGCCCGATGAACCATTCGGCACCATGCGTAATGGCTTCCATTGTTCTCTCCTGTAGGGTTGTCGTTTTGTTGTTTAACCGTGCGCCATCATAATCATTATGAAAGGTTGAAATGTGTTATTTAGATCTCGTTATGAAAGAAAAAATGATCATTGTGAAAGTTTTTGCGAGAGGGAGCGGAATTAAATGAACGCGTAATGGACGGTGAAAAGTGAAGTGAGATTGCGTAAGCAGGCGTCGCGGCGCTTCCTTGTCGGTAGGCAGATGCTTTACCATACTTGCTCCTGGCTGAATTCGTTTAAAATGGATGTCCCATGTTGAAGCGTTGTTACGCAGCATTACTGCCTGCGTTTGTTATGCTCTGTGCCTGTAGCAGTAAACCCCCGCTCGCTGAAACCCCGCAAACCGCGTCGCCCGCGCCTTCCGGTGGTTTCCTGCTTGAGCCGCAGCACAATGTTCTGATGACCGGCGGTGACTTTGCCAATAACCCGGCGGCGGAGCAGTTCATCAATATGATGGTCAGCAAGCACGGTTTTGATCGCCAGCAGTTGCATGAAATCCTCTCGCAGGCCAAACGGCTGGATTACGTGCTGCGCCTGATGGATAAACAAGCGCCGACGACAGCGGGACCAACCGGGCCGAACGGCGCCTGGCTGCGTTATCGCAAGCAGTTCATCACCCCGGACAACGTGCAAAATGGTGTGGCGTTCTGGAATCAGTATGAAGATGCGCTTAATCGCGCGTGGATGGTTTACGGCGTACCGCCGGAAATCATCGTTGGCATTATCGGCGTGGAAACTCGCTGGGGCCGCGTGATGGGCAAAACGCGTATTCTCGACGGGTTAGCGACGCTGGCCTTCGCTTACCCGCGCCGCGCGGAATATTTCGCTAGCGAGCTGGAGACGTTTCTGCTGATGGCGCGTGATGAGAGTGATGATCCGCTCGATCTGAAAGGTTCTTTCGCTGGTGCAATGGGCTATGGACAATTTATGCCCTCTTCGTACAAGCAGTACGCTGTCGATTTCAACGGCGACGGGCATATCAACCTGTGGGATCCGGTGGATGCCATTGGCAGCGTGGCGAACTACTTCAAACAGCACGGCTGGGTGAAAGGCGATGTGGTGGCGATCCCGGCAAACGGCCAGGCGCCGGGGTTGGAAAATGGCTTTAAAACCAACTACAGCGTCGGGCAACTGGCGGCTGCGGGTTTAACGCCACAGCAGCCGCTGGGCGCGCACCAACAGGCGAGCCTGCTGCGTCTTGATGTCGGCACTGGCTACGAGTACTGGTACGGTCTGCCGAACTTCTTCACTATCACCCGCTATAACCACAGCACACACTACGCGATGGCGGTCTGGCAGCTCGGCCAGGCGGTTTCACTGGCGCGCGTTCGCTGATCCCTCTCCCCTCCTGCGGGAGGGGATTCTGAAACATTTCGATGCACTCCCGTTACGTATAGCGATTTACTTAATCATTCATACTGATTATTGTTATGTTATAACATATGAGGTGTGTGAATGATTCCCGTAACGCTGTTTTCCCTTTCCGGCACGATCCGTTTAGTGCTGGCAGCCGCGCTATTAGCGGTGCTTTGGCTCCTGACAAGCTGGGCGGTTGCGCTGCCATGATTGAACTTGATCATCTGGTCGCAGGCTACGATCGCCTCGCTATCACTCCGGCGCTGTGTGGCACGCTGGCGCGCGGCAGCATGACGGCGATTGTTGGCGCGAACGGCTGCGGCAAATCGACACTGTTAAAAACGCTGGCCGGGTTCTTACCGCCGGTTAGTGGGGTTTTGCGCTGGCAACCGGTGCGGCCAACCATCGGCTGGCTGGCGCAGCGTCACGCGCTGGAGTCGCAATTTCCGCTCACCGTACAGGACGTGGTGAGCATGGGTTGCTGGCCACGTGTTTCGCTGTTTCGTGGGTTGAACCGCGATGCCCGTAGTCGAATCGCCCAGGGACTGGAACGTGTTGGGCTAGCGGCAATGGTGCACGAGACGATAGATACGCTCTCCGGCGGGCAGTTTCAGCGCATGCTGTTTGCCCGCGTCTGGGTGCAGAACGCGCCGCTGGTCATGCTCGACGAGCCGTTTACCGGCATTGATGAAGCCACATCGCAACTGTTGATGGAGCAGATAGTGGACATGCATCGCGCCGGGCAAACCATTCTTGCCGTGTTACACGATAGCGAGCGCGTGTCGCGCTACTTCCCGCAAACATTACGCCTCGGTGAACGTGTGGCGCAGTGGGGGGCAACAGCGCATATCGCGGCAAAAGATGAGGTGTGCAGCGCATGATCTGGCATCTCTTTTTCCAGCCGTTTATCGAATTTGGCTTTATGCGCCGCGCATTGGTGGTGTGTCTGGCGCTCTCCATCAGCACCACGGCGTTGGGCGTTTTTTTGCTACTTCGCCGCATGAGCCTGATGGGGGATGCGCTGTCGCACGCCATTTTGCCCGGCGTCGCGGTGGGCTATTTGCTGAGCGGGATGTCGCTGCTGGCGATGAGTATCGGCGGTTTTATCGCGGGGATCACCGTCGCGCTGGTGGCGGGCTGGGTTAGCCGCCGCACGCCGCTCAAAGAGGACGCCAGCTTCGCCGGTTTCTACCTCGGCTCGCTGGCGCTCGGCGTCACGCTGGTTTCGCTGCGTGGTTCCAGTGTCGATCTGCTGCATCTGCTGTTTGGCTCGATTCTGGCGGTCGATCGCGACTCGGCGCTGTTTGTCGCGGGCGTAGCCAGCCTGACGCTGATGGTATTGGCGTTTTGCTATCGCGGAATGGTCAGTGAAGCGTTCGACAGCGCGTTTTTGCAGGTTAACGCACCGCGTGCGCCGGGCCTGCTGCATGGGCTGTTTCTGGCATTGCTGGTGCTCAATCTGGTGGCTGGCTTTCAGGTGCTCGGTACATTGATGGCAGTGGGCGTGATGATGCTTCCTGCCGTAGCGGCGCGCTGCTGGGCGCGGACATTACCCGGATTATTGCTGCTGGCAGCCAGCATTGGTGCGTTGTGCGCCTGGCTTGGGTTAAGCCTGTCGTGGGTGGCGGGATTGCCCGCCGGACCGGCGATTGTGCTGACCGCCAGTGTTGTCTTCTTTTTTTCCATTTTATTCGGCACGCGCAGTGGGCTGGCTCACAGCCTGCGCGCACTTTTAACCTAGCAAGGGGAAATGATGAAACGGACAGGGTTTATTTTGGCGCTGGCGCTCGGCCTGGTGGTTCAGGGCGCAATGGCAAAAACATTAAATGTGGTCGCCAGCTTCTCGATTCTGGGCGATATCACCCAGCAGGTTGGCGGCGATCACGTCAAAGTGACGACGTTGGTGGGGCCGGATGGCGATCCGCACACCTTTGAACCTTCGGCGAAAGACAGCGCACTGCTTAACAGTGCCGATGTGGTGGTGGTGAACGGCCTGGGGCTGGAAGGTTGGCTGGACCGTCTGGTGAAAGCCTCTGGCTTTAAAGGCCAGCTTGTTGTCGCATCAACCGGCGTTTCAACGCACACGCTGGAAGAAGATGGTGCAACGGTGACCGATCCTCACGCCTGGAACAGCGCCGCGAATGGTGCACTGTACGCAAAAAATATTCTTGCCGCGTTGGTGAAAGCCGATCCGGCTGACGAAGCCGCGTTGAATGCCTCCGGTCAGCGTTATATCGACCAGTTAAACAAGCTGGATAGCTGGGCGAAAGAGCGTTTCAGCGCGGTGCCGCAGGCGAAACGCAAAGTGCTGACCAGCCACGACGCCTTTGGCTACTTTGCTCGCGCTTATGGCGTTGATTTCATGGCGCCGCAAGGCATCTCTTCTGAAAGTGAAGCCAGCGCCGCACAGGTGGCCTCGCTTATCAAACAGATCAAAGCCGATGGTGTGAAAGTGTGGTTTATGGAAAACCAACTGGATCCACGGTTGGTGAAACAGATCGCCAGCGCCACTGGCGCGCAACCGGGGGGCGAGCTTTACCCGGAAGCACTCAGTGCCAAAGGCGGGGTGGCAGATACCTATCAGAAAGCCTTTCGTCACAACGTCGACACTATCTATAACAGCATGAAGTAACCGGCAGTAAGCCACGCAGGCCGGCGCTCGCTGGCCTTTTTTCGGAAGCCTCCTCGTAAAGTCGCCATCCCGTCCCCATCTTTTCGCGGAAAGTGGTATCTTTTCCGCCACAGTTTTTAGACGCACGGGAGCCATCATGACGGACAATGAATTAATGCAGCTCAGCGAACGCATCGGACTGGCGCTTAAGGCGCGCGGCGCGACGCTGACGACGGCAGAATCCTGTACCGGCGGCTGGGTGGCGAAGGTGATCACCGATATCGCTGGCAGTTCCGCCTGGTTTGAACGCGGGTTTGTTACCTACAGTAATGAAGCGAAAGCCCAAATGATTGGCGTACAACCCGCCACGCTGGATGCGCACGGCGCGGTCAGCGAGCAGGTGGTGGTCGAGATGGCGATCGGTGCGCTGAAAGCGGCGCGCGCCGACTATGCGATTTCTATCAGCGGCATTGCCGGGCCAGATGGCGGCAGCGACGAGAAACCCGTTGGCACTGTTTGGTTTGGTATTGCCAGCGTCAGCGGGAAAGGGATCACACGCCGGGAATGCTTCCCTGGCGATCGCGAAGCGGTGCGCAGACAGGCAACCGCCTATGCCCTGCAAACCCTTTGGCAACATTTTCTACAAAATGCTTGATACTGTATGACCATACAGTATAATTGCGACAACAGAACAGTAATTCACCGCGGAGCGTAACGCGCTTCACTCTGCATGAAGGAGTAATCATGGCTATCGACGAAAACAAACAAAAGGCGCTTGCAGCCGCACTGGGTCAGATCGAAAAGCAATTCGGTAAAGGCTCCATCATGCGTCTGGGTGAAGACCGTTCCATGGATGTGGAAACCATCTCTACCGGTTCGCTCTCGCTGGATATCGCGCTGGGCGCTGGCGGTTTACCGATGGGACGTATCGTCGAAATTTACGGGCCTGAATCTTCAGGTAAAACGACGCTGACTCTGCAAGTGATTGCCGCTGCGCAGCGCGAAGGTAAAACCTGTGCGTTTATCGATGCGGAACACGCGCTGGATCCGGTTTACGCTCGCAAACTGGGCGTTGATATCGACAATCTGCTCTGTTCTCAGCCGGATACCGGTGAGCAGGCGCTGGAAATCTGTGACGCGCTGGCGCGCTCCGGTGCGGTTGACGTGCTGGTGGTCGACTCCGTTGCGGCGCTGACACCGAAAGCGGAAATCGAAGGCGAAATCGGCGACTCTCACATGGGCCTTGCGGCACGTATGATGAGCCAGGCGATGCGTAAGCTGGCCGGTAACCTGAAACAGTCCAATACGCTGCTGATCTTCATCAACCAGATCCGTATGAAAATTGGCGTAATGTTTGGTAACCCGGAAACCACCACTGGCGGTAACGCGCTGAAATTCTACGCTTCTGTGCGTCTGGATATTCGCCGTATCGGTGCGGTGAAAGAGGGCGACAACGTTGTCGGCAGCGAAACCCGCGTGAAAGTGGTGAAAAACAAAATCGCTGCGCCGTTCAAACAAGCTGAGTTCCAGATCCTCTACGGCGAAGGTATTAACTTCTATGGTGAGCTGGTCGACCTTGGCGTGAAAGAGAAGCTGATCGAAAAAGCGGGTGCCTGGTATAGCTACAACGGCGATAAAATTGGTCAGGGTAAAGCGAACGCAACGGCCTGGCTGAAAGAAAACCCGGCGGCGGCGAAAGAGATCGAGAAGAAACTGCGCGAGATCCTGCTCAGCAACCAGAATTCCTCCGCTGAATTCACTGCCGATGGCAATGACGAAGGCGTTGAAGAAACCAACGAAGATTTCTGATAGTTTGAATGGTAATCAAGGGCTGCTGATGCAGCCCTTTTGCTTTTCTACGAACACAGGATTAATCCATGTCTGATAGTCCTTCTCGCCGCTCCGCCGTTTCCCGCCTGCGCGACCGGGCAATGCGGATTCTGGCAATGCGCGATCACAGCGAAAAAGAGTTTCGTCGCAAATTAACCGCGCCAGTATTGGGTAAAAACGGCCCGGAAGAACTGGATATCACGCCGGAAGAGATAGAAGAGATCGTTGCGTGGTGTCTGGAGCATAACTTTCTTGATGACATGCGCTTTGTGCGCCAGTTTATCGCCAGTCGCGCGCGCAAAGGTTATGGTCCGGCGCGCATTCGGCAGGAATTAAATCAGAAAGGGATCTCGCGAGAAGACAGCGAAAGCGCGCTACGCGAATGCGATATTGATTGGGTGGAGAGTGCCCGTGCACAGGCGCAGCGCAAATATGGCGAACCGCTACCGACCGAGTATGTCGCGAAAGTGAAAGTGCAGCGTTTTTTGCTCTATCGCGGCTTTATGCAGGAAGATATCCAGGAGATATGGCGAAATTTTGCCGACTGAGCGCATACGGGATTTTACTTCGCAGTAAAGAAAACTTATCTTATTCCCACTTTTTCCAGTAGCTGGCGCGTTTTCCATGTATGGCAACGGGCGGTTACCACATTTCGTTAGCTTGATTTCAGGATAATTATGAGCAAGAGCACCGCTGAGATCCGTCAGGCGTTTCTCGATTTTTTCCATAGTAAGGGACATCAGGTAGTTGCCAGCAGCTCCCTGGTACCGAATAACGACCCGACTCTGCTGTTTACCAACGCCGGGATGAACCAGTTCAAGGATGTGTTCCTTGGGCTCGACAAACGTAATTATTCCCGCGCTACCACAGCACAACGTTGCGTTCGTGCCGGTGGTAAACACAACGACCTGGAAAACGTCGGTTACACCGCACGCCATCACACATTCTTTGAAATGCTGGGCAACTTTAGCTTCGGCGACTACTTCAAACATGATGCTATTCAGTACGCATGGGAACTACTGACCGGTGAGAACTGGTTCAACCTGCCGAAAGAGCGTCTGTGGGTGACGGTATACGAAACGGACGACGAAGCGTACGAAATCTGGGAAAAAGAAGTAGGCGTACCGCGCGAGCGAATTATCCGCATCGGCGATAACAAAGGTGCCGCTTACGCTTCTGACAACTTCTGGCAGATGGGCGATACCGGTCCGTGCGGGCCGTGCACCGAGATTTTCTACGATCACGGCGATCATATCTGGGGTGGCCCTCCGGGCAGCCCGGAAGAAGACGGCGACCGCTATATCGAAATCTGGAATATTGTCTTTATGCAGTTCAACCGCCAGGCTGATGGCACCATGGAACCGCTGCCTAAGCCTTCCGTGGATACGGGTATGGGCCTGGAGCGTGTTGCCGCGGTGCTGCAACATGTGAATTCCAACTACGAAATCGACCTGTTCACGAAGCTGATTCAGGCGGTGGCAAAAGTGACCGGCGCGACCGATTTGGGTAACAAATCCCTGCGCGTAATCGCTGACCACATCCGTTCCTGCGCCTTCCTCATCGCCGATGGCGTCATTCCGTCGAACGAAAACCGTGGCTATGTGCTGCGTCGTATCATTCGTCGTGCGATTCGTCATGGCAACATGCTGGGCGCGAAAGACACCTTCTTCTATAAACTGGTTGGCCCGCTGATCGCGGTGATGGGTTCCGCCGGGGAAGATCTGCAACGCCAGCAGGCTCAGGTTGAGCAGGTTCTGAAAACCGAAGAAGAGCAGTTTGCGCGTACGCTGGAGCGCGGTCTGGCTCTGCTGGACGAAGAGCTGGCAAAACTCAAAGGTGACACGCTGGACGGCGAAACGGCTTTCCGCCTGTACGATACGTATGGCTTCCCGGTGGATTTAACCGCCGATGTGTGCCGTGAGCGTAACCTGAAAGTAGACGAAGCAGGCTTTGAAGCGGCAATGGAAGAGCAACGCCGCCGCGCGCGTGAATCCAGCGGTTTTGGCGCAGATTACAACGCGATGATCCGCGTTGATGGTACTTCAGAATTTAAAGGCTATGAGCATCTGGAACTGAACGGCAAAGTGACTGCACTGTTTGTCGATGGTAAACCGGTGAATGCGATAGCCGCAGGTCAGGAAGCGGTGGTTGTTCTCGATGAGACGCCGTTCTATGCCGAATCTGGCGGCCAGGTGGGCGATAAAGGCGAACTGAAAGGTAATGGTTTTACTTTTGCCGTACAGGATACGCAGAAATATGGCCAGGCGATTGGTCATCTCGGTAAGCTGAGTAGCGGCTCGTTGAAAGTAGGCGACGGTGTGAAAGCGGAAGTTGATGAAGTGCGTCGTGCGCGCATCCGCCTGAACCACTCTGCCACCCACCTGATGCATGCCGCGCTGCGCGATGTTCTCGGTACGCATGTTGCGCAGAAAGGCTCGCTGGTCAATGACAAGGCGTTGCGCTTTGACTTCTCCCATTTCGAAGCCATGAAACCGGTAGAAATCCGCGCGGTTGAAGATCTGGTGAACGCGCAAATTCGTCGTAATCTGCCGATCGAAACGCATGTCATGGATCTGGAAGCGGCGAAAGCGAAAGGCGCAATGGCGCTGTTTGGTGAGAAATATGATGATCGCGTTCGCGTGCTGAGCATGGGCGACTTCTCTACCGAACTGTGTGGCGGGACTCATGCAACGCGTACCGGTGATATCGGGCTGTTCCGCATTGTGTCCGAATCCGGTACTGCAGCGGGTGTGCGCCGTATTGAAGCGGTGACCGGTGAAGGCGCGATTGCCAGCCTGCATGCGCAGAGTGACCAACTGCATGATGTCGCGCAGTTGCTGAAGGGCGATAGCCAGAACCTTGGCGATAAAGTGCGTACTGTTATTGAGCGTACTCGCCAGTTGGAAAAAGAGTTGCAGCAGCTTAAAGAGCAGGCGGCAGCGCAGGAGAGCGCTAGCCTGTCCGGCAAAGCTATCGATCTTAACGGCGTCAAACTGCTGGTTAGCGAGCTCGCTGGCGTCGAGCCGAAGATGCTGCGTACCATGGTGGACGATCTGAAAAACCAACTGGGTGCTTCAGTGATTGTGCTTGCCACCGTGGCGGAAGGAAAAGTTTCTCTGATTGCGGGTGTGTCGAAGGATGTGACTGACCGTGTGAAAGCAGGGGAATTGATTGGTATGGTTGCCCAGCAGGTCGGGGGTAAAGGTGGCGGACGTCCGGATATGGCGCAAGCCGGTGGTACTGATGCAGCCGCATTGCCTGCCGCTCTCGCCAGTGTAAAAGACTGGGTAAGCGCTAAGCTGTCATAATTACAAAGCGAAAGCAGACGCCATAACCTTGCGGTTATGGCGTTGTTGCCACTACGCTATTGATAACGATAAAGTCAGGTTGAAGTCTTGTATATCGGCTAAACTTAGGTTTAACAGAATGTAATGCCGTGACTGCTTACACTTAGGTGTTTGTCATCGCTTACTTTTTGGCGTTATATGATGGATAATGCCGGGATACAGAGAGACCCGACTCTTTTAATCTTTCAAGGAGCAAAGAATGCTGATTCTGACTCGTCGAGTTGGTGAAACCCTCATGATTGGGGATGAGGTCACTGTGACGGTATTAGGGGTTAAGGGTAACCAGGTTCGTATCGGCGTTAACGCCCCTAAAGAAGTTTCTGTTCACCGTGAAGAGATCTACCAGCGTATCCAGGCTGAAAAATCACAGCAGTCGAACTACTGATTATTATCGCGTCTCGCTGTTTCCCAGCGAGACGCAACACCTCATTCTGATTTTCCCCTCGTTACATTTCCTTTTTATTGCACACTCGTTGTTTTCCTCTGTTACCCACTTCCTGGCCTGACGTATGTTCGCTATTTTTCTACAGCGGAACGGCAGAAATTCTGCTGAGAAAACATCCTTTTTGGCCTTTTTGCAGGCTAATTGCCTGCGAAGTGTGCAAACGATTCAGGGGCTGGAAAAAGTGTTTGACTTATAAGTCCCAGAAAGTAATATGTGCGCCACGCAGCGACGATGAGTCCTTAACAAGTTCTTCGAAGCACTCGAAAGAGACGCGTGTGGTGAGGTGGCCGAGAGGCTGAAGGCGCTCCCCTGCTAAGGGAGTATGCGGTCAAAAGCTGCATCCGGGGTTCGAATCCCCGCCTCACCGCCATTTTGCATCCGTAGCTCAGCTGGATAGAGTACTCGGCTACGAACCGAGCGGTCGGAGGTTCGAATCCTCCCGGATGCACCATCTTGCTCAGTGTGGCGAGGTAACGCAGCACTGAATCAGCGTTGTAAAGTAAGTTTCCCGATGCATCCGTAGCTCAGCTGGATAGAGTACTCGGCTACGAACCGAGCGGTCGGAGGTTCGAATCCTCCCGGATGCACCATTCTTGCTCAGTACGCCGATGATATGCAGATATGAATCTGCGTTGTAAATAGCATTTCCCGATGCATCCGTAGCTCAGCTGGATAGAGTACTCGGCTACGAACCGAGCGGTCGGAGGTTCGAATCCTCCCGGATGCACCATCTTCTTGATACATCAGCCTAATCATTCTTTCAGCTCTGGCGAACATTATTGCCGGAATCAGAAAGGACGTTGCTGTTTCAGCAATGGTCTGAAGGCGAGGCAAATCCGAGTTATCTTCCCGGATTTGTTTGGTCATGAAGGTTTGAATCTGTAACGTAATTACGTCTTACCGATGCATCCGTAGCTCAGCTGGATAGAGTACTCGGCTACGAACCGAGCGGTCGGAGGTTCGAATCCTCCCGGATGCACCATCTTCTGCGATACCCCAGTCGATTTATTCTCTCCGGTTTAGTGGATGTTACCGCTGCCATCAGCAAGAATAATGCTGCTTCGACAAGAGTCTGCAAGCTAAACAAAGCCATTCTCCAGACCGCATCACCTTCGCAAAACACAAAACTTCGTCTCACCAGTTACCCCAGCCAAATCATGCCAACATAATGCTTCTGACTTGCTGGCAGCGACAAAAATCACTGTTTACGTTAAAGTAACTGTTTGTTATCCGCTTTGTGAGAACATGATGTACGAACGTTACGCTGGTCTGATTTTCGATATGGACGGCACTATTCTTGATACAGAACCAACTCACCGTAAAGCCTGGCATGAAGTGCTCGGGCGTTATGGTATGCGTTTTGACGAACAGGCGATGATTGGGCTTAACGGCTCTCCAACCTGGCGTATCGCGCAATCCATTATTGAAGCCAACCAGGGCGATCTCGATCCTCATCTATTGGCTCAAGAAAAGACGGCGGCTGTAAAAGCGATGCTGCTGGACTCTGTTCGCCCATTACCGCTTATCGAGGTGGTGAAAGAGTGGCATGGTCGTCGTCCTATGTCGGTAGGAACAGGCAGCGAAAGCGCAATTGCGGAAGCGCTGCTGGCACACCTTGGACTGCGGGGTTACTTTGACGCCGTTATTGCAGCCGATCATGTTAAACATCACAAACCCGCGCCCGATACTTTCCTGCTTTGTGCACAAAGCATGGGGGTGGAACCGACGCAGTGCATCGTTTTTGAAGATGCAGATTTCGGGCTTCAGGCGGCGCGTGCAGCCGGTATGGACGTCGTGGACGTACGCTTATTGTGAGTGACGCGCTGTCGCTGTTGTC
The DNA here is from genome assembly GCF_004331415.1 of Kosakonia quasisacchari. Taxonomy (GTDB): domain Bacteria; phylum Pseudomonadota; class Gammaproteobacteria; order Enterobacterales; family Enterobacteriaceae; genus Kosakonia; species Kosakonia quasisacchari. Next base: position 102,921 of record NZ_SJOP01000007.1, read on the forward strand.
GCTGTTTTCCAGCAGCTTTCTCAGTGCCACGCTGTTGCCTGGCAATTCTGAGGTCGTGCTGGTTGCAATGTTAATTTCTCACGTTAGTCAGCCCTGGCTTCTTGTTGTAATAGCAACAATGGGTAATAGCCTTGGAGGGCTGACTAACGTTATTCTTGGGCGTTTCTTCCCACAGCGTAAAACATCGCGCTGGCAGGAAAAAGCGACCGACTGGCTTAAACGATACGGCGCGGCAGCGCTGTTATTAAGCTGGGTGCCTGTTATAGGCGACTTGCTGTGCCTGCTGGCAGGCTGGATGCGCCTGTCTTGGGGGCCAGTACTGATTTTTTTATGCCTTGGCAAAGCGTTGCGCTATCTGGCGATCGCCTTTGTAACGCTGCAAGGTATGACGTGGTGGCACTAATTGGACTGAGTGAGTGACCTTTAATCGTCAACCATTACAATTATGCTTAATAAAATGATTATGACAGGCGGGAGGTCAATTTGATCCCGGACGTATCACAGGCGCTGTCCTGGCTGGAAAAACATCCTCAAGCTCTGAAGGGGATACAACGCGGTCTTGAGCGTGAAACGCTGCGCGTAAATGCGGATGGCTCTCTGGCAACTACGGGTCACGCGGCTGCGCTTGGCTCAGCGCTGACCCATAAATGGATCACCACCGATTTTGCTGAAGCGCTGCTGGAATTTATCACTCCGGTAGATGGCGATATCGATCATATGCTGACCATCATGCGCGATATTCATCGCTACACTGCGCGCCAGATTGGCGACGAACGCATGTGGCCGTTGAGTATGCCGTGCTATATCAAGGATGGTCAGGATATTGAGCTGGCGCAGTATGGCACTTCCAATATCGGGCGCCTGAAAACGCTCTATCGCGAAGGGCTGAAAAATCGCTATGGCGCACTGATGCAAACCATTTCCGGGGTGCATTACAATTTCTCGCTGCCGATGGCCTTCTGGGAAGCGAAAAGCGGCAGTACTGATAAAGAATCGGTATCGGAAGGTTATTTCCGCCTCATCCGCAATTACTACCGGTTTGGCTGGGTTATACCGTATCTGTTTGGCGCTTCGCCAGCAATTTGCCCGTCGTTCCTGCAAGGGAAACCGACAACGCTGCCGTTTGAGAGAACGGCGAACGGTATGTACTACTTGCCTTATGCGACCTCATTACGCCTGAGCGATCTCGGCTATACCAATAAATCGCAAAGCAATCTCGGTATTACATTCAATAATCTGCACGACTATGTGGTGGCCCTGAAACGCGCAATCAAAACGCCTTCTGAGGAATACGCCAAAATTGGTCTGAAGAAAGAGGGCAAATACTTACAGATCAACACCAATATTCTGCAGATTGAAAACGAGCTATATGCACCGATTCGCCCGAAACGTGTGACTCGCAGTGGCGAAACGCCATCGGATGCATTGCTACGTGGCGGGATTGAGTACATCGAAGTTCGTTCTCTGGATATCAACCCGTTCACCGCTATTGGCGTTGATGAGCAGCAGGTGCGTTTCCTCGATCTGTTTATGGTCTGGTGCGTGTTGGCTGATGCGCCGGAAATGAGCAGCGATGAGCTGCTGTGCACCCGTACTAACTGGAATCGCGTGATACTGGAAGGGCGTAAACCCGGTTTGACGCTCGGCATTGGCTGCGAAACCGCACAGTTCCCGCTTGCTCAGGTAGGTAAGGATCTGTTTAGCGATTTGAAACGAGTAGCGCAGACGCTGGATGGCGTGTACGGTGGCAAAGAGTACGAAAAAGTGTGCGACCAGTTGGTTGCCAGCTTTGACGATCCGGAATTGACATTCTCTGCGCGCATTCTGCGGTCAATGATTGATAATGGTATTGGCGGCACGGGAAAAGCGCTGGGCGACCAGTACCGCTCGCAGCTGCGTGAAGAGCCATTGGAAATTTTGCTCGAGGAAGATTTTATCGCCGAGTGCAAAGCGTCGCTGGCGCGTCAGGCCGAGGTTGAAGCCGGGGATACGGAGTCATTCGAGGCGTTACTCGCGCGCCACGCCTGATACAAAAGAAAAAGGCCACATCTCTGTGGCCAAAATTTCATCTCTGAAGTTCAGGGATGATGATAACAAATGCGCGTCTTTCATATACTCAGACTCGCACGGGAAAAAAGAGTTCATTTTATTTTTAAAAAATCACTGTCGGAGGTGACTAAATGCCATTATTGGATAGCTTCACTGTCGATCATACCCGTATGGAAGCGCCAGCAGTCCGTGTTGCCAAGACTATGGACACGCCGCACGGCGACACCATTACCGTATTCGACCTGCGTTTCTGCGTACCGAACAAAGAAGTGATGCCGGAAAAAGGTATCCATACACTTGAGCACCTGTTCGCCGGTTTTATGCGTAACCACCTCAACGGCAACGGCGTTGAGATCATCGACATCTCTCCGATGGGTTGCCGCACCGGTTTCTACATGAGCCTGATCGGTACGCCGGATGAGCAGCGCGTTGCCGATGCCTGGAAAGCGGCGATGACAGATGTTCTGAAAGTAAAAGAGCAGAATCAGATCCCGGAACTGAACATCTATCAGTGCGGGACATACCAAATGCACTCTCTGGAAGAAGCGCAAGAAATCGCGCGTCACATCCTCGATCGCGATGTTCGCGTTAACAGCAACGAAGAACTCGCCCTGCCGAAAGAGAAATTGCAGGAACTGCACATCTAGTTTCCCATGCCGCCTTTCTGCCCAGAAGGCGGCATTATTATTTTATCCGCACGCCTTCTGTATTCTATTCATTCAGTGAAAATATTATATTTCATTATTTATAATGAAATGATAATGCGTCAATAATATCCATTGCAACTATAGGGCTTCTTGTTGTTATTTAAATCTCAGCATGATAGTTTTCACCCCTGTTGTTATTTGACGGATATTTCACGTTTAATTTATTTATTAACTGAATGTAATTCAGTGAAATAATATGCCTAAGTGATGAGGATATTATGCGGCGTTCACACTCTTATCTTTTATGTCTCTCCTTCGTTTTGCCCTTTACATTAACGGGTTGTGTTAAATCAACGGTGCCCTCCGTGGTAAAGGATGCTCCGCAGAAACAGCAGGCGCAGCAATGTTACGAGCTTCTGACTGCATTAAAAGGTCTGGATAACTCCGCATTTGAAACCTACAAACAGCAATTTAATACGATTAATAAAAGCTATGAAGTCTACAAGCGAAATCGACCGATAATTGATAAAAATTCTGCAGAAATAATGAAATCCGAAATTGATAGTAAGATTGAAGTTGTTTGCTCGCGCGTGCGCAGCGCGGTATTCACTAATATGTCCAGTCGCGCAAATGCCCTGAAACAGTTATGAGAAAACTACTTTATTCATCTGCTGTGCTGTTATCGGCTATATCATCCTCAGCCACCCGCGCTGAGCCTGCCTCATTACTCGAACGCCTAAACGAGGAGCACATAATCTCAGCCGAGCCGCAGTCTCCGTTTACGGCTGATCATGGAAATGCAGGTTCGGTTGCTACGCCTTCGTCACATGCTGCTGTTAAACAGCAGGCTGCACAAAAAAAAGAGACGAGTGAGCAAGAAATCAGATCTCTGAAACGCAAGCTCATGGAATCACGGCGTGAAACAGAAGCTCTGCGGAAAAAGCAGACCCCAGCGACGCCCGTGCAGCCAAAAAATAACGCAGGCAACGATAACAAACAACGACAGCAGCAGCTCCCGGTCAGTAGCAGTGAAAACAAACAGCTACAACAACAGCTCCAGGCCAGCGAGAAGCAACTTGCCGCAGTGAATAACAAGCGCGAAGAGGCAAATAATTACATTGATGCTGCCGCGAAAAAGATGAGTGAGCAGGCTCAGCGTATTACGACGTTGAAAGATGCGTTGCAGCAGCGCAGCGAAGAGGAAGCGCAGGCGGAACAGCAACTGGCGGAAGCGAAAAAGCAGAGTGCAGAGCTCAGCGCGAAGCTGCAACAGGCGGCCACGAAAACCGCAGAACAGGAAAAGCAGCTTACCGATGCGAATAAAAAACGCGACGAGATAACCAGCCAGCTCGCTGCCGCCATGAAACAGGCTGGGGGGCAGACATCGCACATTGCCACACTGGAAGCAACGCTGAAACAGCGCAGCGAAGAGAAAGCGCAGGCGGAACAGCAACTGGCGGAAGCGAAAAAGCAGGGGGCGGAGCTCAGCGCGAAGCTGCAACAGGCGGCCACGAAGACTGCAGAACAGGAAAAGCAGCTTACCGATGCGAATAAAAAACGCGACGAGATAACCAGCCAGCTCGCTGCTGCCACGAAACAGGCATCGCACATCGCCACACTGGAAGCGACGCTGAAACAGCGCAGCGAAGAGAAAGCGCAGGCGGAACAACTGCTGGCGGAAGCGAAAAAGCAGGGTGCCGAGCTCAGCGCGAAGCTGCAACAGGCAGCTACGAAAACCGCAGAACAGCAAACACAGCTTGCCGACGCGAATAAAAAGCGCGACGAGATAACCAGCCAGCTCGCTGACGCCACCAAACAAACCGCAGATCAGCAAACGCAGCTTACCGATGCGAATAAAAAGCGCGATGAAATAGCCGGTCAGCTTGCTGCCGCTACCAAACAAACCGTAGATCAGGCATCACGCATCGCCGTGCTGGAAGCGAAATTAAAACAGAGCGGCGAAGAGAAGGCGCAAATGGAACAGCAGCTCGCTGCTGCGAAGAGTGCGGCACCTACTGCGGAAAATGAGGCGAGTAAAGCGAATTCACCGGCATTCTCGCTGGCGGCGGATAAGTCTGAGCTTGCGCGCGTGAACTATGCCTGGGGTGTCTGGTTTGCGGCAAAAGTTCAGTTGGAAAGCGAAACGCTGAAAGACATTGGGCAACAATTTATGCCGCAGGCTTTTCTACAAGGCCTGCAGGATAAATTTGCGGGCAGTCTGCAAATGCCGAATGCTGACCTTGAAAAGGTCCTCAGCACGCTCAACAAGCAGGTAGACGATGCGCGGCAACGCGACATAGCACGGAACAAGAAACAAGGGCAGCAGTTGCTGGCCGATGCGGCGAAGCTAAAGGGCGCGGTGCGAGCGGATAATGGCGTGGTCTATTTGGTTGAAAAACGTGGGCCGGGTGCCGCTATTGGCGATACCGATGTCATCCGTTTCAAAGTGGATGAAAAGGTCAGTTCCGGGCAAGTTCTGGCGCAGGGTGAGGTCAATACGGCTCGGGTGAGCGAATTACCGCTGGTGATGCGAACTGGTGTGAAAAAGCTGGTTGTTGGCGGTCGGATGAAGATTTATGTTCCGTTTGAGTTGGCTTATGGCGAGGAAGGTATACCTGGCGCGGTGCCACCCGGCGTGACTTCCGTGATGACGCTGGAAGTCCTCGGCATTGAGAAGTAAAGAAAGCAGTTAAAAAATCGCCTCCCTTCAGGAGGCGATTTGCTTTTCAGGTTAATGCGCGCCGCCGCCACCACCCGCGCCAAATGGCGGTTTGGCAAACCACACCAGCCCCAGCAAGAGCAGGAACACCCCCGCAGAGAACCAGAAAATCTCGTTGGCGGAGATAATCAACCCCTGGTTGGTTATCTGGGTCGCTATCCAGCCTGAAGCCTGTTGCTGCGACATGCCCATCCCCTGCAACTGGTTATAGATTTCCTGCGAGTTCGGATTGTACGGATTTACCGACTCCGTAAGCTGCGCATGGTGCAGCGATTCCCGGTTAGTCCATAGCGTAGTGGTGATCGAGGTGCCGATGGAGCCCGCCAGCGTACGCGCGAAGTTCGACAGGCTCGACGCCGCTGCCAGCCGTTCCGGCGGCAAACCGGAAAGGGTGATGGTTGTCAGCGGCATAAAGAAGCACGCCACCGCAAAACCCTGAATGAACTGAGGCCACGCCGAAGCGCCAAAATCCATGCCCGGCTCGAAGGTATACGCGCGCCAGTAGAAGCACACCGCGTACATGATAAAGCTGAACGTCACCAGACGGCGCATATCCAGCTTATGCGCGAAGCGGCCGATAATTGGCGACAGCAGTACCGGGATCACGCCAACCGGCGCGGAAGCCAGCCCCGCCCAGGTCGCGGTATAGCCATACACCTCCTGCAATAACTGCGGCAGCAATACAATCGCGCCGAAGTAGAGCATATAGGCAAGGCTGATACACAAACAGCCGATGGTAAAGTTGCGCGACTTAAACAGCGACAGATCAACTATCGGGTTATCGTCGGTCAACTCCCACACCACCAGGAAGCTTATCGACACCACGGCGACAATCGTCAGCACGACGATCTCCGTCGAATTAAACCAGTCCAGCTCTTTGCCCTGATCGAGCATCACTTGCAGACTACCGATACCGATGACCAGCAGTGCCAGCCCTACGCCATCAATGCGCCGCTGTTCGGTACGCGTTTCGCGCCCACGCAGGCTTTGTAATGTGAGCAACACCACCAGCGCACCGATCGGCACGTTGATAAAGAAGATCCAACCCCAGTGATAGTTATCACTGATATAACCGCCGAGGATCGGCCCACAAATCGGCGCGACGATCACCGTCATTGACCACAGCGCCAGCGCGATAGAGCGCTTCGCGGGCGGGTAGTTGCTAAGCAATAAACTCTGTGACAGCGGAATCAGCGGTCCAGCGACAATCCCCTGGATCACGCGAAAGAAGATAAGCATCCCCAGGCTATTGGACACGCCGCATGCCCAGGAGGCGATAGCGAAGGCGACGGTAGACCAGAGAAACAGCTTCACTTCCCCAACGCGTTTCGCCAGCCAGCCGGTGATCGGAATCGAAATGGCGTTCGCCACCCCGAACGAGGTGATCACCCACGTACCCTGGCTCAGCGAGGAGCCAAGGTTACCGGCAATAGTCGGAATAGCAACGTTAGCGATGGTCGAGTCCAGCACCTGCATGAAGGTCGCAAGCGACAACGCAATGGTCATAATGACCAGTTGCGCGCCTTCCAGCGGTTTCTGTTGCATTGCACTCACCTCAGATTAACCGGCGTTGGCTTTCACGATGTTTTCGATCAACGTGTTGACCGGCTCAAGGCTAATTTCCCGAGCGTTGCTTTCATAGGCCGGGCTGGTGCGCACCTGGCTTGCCAGTATCTGGCCTTCGCGATCGGCGGTATCCACTTTTACCAGCGTGGAAAGGCCAATACGCAACGGATGATCGGCAAGCTGTTTTGCATCCAGCTCAATACGTACCGGCAGACGCTGAACCACTTTGATCCAGTTACCGGTGGCATTTTGCGCAGGCAGCAGCGAGAAGGCACTGCCGGTGCCCATATCCAGGCCAACGATTTTACCGGTGTACTTCACATCATCACCGTAAATGTCGCTGATAATGGTGGCACTCTGACCAATACGCATATGCGCGAGTTGAGTCTCTTTGAAATTTGCATCCACCCACAGATTGCTGGCCGGAACGACCGCCATCAGCGCGGTTGATGTGGTGATCTGCGCGCCAGGCTGTACGGCGCGGCGGGAAACATAGCCGGTGATTGGGCTGACGATTTTAGTCCGTTGCAGTGCCAGCCAGCTATTGCGAACTTCGGTCGCGGCCTGTTTTACCGCGGGCTGATCTTCCAGACGAGTGTCGAGCACGATGGCCTGGTTAGCGTTGTATTGCTGAATGGCGACATCCAGCTCTGCTTGTGCGCTGGCCACGGCGTCACGGGCGTGTTGCAGCTCTTCACGACCAATCAGGTTGGCACTGCCGAGCGGCACGCGGCGGTTAAAATCGCTCTGCGCCTGGGCGAGGGCGGTTTTTTTCAGCTCAATGCTTGCCTGCAACTGTTTGCTGTTGATGATTGACTGGCGGGTTTGGCGAACGCTGCTTGCCAGCGCGGTTTGCGCTTTTTCAAACGCCTGCTGTGCATCTGTCGCGTCCAGCGTCACCAGCACATCGCCCTGTTTTACAAAATCGGTGTTGTCAGCCCAGACTTTCGTCACGCTGCCAGACACCTGCGCCATAATTTGTACCTGGTTCCCTGCCACGTACGCGTCATCGGTTTCCTCGAAGTGACGCAGTACCAAAAACCAATAAATCCCGTATGCCACGGCAATAACAATAAAGAGCAAGGTCAGTAGAAGAAGGGTACTTTTACGTTTGCCTTTCTTTTTGACCGGTTGCTGCGGGGTTTGGCTCTCCGCATTTGCGCTCATGCTTTTCTCCACGATCTTCTTATTTTCATCCCGGCAAACGCCGGCCTGTTTTTGCCAAAAAAGCCAGTAGATACCGGCTTTTCAGTATTCTTATATCCTGGATATTCGAGCGTCTTATCGCGTTAGCGCAACGCCTCGAGAATGACGTCGTCCTCTTCCATCTGGTCGAGACGCGTCAGGAGTTTTCGGGTGATATGCTCAAGCTGATCTTTTTCGCTAACGCTCAGCGAAGACCAGAGTTGATGCAGGCAGTTATGCTGCGGGGGCAGAACCTGGCGCAGGAACTCATGACCTTTATCGGTCAGTTGCAGGTGCAGACAGCGGCGATCGTTATCACTTTCGCGACGCTCAATCCAGCCGCGCTTTTCCAGCTCATCGGCAATGCGTGTCGCATTGGTGCGGGATGACCCCAGCGCGCTACTCAGCTCTGACGGCTGAATACTATGATTTTCCTGGGATTCCAGCGTAATCAGCGCCATAAACAACGTCTCGTTAATGCCCTGCGCTTTCAGCATCTTATTGCGGTTTTCCAGCAGCTTGCCCTGCATATGCATACACAGGCGAGTCAACAGAATTTCCTGAAACGGGAAATCTTCATAGCGGCTGGCGCGAAACTTAAGCATTTGTTCAATGGGCGTAAACGAACTATCCATTTGGGTATGACCTCATTAATTGCAGTCGATATAGTAACGACAGTGACAAATAAAGTAAATGTATTATTTGTAGTAATAAATTTGCCTTATCTATACATCTGCCAGGAGTTTCCAGACGATTCCGTACGCGAAAGCGCTCAGTAGCGTGGGGATAATTATGCTGCGTGTTTTCCAGAAGCTCACGCCGAGCACGGCGAAACCGGCAAGCGTTGGCAACAGGCGGCGGCTGTCGGCGGTGATTTCCGGCACGCAGGAGACCACCAGCAACGCACAGATAGACGCAATGCCAATGGTGTCCAAAAACACACTGCTCACGCCGCGTTTCGTCGGGCGCGTCTGCCCGGTGCGGAGACGCAACGGAAGATAACGGAATAAAAAATTAACGCAGCCCACCAGCAGGCCGAGTAGCAGCACCTCATTGCGCATCAGGTGCTCCTTGATAAAACGCCTGTACCAGCGCGGCGAGACAGCCAGCGAAAATCCCGGCCAGAATTGCAGCAGGAATGGAAAACAGCGTAACGCCCGCCAGCGCGCCGAGCAGCGCCGCCGTGACGGCACTTATCTGACGACGCTGGAACGAGGCCAGCAGGAAGCTCATAAACAGCGCGGGCAACATAAACCCTAACGCCGATTCCACCGCTGGATAACCTTCCAGCAGTCCGTCGCCGGAAAACGCGCCCAGCACGGTGCCCGCTACCCATGAAAGCCACGAGAATAGGGCGATGCCAATCATCCAGTTTTCGCTCCAGCGGCGGTTGTCACGCACCAGCTTAGCCGTGGCGGCGGCAAATACCTCATCCGTCAGACCAAAAGCCCAGACGGCAGTTTTGCGGTTTTTGAGCGGTTGCAGAATACGGCTGCGTAGCGACGGGCCATAAAGCACGTGGCGAACATCCATGGCCATCACAGTCAGCGCGGCAACCCATAATGCGCTACCCGCAGCAAGCATGGTGGTGATGACGAACTGGCTGGCACCCGCATAAATAATGCAGGAGAAGAAAACGCTTTCGAGTGGGGTAAAACCGAGTTTGGCGGCATTCATGCCAAAGGCAAACGCAACGGGGACGTAGCTCAAAACGATGGGAAGGCTGTCTTTGATACCTTCCATAAAGGTCGCGCTCTGGTCAGACGTGCTCTTTGTTGCGGTTACTGAACTATCCATATCCATAATGTTTGTTATATATCACCCACGTTAATATAACCGGGATAAACAAGTCCCATAACCTTAACAGACTGAGGGACTCGTTAACACCCCGGTGTTCCTCCGAAACGTGCAAACGTGGGTGGTTGCTTACATTGCCGCCTCCTGGCGGTGAAATCCTCGCCACCAAACCAGCAGATTCAGCAGCGCCAGAACGCTACCCGCCAGGCAAACCCCCGTCCAGCCTGCGTGTTGCCAGGCGGAGGCGGAGATCAGCGAGCCTGCCGCGCCGCCAATAAAATAGCTGGTCATATACCCGGCGGTCAGACGGTTTCGTGCGTCCGGTTTAACGCGATAGATAACCGTCTGGTTGGTGATATGCACTCCCTGTACGGTGAGATCCAGCACGATAATGCCAATAATCAATGCGATAACCGAGCTGTGTCCAAGCCAGATAGCCACCCAGGAGAGCAGCAACAGAATCAGACCTCCGGTGGTGGTGAGATGGGAATGTCCCCGATCCGCCAGCCCACCGGCTTGCCGCGCGCCGAGTGCGCCTGCTGCGCCCACCAGGCCAAACAAACCAATCGTCGCTTCGGAGAATTGAAACGGCGGTGAGGCCAGCAAAAACGCCATTGACGTCCACAAAATGCTGAAGTTAGCAAAGCTCAAGCAGCCAAGCATTGCCCGGGTACGTAACAGTTTGTCGCCAGCAAACAGGCCAAATACCGAGCCAAGCAGTTGCAGGTAATTAAGGTGATTTTCTTGTTTGAGTTTCGGTAGCCCGCGCCACAGCGCCAGCGCCATCAGGACCATTAACACGCTGGCGACCCAGTAAACCGTGCGCCAACCGCCGAGGCTTGCCAGCAATCCGGCAACGGTGCGCGCCAGCAAAATGCCGAGCAGCAGACCGCTCATAATCGTGCCCACCACTTTGCCGCGTTTGTCCGGGGTTGCCAGCGTGGCGGCCAACGGTACGAGAATTTGTGCCACCACGGAAAACAGCCCGGTCAGTGCGGTGCCGAGGATCATCAGCCCGAGCGACGAACTACTGGCGGTGATCAGCATGCCGCCTGCCGACAGCAGCGTCATCAGCACAATCAGCGAACGTCGTTCGAACATATCGCCAAGCGGCACGAGAAATAACAGCCCGGCGGCGTAGCCAAGCTGGGCGGCGGTGACGATAAATCCAGCCTGGTTGGGCGTGAGTGAAAAGGCGTGGGCGATAGTATCGAGGAGCGGTTGCGCGTAGTAGTTGCTGGCAACGGCGAGGCCGGTGGCAACGGACATTAGCGCAATCAGCGCCGGGCTAAGGCCCTGGTTCGGTGTGGTCATTGGCGTTGTGAGTCAGGTATGTTTTTCCAGACCCTCATGATAGCCAATAGATTGAATTTTGTGAGGAAGAACACGTGTCGGAACGTGCTGTTGCGTATCCTGCCAGGCGAACAGGCGAACAGGCGAACAGGCGAACAGGCGAACAGGCGAACAGGCGAACAGGCGAACAGGCGAACAGGCGAACAGGCGAACAGGCGAACAGGCGAACAGGCGAACAGGTACTGCCTGAATAAGCAAAAGCGCCATCGGCAAAAACCGATGGCGCTTTGGGAAGGCTTAGCGCAACAGGTTATTTCTGTGCGGCAAGGGCCTCTTTGATCCAGCCGTCGAATTGCTGCTGGTGAGCTTTGATCCAGCCATCAACGTGACCCTGAATATCCGCTTCAGACGATTTGCCCGCATGCATCATGGCGTTCTCCGCATTGATGTCGGCCAGCGGCAGTTTCATCACGGCGAAAAGTTTCGCCGCCGCCGGGTTTTTCTCGGCCCAGGCTTTGTTGGCAACAATATGCATGGTGTTCACCGGGAAACCGTAGTTCATGCCGTTTGGCAGCTTGGTATCAATATCTTTCTGTTCCCCTGGCAGGGAAGAGAACGGGACTTGCAGCCACACCACATCTTTACCCGGTTTCAGCACATCGCTGACCCAGTAAGGCGTCCAGGTGTAATAGAGCACCGGTTTGCCTTCTTTGAAGCGGGTGATGGTATCTGCCATCATCGCTGAGTAGTTCCCGTGGTTAACGGTGACGGTGTTTTCAAGGCCGTAAGCCTGATGCTGGTGGTTAATCACCGCTTCACAGCCCCAGCCCGGTGAGCAACCCATCATGTCGGCTTTCCCGTCGCCATTACCGTCAAACAGTTTGGCGATTTTTGGATCTTTTAGCTGCTCAATGTTGGTGATGTGATATTTCTCGGCGGTCTTCTTATCGATCAAATACCCCTGCGCCGCGCCGGTGACATAGGTGCCTTCACGGTAGAATTTTTTGTCGCCCCCGGCGGCGGCATACATGTCGTCATGCAGCGGTTGCCAGTTGACGGCGGTAAAGGTGACATCACCTGCTGCCATTGAGGTGTAACCCACGTTGTAATCCACTTCGTCCGGGGTGTTCACGGTATAACCGAGTTTTTCAAGGGCGCGGCTCACCAGCAATGTCTGGAAGCTCTCTTCGGCGATAGTGCTTTGAAAAGGCTTCACGGTAATGCCTTTGCCTGGCAGTTCTGCATCCGCAGCAAATGCACTGGTAGAGACAAGGGTGGCAAACGCTGTGGCAAAAAGTACGCTATGTCGCATCGTTGTTCCTTATTGTTCAGGTGGGATACTGCTACCCGGCAAGGTTGCCGGGCGACAGATTATTTAGCGAAAGGGCGGGTCAGCAGACCCAGCGGGCCGGTTTGATACCAGCGGCGATTACCGCGACTGCGGGAATCGCGACCGACAGCCTGCGTCAGGCGGTCGAGAATGATGGCGAGAATAACAATCCCCACGCCACCCACGGTGGCAAGCCCCATATCAAGGCGGCCGATTCCGCGCAGTACCATCTGACCAAGCCCGCCAACGGCGATCATCGAGGCGATCACTACCATGGAGAGGGCAAGCATCAACGTCTGGTTAATTCCCGCCATAATGGTAGGCATGGCCAGCGGTAACTGTACTTTAAACAACATTTGGCGCGGGCTTGCGCCAAATGAGCGCGAGGCTTCTATCAAATCGGCTGGCACCTGGTTAATGCCGAGAATGGTCAGACGCACCACCGGCGGCAGGGCGAAGATGATTGTCACCACCACGCCCGGCACGTTGCCGATACCAAACAACATCACAATCGGCACCAGATAGACAAATGCCGGGGTGGTCTGCATCGCATCCAACAGCGGGCGAACGATTTTCGCCGCGCGCTGGCTACGGGCCAGCCAGATCCCCATCGGCAAGCCGATCACCACGCAGAACAGCAGGGCGGTCAGCACCAGCGCTAATGTCACCATCGCCTGCGACCAGGCACCGATGGCGCCAATGGCAATCAGCGACACCAGCGTGGCAATACCCATTCCGGCGCTACTCATCTGCCAGGCGATCAGCGAGAAAAGAATAATCGCCACCGGCGCAGGCATGCCCAGCAGCATCTGCTGAAACGCGCTGAGAATATAATCTACCGGCACGCGAATGCCCTGAAACAGCGGGCGGAAGTGCATCACCACCCAGTCGATCGCCTGTGTTACCCAGCTATCAAGCGGGATCAGCGTTTTATGGAACGGGTCCATAATATTGAAATGTTCCGGTGCGGGCGCTGGTGCGCTGTGCAGCCAGTCTGCGCTGCTGCCATCGGTTGGCGCGCTACTACCGCCGCCCCATGCATCCGCAGACTGCACGGCGTTGTCGGTTGCAGGTGCGCTATCCCACGGGTTGTTTTGATCAGCCATGGTTTGCCCCCTCGCGATCTAAAGCTTGCAGCAGCATCCTTTTGGAGATGATGCCCACGTACTGTTGCTCTTCACCCACCACCGGCACGGCACAGGGCGCCTGCCCGACGTGCGAGAGCAACTCGCTGAGCGGCGTTTCGGCATCCACCGCAAGTGGGACGTCAATTAACGCCGCCTCGATCCCCTGGCTTTGGCCGAGCGCCTCTTTCAGGGAGTCGATAGAGACAACGCCGACAAATTTATTGCCGCGTTCAATCACATAACCGAATTCACGATCTTCATCCTGCAACAATTTCAGCGCTGAACGCGGGCCGAAGCCAGGCGTTTTGCGAATCAGCCCCACCGGGGTTCGACGCGCAATATCTTTGGCACTAAATACCTGGCTAATATCCACACCACGGAAGAAGGTTCGCACATAATCATTGGCCGGATTATTCAATATTTCATCCGGCGTGCCGACCTGCACCACTTCACCGTTTTGCATAATGGCAATTCTGTCGCCAATACGCATCGCTTCATCCAGATCGTGGGAAATAAATACAATGGTGCGCTGGTGTTTTGCCTGAAGCTTTACCAGTTCATCCTGCATTTCGGTGCGAATTAATGGATCGAGCGCGGAGAAAGCTTCATCCATTAATAAGATATCGGGATTGATGGCTAATGCGCGCGCCAGACCAACACGCTGGCGCATACCGCCAGAAAGTTCATCCGGATAACTGTGCGCATAATTCTCCAGCCCAACCTGGCGCAGCGCATCCAGCGCTTTTTCCTGGCGCGCTTGCGCCGGAATGCCGGCTAATTCCATGCCAAAAGCGGCATTATCCAGCACCGTCATATGGGGCATTAGCGCAAATGACTGGAAAACCATCGCAATCTTTTTCCTGCGCACCTCGCGTAATTCAGCGTCTGATATTCTGGCGATATCCACGCCGTCAATCAGCACCTGTCCGCGGGTGGGTTCAATCAGGCGATTGAGAAGGCGTACCATAGTGGATTTACCCGAACCGGATAACCCCATGATGACAAATATCTCGCCTTCTTCAATGGCCAGACTGGCGTCTTTAACGCCAAGCGACAGACCCGTTTTTTCCAGAATGTGTTCTTTCGAAAGCCCTTTTTCAATATATTTGAAAGCCCGCTGCGGATGCTCGCCAAATATCTTATAAAGGTTTTTAACTTCTAATTTAATTGCCATGCAATAATAAAGTTCCTGTTATTTATTGTGTCGATATCGTACCTGGTGAGAATAATTGACTGGTTATACCCTAGCATACTCAGAATCTGAGACAACCCTGAATTCCCTGACTTTGAGAATTTACTGATGCAATAATTGCCGCCATTTCCCATGAAATAAGGGCTGGCGGCGGGTGAGATTTTTTTAGAATTCATCGGGAGATCGCACCTGAATAGAGCTGATTCAGATGAAAATGACGTAACAATTACAGTGTAGAAGCTGGATGGATATTGTGCTGAGAAATCGTCAGGACATTATTGAAATAACAATATCCTTTTTTGTGGCGGGTTATTTTAAATGCAATATTAATGGGAATATTCCTCTCCCGAATGGGAGAGGAAAAAAAGATCAGAAGTTCCAGTCTTCGTCTTCGGTTTCGACGGCTTTACCCATCACATATGACGAGCCGGAGCCGGAGAAAAAGTCGTGGTTCTCATCGGCATTTGGCGAGAGCGCAGACAAAATTGCCGGGTTCACTTCGGCCATTTCCGGCGGGAATAATGGCTCGTAACCGAGATTCATCAGCGCTTTGTTGGCGTTGTAGCAGAGAAACGCTTTCACGTCCTCGGCCCAGCCACTATCGGCGTACAGATCGTCGGTGTAACGGAGTTCGTTATCGTAGAGATCCATCAGCAGATCCAGCGCGAAGGTTTTCAACTCTTCGCGTTTTTCTGCACTCATTTTTTCCAGTCCTTTCTGGTACTTATAACCAATGTAGTAGCCGTGTACCGCTTCATCGCGAATGATCAGACGAATCAAATCGGCGGTATTGGTGAGCTTGCCTCGGCTCGACCAATACATCGGTAGCCAGAAGCCGGAATAGAACAGGAACGATTCCAGAAACACGCTGGCGATTTTTTTCTTCAGCGGTTCGTCGGCGCGGTAATACTGCAACACCTGCTGCGCTTTGCGCTGTAAGGCAGGGTTCTCTTCGCTCCAGCTGTAGGCTGCATCGACATCTTTGGTCTGGCACAGCGTAGAGAAAATAGAGCTGTAAGAGCGGGCATGTACCGCTTCCATAAAGCTGATATTCGACAATACAGCTTCTTCGTGCGGTGTTAGCGCATCCACCATCAACGCGGGCGCACCCACGCTGTTTTGAATGGTGTCGAGCAGCGTTAGCCCGGTAAATACACGAATGGTAAGCTGCTGTTCTGCCGGGCTTAAGGTTTGCCAGGCGGGTATGTCGTTCGACAGCGGCACTTTTTCCGGCAACCAAAAATTGCTGGTCAGGCGGTTCCACACTTCCAGGTCTTTATCGTCCTGGATTTTGTTCCAGTTAACCGCGCTGACGCGTGATAGTTGGCTCATCCTTTTCTCCTTACAACGCGCAGGACACGCAGCCCTGGATTTCGGTGCCTTCCAGCGCAAGCTGGCGCAGGCGAATGTAATACAGCGACTTGATGCCTTTTTTCCAGGCGTAAATCTGTGCTTTGTTGATATCGCGGGTGGTGGCGGTGTCTTTAAAAAACAGCGTCAGCGACAGCCCTTGATCCACATGGCGCGTGGCTTCGGCGTAGGTATCAATGATCTTTTCCGGCCCGATTTCGTAGGCGTCTTCGTACAGTGCCAGGTTGTCGTTGGTCATAAAAGGCGCCGGGTAGTAAACACGCCCGGTTTTACCTTCCTTGCGGATCTCAATTTTCGACACAATCGGATGAATACTCGATGTCGCATGGTTGATATAGGAAATCGACCCGGTGGGCGGCACCGCCTGCAGATTCTGGTTATAGATCCCGTAGCGCATCACATCCTCACGCAGTTGTTGCCACATCTCACGGGGTGGGATTGTGATGCCAGCACGTTCAAACAGCGCCCGCACTTTTTCCGTTTTTGGTTGCCAGTCACTTTCCAGATACTGGTTGAAATACTCGCCGCTGGCGTAGCGCGAGGCCGGGAAACCGGCAAAATGTTGACCGCGCTCACGGGCGATCATCATCGAGGTATGCAGTGCATGCCAGGTGATGGTGTAGAAATAGAAATTAGTGAAATCGAGCCCTTCCGGGCTGCCGTAGGCGATGCCTTCGCGCGCCAGATAACCGTGCAGGTTCATCTGTCCAAGCCCGATGGCGTGCGAGGCGGCATTACCGTTTTCCACTGAGGGCACCGAGCGAATGTGGCTCATATCCGATACGGCGGTTAAACCGCGAATGGCGATTTCCACCGTGCGGCCAAAGTCCGGTGAATCCATGGTGTGCGCAATGTTCAGCGAGCCAAGGTTACAGGAGATATCGCGCCCGGTGTCGGCGTAATCAAGGTTCTCATCAAAGGTCGAGGCGCTGTTAACCTGCAAAATTTCCGAGCACAGGTTGCTCATGTTAATGCGCCCGGCAATCGGGTTGGTGCGGTTGACCGTGTCTTCAAACATGATGTACGGGTAGCCAGATTCAAACTGAATTTCCGCCAGCGTCTGGAAGAAATCGCGGGCATTAATGTAGCTTTTACACACACGATCGTCGGCCAGTAATTGCTCGTACATCTCGCTGATGGCAACGTCGCCGAACGGTTTGCCGTATAAACGCTCGACATCATAAGGCGAGAACAGCGCCATTTCGGCGTTCTCTTTCGCCAGCCGAAAAGTGATATCCGGGATCACTACGCCCAGCGACAGGGTTTTGATACGGATTTTCTCGTCGGCGTTTTCGCGCTTGGTATCAAGAAAACGCAGAATATCCGGGTGATGCGCATGCAGATAGACCGCACCTGCGCCCTGGCGTGCGCCAAGTTGGTTGGCATAGGAAAACGCATCTTCCAGCATTTTCATTACCGGGATCACCCCGGAAGACTGGTTTTCAATGCGCTTGATCGGTGCGCCGGCTTCACGCAGGTTGGAGAGCAGAAATGCCACGCCGCCGCCGCGTTTGGAAAGCTGCAACGCGGAATTCACCGCGCGACCAATCGATTCCATGTTGTCTTCAATGCGCAACAGGAAGCAGGAGACCAATTCGCCGCGCTGTTGTTTGCCGCAGTTGAGGAATGTTGGTGTCGCGGGCTGGAAACGGCCAGAGAGGATCTCGGTAGTTAACTGGCGCGCCAGCGCTTTATCGCCCTGCGCCAGCGTCAGCGCCACCATGCAGGCGCGATCTTCGAAATGTTCAAGATAACGTTTGCCATCGAAGGTTTTCAGCGTGTAGCTGGTGTAAAACTTCCATGCGCCCAGAAAGGTCTGGAAGCGGAAACCGTTGGCGTGCGCATCGGCAATCAGGTCGACGACGAAAGCGCGGTCGTAACGGGCCAGCACGCTGTCGTCGTAATAACCTTCCGCCACTAGCCAGTTCAGACGTTCATCCTGACTGTTAAAGGTCACGGTATTTGGGCGCACATGGGTTGCCATAAAGGCATCCACCGCCTCGCGGTCTTTATCGAACTGGATGCGGCCGTCTTTGTCATAAAGATTCAGCATCGCATTCAGCGCGTGAAAATCGGGCGCGGATTGCATCACGCGCTCTGCGGTTGTCGTAGCCAAAATTCGCTCACTCCTTTACGCACATTGTCGATGTCCTGCCGGGTACCCATTAGCTCAAAACGATACAGATACGGCACGGCGCATTTTTGCGATATCACATCGCCTGCGCGACCAAATGCTTCGCCGAAGTTACGGTTGCCGGAGGCGATCACGCCGCGAATCAATGCGCGGTTTTGTGGATCGTTCAAAAAGCGGATCACCTGGCGGGGAACCGCGCCTGCCGTACCGCCGCCGCCATAACTGGGCACCACCAGGATATAGGGTTCGTCTACCTGGATCCGTTCACGCTCATTAAGCGGAATGCGCACGGCCGGCAGCCCGAGACGCGCGATAAAACGCTGCGTGTTTTCCGAGCTGCTGGAGAAGTAGACGAGGGTGCTCATGCGCTGGCAACGCTCGGTGCGGCGTGTAAGCGGTTAATCATATCCGGGCGGAAACCGGACCATGTTGTTTCCCCGGCGACGACCACCGGTAACTGACGAAAGCCCATCGCACGCAGCTCATCTGCCGCTTCCGGCACGTGGTCAACGTTCACCATTTCGAACGCCAGGCCACGGCTTTCCATCGCGCGTTTGGTGGCGTGGCACTGAACACAATCATTTCGAGTGTAAATGGTAATGCGCATAGTTCGTATTTCCGTTTAAAATGGGACGACGGCGCGAAGGTTCGCGTCAGTTAGTGTGTGTTACTGTTTTGAATACTATATGTAGTTATTTAAAGATGCAACCACACAATATATAGGAAATTGTCATAGGCTTTGCCCAAAGGATGGAAACAATGGGTAAGGGCGGTTTGTACGCGTTTTGTACAGAAAAGGGCGATGTGCAGGCAAATAAAAACCCCTGCGGGGGAAACCGGCAGGGGTTGGGTCGTGCGGAAATCTGTTAGCGGCGCAAGCTCAGTAGCGCGCCAACAAAAATACCGACCGCGGCGGCAGCGCCAACGCTGCACCAGGGTTTGTCTTTCACAAACGTATCGGCACAACCCACGGCATCTCTTGCTGCTTGTTGTACTCGAGTGCGGCCATGCAGACGCGCGCGGGTCTCTTTGAGCAGCGCCTGGGCTTTACGGCGTGCGCTTTCGGCTTCGTCTTTCGCGTCGCTACCCCAGGATTTCAGCACTTCTTCGAGGCTATCAGCGAGCTGGTTAACATCGTGGTTAATATCCTCAACACCTTCATCTACGTCACGGCGATTCGGTCTGTTAAACATAGGATCCTCCCTCGTTTTCGATGTGAATTTTAGTTTAGACCATAATTTTCAAGGCCAGACGGCAATCACGCCTTTCAGGTTCGTTTGTGGAATTTTCTGAGTCACGGTCCATGCTCAGTCATGTAAGGTGGCGAGGCTTTGGAAAGATGACGAGGAAAATCTATGTATTTAAGACCCGATGAAGTGGCGCGCGTGCTGGAAAAAGTGGGATTCACCATGGATGTGGCTACGCCGAAAACCTATGGTTATCGCCGTGGCGAAAATTATGTATATGTTAACCGCGAAGCGCGTATGGGACGCACGGCGCTGGTGATTCACCCCACGTTGAAAGAACGCAGTTCGTCGCTTGCGGAGCCCGCCTCGGACATCAAGTTGTGCGATCACTATCAGAATTTCCCGCTCTATTTCGGCGGAGATGCGCAGGAGCATTACGGCATTCCGCACGGTTTTAGCTCACGCGTGGCGCTGGAAAAGTTTATTACGGGGTTATTTGGCGAAGCGCATTAAAAGGCGGCAGACCAAAGACTGCCGCCAGCCATCAGGCTTTAGCCTGATGGTAGTTGCTCACCCGGAACAGGCGGCGGCAATAATCGAGGAAGTAACCGTACACCGCGCCCATCATCATCGACAGCACAATATTGGAGCTGACTGCGGCGACAATCTGGTGCCAGTCGGCACCGACACTCCACAAAATGGCGACATATACCGGTGACTGAAAGGTCACATAAGCCAGCACATCTGCGAGATTTTTCATCCAGCCAGACGGGCTAATACGGCGGGCGTAACGCATAAATGCATCGCGGTACATGCCATAAGGCCAGGCAATAATAATGTTCACCGGGATCGCTACCAGCCGTGATGAAAGTGACTGTTCAAAGCTCATTCCGGAGAGGAATATTTCAATCAGCATGTTCACTACCGAACAGTAGACAACCATCGCAAAGGTGTCCGCAGCGGCGTGACGCAGGCGAGACTGCGAAGAGAACATGGTGGTGCTCCTTGATAATCAATAAACAGGCTGATGAACGGTCGTGTTAGCGTTTTTAAACGGCTGGCTTGATGTGGATAGAGTATCTATCTGCATTGAAACTAACAACTAGCGATAAATTTTTATTTTCTTTTCTTTGTTGGATAAAGTGCT
The DNA here is from genome assembly GCF_004331415.1 of Kosakonia quasisacchari. GTDB lineage: Bacteria > Pseudomonadota > Gammaproteobacteria > Enterobacterales > Enterobacteriaceae > Kosakonia > Kosakonia quasisacchari. The sequence continues at coordinate 123,665 of NZ_SJOP01000007.1, forward strand.
CTGCGTTTGCGTGAATTTTACGCATTTCATTATTTTTGTTGGGTTGGCTATTAAATGTATTAACTATCAATTAGTTATATTTTCTATGTGATGTGGCGCGCTGACTGGCACGTATCAAATAGCCACGTTTCAGCGCGCTATGCTTCCGGGGGGGAAATAAAACAGTGGGCAGCATTTTTTATGCTAGTTAAGCGTGAATGGCAGTGTTTAGTGCTGAAAATTGAGTTGCTTGTTTATGCGGTTTTTTTGAATGGAAATGAAGTTTAAAGCGGTGGGAGAACGCCCACCGCCGCCGATCAGCAGACGCCAAAATCTCCGTCTTCTTTATACAGCGAGACATCTTCCGCTTTCAGCGTGATTTTTGCGGCCTGCTCGTCGTGGGCCGGAACCGCGACAATCTGATCCTGATGCACTTCCAGTACTTTCAATTTTGGCCCGCCAATGCGTGGCTGCACAATATCGCCGACAGAAAACATGTTTTGCTCCTTTTGTAATGAGTTTGTGAAGATAAACATAGCCTGAACGCCCGCCAGGGTACAGCGTAAAAGAGGGTAAACATAACCAATGAAAGTGGCAGGTGCAGACAAAGTGGCTAATCTTTAAGGGATTGTTTTTTCAATCAGCTGGAATGACGTTGCGTTGCATAGGAGGCTTAATATGGGTTTCTGGCGAGTTGTCTTTACCATCATCCTGCCGCCGCTGGGCGTACTGCTTGGCAAAGGCTTTGGTTGGGCATTTATCATTAACATTCTGCTTACACTGCTGGGTTATTTCCCAGGCCTGATCCACGCGTTTTGGGTGCAAACCCGCAATTAACCCCTGCCGGGCGGTTTTCCGCCCATTATTAAAACTCACCTGATTACACCCCAATTTATGGTGGTTTTGCGTGAATTTTGCGCAAAAAAGTAAAGCCTCCTGCTCTGCAGACGATAACCGACTAATTAACGTCAATTTTATGGAGAAGATATGAGCATTCAGGATGTCGGTTCGGCTGCCGCGTTGCAGACGTTGCCCGAGGTACGTCAGTCGAAAACTATCATCTTTGCCGGAAAAGAGATCGTCACGGAAAGCTCCATTTCCGTCAACATTTCAGCAGAAGCGCTGGCGAAGGGCATGGAAGGGCACACTGCGCCGACTAAAGAAGAGGGCGAAAAAACGGCCCAGGCAATGGCGACGGTCCGCAATGCTAACATGGCCACGTATTCCCGTGGGCCAAGCCTCGCCAGCGAGTTCTATGCCGATCCGCAAAGCGCGGGTGACGCGGTGAAGTTTATTGATTTTTTCCAGCACTCTTCCGTTAACGCCGATGATATGGCTGCCGCGCTGCATCAGGCGCTCATTTCGCCGCAAGCGAGCGGTGATTACACCACCAGCGCGATGGATCTGTCGATGACTCAGGCGAAGCTGAATGAGGTGGTGTCAAAGTACATCTCAGCTGATTATCAGCAGCCGGCCAGCGAGTTTGTCGCCGGTTTTATTGCCGAAAAAGCCGACCAGGCCGATCAGATGAACCGCGTGGTGCTGGCGCAAGCGTCGACGCTGGCGCAAAGCCTGGGCGATACAGCACAAGCCAGTTATCACCAGCAAGCGATTGAGCAGCTGAGCGCGGGCACGCATGATTCGCAGACGGTACGCAACCACATGCTGAGTATTACCGCCAGTAACAGCGACAGCGATAGCTGGTTCACGCAGTTCAACCAGTCGGTGGACAGTAGCGGAACGCTGCCGTTTATTCGTGATATCGAGAAAAACCACATCAGCGCACTCCAGCAGCAATGGCAGCAATTTACGGTCTTTTTGCAGACGGCAAAACAGAGCGAGGCAGCCCAGGAGAGTGTCAAGCTGTAGACAATCACCGCCACAGCGTTGTGGTGTTATCCGGCTTAAAAACGCAATCGTGAAATGAAGAAAAGCCAGCGCGACAGGGATATCGCGCTGGCTTTTGGCGGGTGTTAGAACGTTTCCCAGTTGTTATCACTGCTTGAATGTGTCGCCGTAGTAGACGGGCGCAGCGGCGTGGCTTGCGGTTTGCCTGGTTTAGCATTCTGCAGCGCGCTGTGCCCGTTAACACGGAACACGGCAACCGCCTGACGCAACTGCTCGGCTTGCTCTTCCAGTGCCGCGGAGGCGGCGGCGGATTCTTGTACCAGCGAGGCGTTCTGCTGCGTCACGCTGTCCATTTGCGAAACCGCGAGGCTCACCTGCTCGATCCCTTTGCTCTGTTCTTCCGATGCGGAGGCGATTTCACCCATAATATCCGTCACGCGCGTAACCGCATTGACGATCTCTTTCATTGTATCGCCCGCTTCTGCAACCTGCGTGGTACCTGAGTTCACCCGGTTCACTGAGTTATCAATCAGGGTTTTGATCTCTTTAGCCGCCTGCGCACTGCGGCTTGCCAGGGTACGGACTTCGCCGGCCACCACCGCAAAACCACGACCTTGTTCACCAGCGCGAGCGGCTTCTACTGCCGCGTTGAGCGCGAGAATATTGGTCTGGAAAGCGATACCGTCAATCACGCTGGTGATATGGGCGATTTGCTGCGAGCTATCAGAGATTTCGCTCATCGTGCGCACCACATTGTTCACCACTTCGCCACCGCGCGCGGCGGTATCGGAGGCGTTTTTCGCCAGATGCGATGCCTGACGGGCGTTGTCGGTGTTCTGTTTCACCGTCGCGGTTAACTGTTCCATGCTGGCAGCAGTTTCTTCCAGCGAGGCGGCTTGTTGCTCGGTACGCGACGAGAGATCGTTGTTACCGGTGGAGATTTCGCTCGCCCCGGTGTAAATCGAATCGGAACTGTTACGCACTGCGCTAACGGTTTTCACCAGCGAAGATTGCATTTCATGTAAACCAGCGGCGAGCTGGCTCATTTCGTTACGCCCTTCGGCCGAGATACTCATCGTTAAATCACCACCGGCGATGGCGCGAATATGCCCCATCACGCTGTGCAGCGGGCGCAGAAGCAAATGCTGTAAACCCAGCCAGATAACGGTCATCACCGCAATCACCACCAACAAAATCACACCCAGCGTCCACTGCATGCTGGTAAAACTGCTCTGGTTTTGCTGTGCGGCGGCTTGCAGGAAGGTGTTGTTTTCCGCCCGCCATTTGGCGTAGCTGGCATCCATATCATCCTGCGCTTGCTGCGCGTCGAGGTTGCCGTAAGCTTCATAGTTATTGGCGCGCAGGAAGGCAATCGACTGCTGCAACACATCGTGCATTTTGGTAACGTTCTGCGCCACTTCGTCAGCTAACGCGCCGTCCTGCCCGGCAACGCGCGGTGTGCTTTTGTAGTTGTTGAAATACCCTTCGGACTTACCCAGAGAATCTGCCGCCGTAGTGAGCAGCTTCTCAATGCTGACCAGCGACGCCGGATCGCGCTGGTTTTTCAAAAAGCGGATCGCCACGCGGGTAACGGTAACGCGCGTTTTGATAAGCGTGTTCACGCTGTCGCCAAGATTTTCTTGCTGCGCGTTCAAAACGCCAGTGTTCTGAAAGTTGACCCTGTCGTTATTGACCGCAGAGTAGAAAAGACCCCCAGTAACCAGTTGAAGAAGACAAAATACTGAAAGAGCAATAATGATGCCTGTAATAACCCGTATATTTTTTAGCATGGCCATAGTCCGTGAGAGAGTCGGGATTGCACCACTAATATCGACCTGGCCAGCATTAACTTTATGATCACTTTTTAAACACTTAAATAAGACTTAAATAAGTGCCGGCGCCTTGCGCGCCGGGAAAGTGTTTTAGATTTTTTTGCGCCGTTTTACGGCGAGAACAATATGGGGTTCCAGCAATTTGGCCACGGCGGCAAAGACGGGAACGACAACCGAGTTACCAAACTGGCGATAGGCTTGCGTATCGGAAACCGGAATACGAAATGGTTTTTCGCCCACTTTTTCAAACCCCATCAAGCGCGCGCATTCATGTGGTGTCAGCCGTCGCGGGCGACGTGCCTGATTTTCCGCATTGGCAAAATCGGCCTCGCCGAGCGCTTTATCCCAGCCGCGATCGATAAGGATTTCTGATCCATCTTTGTGATAACGCGCCGAAAGGGTGCGCGCCACGCTATCGGCACGGGTTGGATCAACCAGCCCGAAGCCAAAACCATTGCCTTTCGCCGCGTGTTTTTTCGCGTAGCGATAGAGGTAATCCCACAACTTATGTGACAGCACATATTTGCTGTCGACGGTGGGATCCAGCAGATCACCGAATGCGGGCCGTTTTGTAGGATAAAAACGGTCGATATCGCGCAGGGTAAAACCGTCGGCGAGGTCTAAATCGCGGCGAAAACCCACCAGCACAATGCGCTCGCGGTGCTGGGGTAAGAAGTGTTTGCCGTCGATGATTTTCGGGTCATCTTTGCCATTTAGCGCGGCGTCAGCTACGTCGTAGCCCAGTTCATCCAGCGTATTCATGATCACGCTGAAGGTTTTGCCTTTGTCGTGGCTCTTTAAATTTTTAACATTTTCCAGCACAAAGATGGCCGGGCGACGGGCTTTGATAATGCGTGCCACATCGAAAAACAGCGTGCCTTGCGCTTCGCACTCAAACCCGTGCGCGCGGCCCATGGCGTTCTTTTTACTGACGCCCGCGAGGCTAAAGGGCTGGCAGGGGAAACCCGCGAGCAGAACATCATGCTCGGGAATAGTCGCGGCGATGTGTGCATAGGCGTCGGCTTCGGAAACGTTCGGGTTGCCGCTCAGCGTGACTTCGCGAATATCCTGGTTGAAGGTGTGCGTGGCATGGTCGTTGTACCAGTTGGCTTTATAGGTGCGCACCGCATTTTTATTCCATTCACTGGTAAACACGCACTGCCCGCCAATGGCTTCAAACCCGCTGCGAATACCGCCGATACCGGCGAAGAGATCGATAAAGCGAAAGCGATAGTTCGGGTGATGCGCGGGTGGGGAGGGCAGCAAGCTGCGCAGCAGCGCTTCTTCAGCGGCGGTGAACGTTCTCGGATTGCCTTTGCCGTTGACCCAGCGGTTGAGCGATTCGCGGCTCCACTCGGTTTTACCCGCTTTTTTTAACTGCTCTGCCACGTATTTCTGACCGTAGATTTCCAGCACCTGATCCAGTAGTACCCGGTCCCGTTCTTGCTGTCGCTGCTGGTCAGTATCTGCCTGCGCCAGCAGATCCTGCGCAAGTGAATCAAATTCCGCCATGACGTCTCCTTGGGGTTAGGCTCTGAAATATATCACTCATTTGACCCAGAGGATAATTGGCAGGTGTTGAGATTTTTACTGCGCAATAAATAACGGCGGTACAGATTCGGTAAGCCACACGCCGTTATCAGCTTGATAGAAAATAAAGCCCTGCGTCTGCATCTCGCCTGCGTTAATTCGCAATACCACCTGTTTCCCATGGCGCTGCCCAACTGCCGTTGCTGTGACTTCATCCGCAGATAAGTGCACATACTGGCGCGATTTTGCTTCGAGCCCCTGCGCCAGAATGTCATCAAGGAAACGGGTTGCCGTGCCGTGATAAAGCGTTTCTGGCGGTGCTTTGGGTTGATAGGAAATGTTGACCTGCGCGGTGGAATGTCCCTGCGCGGCGCGGATTGATGCACCATCGGCAGATAAGGTGAAGCGCTTTTTATCGCTGGTGTCGACAATCTGGCGGATTATTTCGTGGGTAAACGCATAACCTTGTAGCGCTGCGCCCGCAATCAGCGAGTCGATATTCGCCCAGCCTTCCGCATCCAGCGTCAACCCAATTGCTTGTGGTTCATGGCGTAAGACGTAGCTTAAAAACTTGCTCATCTCATTCTGTTTTTTGTCCATCAATGACTCTCCGTTTGAAAGCGCTATTATCTAGGGACCTTTCTGTGTGGGCAATTACCCACTTTTGGCGGCGCAAACCTGTCTAACTGCGGTTCCACGGCATTTTCGCCAGCAGCAGCGCCATGCCGCACCAGCCGCTTAATCCTGCAAACAACAGCCCTGCGCCGACAAAACCCGATAGCAGGAAGAAATTGGGGTGAATCGCAAAACCAAGCACCACACCGAGCAGGATCAAGCTGCCTGCGACAATCTGCACCTGCTGCATCAGCGGGCGCGGCTGACGTTTATCCTGCACGGTCGACAGCTTTTCGCGCTTCCAGTTATTCATTCCGCCTTCGAGGATCATGACAGTTGCTGGTGCCATTGCGCGCGCCAGCGCTTCGGCATTTTGCTGCGTACGCATGCCGGACTGGCAATGGAAAATAACCGTTTGTCCCGGCGAAACGTGTGCCACGTTTTTCCCGGCCAGCAGCTCATCCAGCGGCAGGGAAAGCGCGTCGGGCAAATGTTCACGACGAAATTCATCCACCTGGCGAATATCAACAATCAGCGCGCCATTTTGCTGTTGTGCTCTGGCTTCTTTGGGGCTGACAGGGGTGTATTGCATGGCTATGCCTCCGGGCAATAAATTGTTTTCAGTGTATGGACCAGCGTTCGGATCGCTGGCGCTTTAATGAAGTAGTTCACCCGCTGCGCCTGGCGCTGGCTTTCGATCAAACCTTCCTCTTTCATCCGCGCCAGATGCTGCGAAGTGGCTGACGGGCTCAGACCAGTGATCGCGCTTAATTCCCCGGCGGACGTACCGGGCGCGTCGCACAACATGCAGAGGATCAGTAAACGATGCGGGTTGCTCATCGCTTTAAGCAGGGCAGAGGCTTTTTCTGCCTGCGCTTGCAGTAAGGTGATATCCGGGTTTGTCATTGTATTTTAGCTTTTTCTAAATTTAGACAAATCTAAATCAAAAGCAGAGGAAAAGGCAACATGTATGAATAAATTACTCACACTTTCGTGTTTGAATTCTTGCATGCAACTCCGTTTACTGGCGGCTAACGTCCCGCTATCCATGGAGAAAATCGTGAAAGTTAGCCGCAATCTCAGCTATGCGATCTGCGCCCTTACTATGTGGGTCAACGGCGCAAATGCGTGGAGTAATGCGTTGCCCGTTGGGCCAGCGGTCGGCGATCAAACGCTTTCGCCGTTTTACATCTGGGATGGCGCGTTACCCGATAAACCCGGCGTGATGCTGCGTGAAGAGCCGATTCCTGGTCAGCCTGACATTACCGATGCCAGCCAGATCGCGCGCATTCTTTACACCTCGCAGGATAAACGCTGGAATGCTGGCATCGTGCCGGTCAGCGGTACGCTGTGGCTACCAAAAGGGCAAGCGCCAAAAGGCGGCTGGCCACTTGTTGCCTGGGCGCACGGAACACTGGGCGTTGCCGATAGCTGCGCGCCTTCCTGGACCAACCCGACTCCGCGTGATGCGCACTATATTAACCAGTGGCTAAAGCAGGGTTTTGCCGTTGTCGGGACCGATTACCAGGGGCTAGGCGGGCCTGGCCCGCATCCGTATATGAACTGGGAAGCCGAAGGGCGTTCGGTGCTCGATAGCGTGCGCGCTGTGCTCAACAGCTCGCCGCAGGTAGCAAATAATCTGGTGATTAGCGGCCAGTCGCAAGGCTCCGGTGCATCGCTCGGTGCCAGTCTGCTCGCGCCGGATTACGCGCCGGAACTCAAGCTGCGCGCGACAATAGCCACCGGTGTGGTTGCCACTTTTCCGGACGGTCCGATCAAACCGGGGCCTGCGCGGCCAGGGCAGCGCGATCCCGCCCGTTTTACGCTTCTGCGCATCATTGGCGGTTCGTTGCCGGACGGCGCACCGGCTGCTGAAAAATGGGTGACGGATAAAGGCACGAAGATGCTGGCGCTCGCCAGAACGGCCTGTATGCCGGAACTGGGGCGTTACGAACGACGGGAAAAGCTCACTGGTGGCACGGTATTTGTGGGCGGCACAAAGCAGGTGGAGTCAAAATTGCTGGCGGTAACGGATATGCCGGTGAAAACTTTTCCCGCACCGCTGTTTACCGCAACCGGGCTTGCCGATCACACGTTGTCGCCACATCACCAGTACGCCGCCATCGCCGCGCTCTGCGCGGGTGGTAATGCAGTGGAGTGGAAGACCTACCCTGGCATCACGCATAACGGGGTCGTTAACGTCGCTTTCGATGATGAACTGAAGTTTGTGCGCGGCGTGATGGAAAACGCCCCGCAGCCCAATAGCTGTGGTTCGTTACAGGCGCCGGGGAAATTGCAGCAACCCGCCAGAGGCGTGGCGTTTAATAAGTAGCCTTAATTTTGTCATTGGGAAAAGCGCATTTGCCCGTTGTTATGCTTATGAATGAGAAAAAGGTGTAACAGTAAAAAAGAGAAGCCTTGTGCAGGCTTCTCCTTCGAAAGCGGCTTTATGAGGCCAGTGACAGAGCGCCGATAATACATTCTTTTTAATTAACGTAACGATCAATGCTGCCCAGAATTCGTTCCAAACGCATTCGTTCGCGTTAGACTTCTTTTTATTTTTATATTTTTAATTTTTTCACCTTCATTTGGCATCGGAATATCTTTCTTAAATTCAGAAAGTTTTCCTTTGGTGTTCTTTTTGACCAACTTTCCATTTTCTGAAATTATCATGTTTTTATGGGGTTTAGAGAAGGTGATTGTTTCTCCTAAATAGCCGTAAACATTTCCTTTCTCTCTTTTTAGTTGTAATTCAATTAGTCTTTCTTCCAGCTTTCCAGCTAAGGATAAAGAAAATGGACCTTTATTTTCTACAATGAATTTATAAACCTTTCTGCTTTTTGTTATTAAAGGATCAACGACAATTTGGTCGCCTTTTCCTTGTGCGCTGTAACAAGCACTAACTTTTATTTTTGCCGTTTCTGGCAGACCGAAATCGTTTATTAGCGTTTGTGCCACCTGATCGGCAGAAGCTTGTGGAAGCGAGCCTGCCGATGATTCGCCATAAAAAAATGCGGTGGTGGGGGAACCATGAGAATTAATAATTAAATGGTCATTTTCTTCCATCTCCTGAAGGTTGTGGGCGATATTAGTCAACATACTCTCTTTAAGTTCTTGGTTGTAATTGGGTATGCGTGCAAAGAACGTTTCTACAATATCGCTAAATGTTCCTCTGTCCTCAGGTTTGAGAACAGTGATTAAATCCGCCTTATAACTCTCCCATCTCGCATTATTCTCCATCATCAAACGTAAAATCCTTGCTTCATCCAAAAAAGGAAAATAAATAAATCGCCTTCCGGGGGCCAACCCATCGTTGTCCTCCAGCGTCACGGGATTATTTTGCACCATCCTGAACAGATTCAGCCCGTCCACTGTACCCGCCGGATCAGCGCTTAGCCACCGCCCCGCCCACGGCTGGTAATAGCGGTAACCGTAGTAATAGAGCCCCGTGGCGTCCTGCTCTTTGCCGGAATAACGGAGGATTTTGTAATCCGCCTCCAGCTGGCTGCGGGCCGCAAACAGCGCTGTGCCGCCGTACGGGTAATACTCCTCCTGGCTGATAAGTTCGCCGCTGCCGTCCACTTCCAGCGCGCTGCTGCCGGTAAGATTGTCGTAGCTGTAACGAATCGGGTCATTAGCAATTCCGGCAGGCTGACCGCTTTCCCAGTGCAGTATCCGCACCTGCGCGCGTCCGGCTACGCCGACGGTTATCACCTGAAGGGTTTCCGCGCTGCTGCTGCGCAGTTCCAGCCCCGGCAGGTAAATCACCTTTTTCGTCTGTGTGCTGTTGCCGGTCAGTTGCGAAGTCACTTTCACGATGCGCTGGCTGCTGGCGTCGTAACGGTAACTTTCATTGTCGTCCGCTGCGCCGTCGCGGGTGACGGGCGTGACTTTCTGCAGTTCCTGTCGCGCTGTCCACAGCAGGTTCTGCCCCGGTAAAAGCAATTTCTGCTGACCACCGGCGGTGAACAGCGCCTCCACATCGGCCGGTTTTTCTGTGAGTGTGCTGATTACCGCCCGGTTGCTGCGGTCGGAGACGGTGATGCTGGTGGTGTAGTTATTGCCGGAGGCCGGGGCGCTGTGCTGAATTTTCGTCAGATTACCGGCGTTGTCGTAGGTGTAAGTGCGGGAATAGTTCGTGTAGGTGGCGTTATCGAAGGAGGTGAAATCAGGCCGGTTGCTGCCCTGCTGCACCGCATTGGCCATTTCGCGCCCGGTGGCGCTGACCAGCTGGTAGAGGCTGTCGTAGGCGTAGGAGTTTTCGGGAACGACTTCCTGATTGCGCCAGAAACGCGTCTCCTCGGCATCGCTGGTAATCACCAGCACGTTGCCCACCGGGTCGTACTCGTAGCGCAGGTCCTGCAGCACTTTTGCGGCTGTAATGCGTTCAGTTTTAATACCCACCAGCCGCTGGGTTTCAGCTTCATAGCTGTAAGTGGTCACCACGCCGTTGCCGTGCTCCTCGCGCAGCTTCTGTCCGGCAGCAGAGTATGTCAGGGATTTCACGATGACTTGTTCTGTTTCACCCTTAATGGTCAGCCAGCTGCCCTTCAGCAAACCCGCCACATCAAACGCCACGCGCTGGATATTGCCTTTCGCGTCGGTGGTGGTCAGGACATTCCCGGCGGCGTCTACCGTGCTGGTTGTGGTGTAGGTTTCACCCGCCAGCAGGTCGTTCCACGCCGAGGCGTCCGCGCCCTGCCAGTCGGCCAGTGCGTCGTCCGGCAGCAGCTGGCGGGTGACAGAAAGCGGTACGCCGCTCAGGGAAACACGGCTCATCGAAAGCAGACCTGCCGGGTCGTAATGGCTAACGCATACGCCAGCGATATTCAGCGCCTGATCTGCCTCCGTGTTGCCCGCATACATAAAGCGCTCCGCAATACGTGCTGCTTCGCCAGCCATCTGCTCAGTCACGCTAAGCGGGCGTCCGGGCATTGAGGCGTCTTCATACTGCCAGTGACGGATTACCACCTGGCTTCGGTCTTCAGCGCCGTCGTCAGCGGTGCGAATATTACTGGCCGAGGTCAACAGGCGCCCGCAGGCATCGTTCAGGCTGATAGTGATGCCTGCATCTACGCTCTGAGTACGCAATACATCGCCGTTCAGATCCGTTAGCCAGATAAAGTTCGCCAGCCCGGTATCGTGCAGACGCGGATCGGCGCTGCGAGCCTGGAACCCGCGTGCATCAAACCGATGGCGGGTAATGCGTTCGTCAGTGGTGTCCGGCGCATCGGGATGACGGTGATATACGATTTCACGCACTGTCAGGCCACGGTTATCCATAACCGCGACTGACGGGGTTTTGCTGAACAGTGATGTGCTCATTATTTTCTCCTGTTTGAGTGATGCCGCCAGTAAGGCTGCATGATTAAAAATAGAGCAAACAGGAGAGGGCCGGCGGGGGAATAATTCTTATGACGCGGGGTGGCGAAAGCGCAGGGTTGCGGGCAACACGCGCTGCGGCGAAGCCGGTTCATTGCCCTCTATCATCTGGGTGATGATATCAAAGCAGTCCTGCGCGAGGCGCGGGACATTCTGCTCCACCGTATCAATCGGCAGCGTCAGCGAATCATATAAATAGTGATCGTCGAAACTGGCGATATGAATATCGCTCTCCAGCAAATGGTGCTGGCTCATATAACGCAAAACCCCTTCCAGCAGGCCGCAAGCGGCGGTGAACAGCGCTTTAGGCGGGCGCCCCAGTTTCGCGCACAGAGCGGCAAACATCTCGTAACCGCTGCTCGGATGATAATTACCGTGAATGATCCACTCCGGGCGCGGAGTAACGCCCGCGCGCTCCAGCCCTTGCATAAACCCGGCAAGGCGGTCTTTCGTTGGCGACAGGCGCGGTTGCCCGCCAAGAAAGTAAACTTCATCAGGGTTGGCGCGCGCCAGCCTTTCGACCAGATCGGCGGTCGGCGTCAGCGAATCGGTGATCACCAAAGGCAGTTGCGTGTCATTGATATGGCGGTCAAACAGCACCACCGGCAACTGCTCGCTGAGCTTCACATAATCGGCGTCGTTTTGCATGCTGGAGGCAACAATCAACCCGTCCACCTGGCGTGCGACCAGGTTGTTGACCACCACCGTTTCCTGGCTGGCGTTTTCGTCGGTACAGGAGATAAGCAGCTGCAAACCGGCTTCGCGGCAGAGGTTTTCCAGCTCGTGAGAAAAAACGGCGAAACCGTAGTTAGTAATTTCCGGCACCACCAGCCCCAGCGTGTGGCTGCGGTTTTCACGCAGCAGGCGGGCATGAATGCTGGGTTGATAATGATGCTGCTGGGCGATGGCCTGCACGCGATCGCGCGTCTCCTGCGCCACGCGCAGCTCTTTGCCGCGGCCGTTAAGCACCAGGCTGGCGGTGGCTTTCGACACACCCGCCAGCGCGGCGATATCACTGATGGTAACGCGTTTTGTTTTTCTCACGGTTGTGCATCGGTTAAGGAAACAAGCACTTATTCTACCATGCAAGCACGTAACGACCAGTAACTGGCCTGCACTTCTGCGTCTCCCGTCAGGGTTATTTGCGCCGGATGGTCCGGGAAGTAGCGGCTGCTCATCACGCCTTCACCATCGTTGATAAAGATCTCGACGCTGGAGTGGTCGCACAGGATCTGCAATTTATGCGCGTATCCGTTCCAGTAACGGTACAGCCATGCGCCGTTCTCCAGGCTACGGCGCGAAAGGCGCAGCTCGTCATGATGCCATTCGAGGATCAGCGTATCGGCGAAATTCAGCGTCACGTCGCCCGCGCTTTCCAGCACCAGCTCCAGGCGTTGCGCGTCTAGCGTGGGCATCTTGTGCGCCGCGCCGTGATAGTGCTGCTGTTCACCGCGCAGTGCCTGCAACTCCTTAACGGGCTGCTGGTACAACTTTCCGTTGCGGGACGTCAGTTCACGCAAGCAGGTCATCTGGTGGATCCAGCCGTAGGCAACGGTCGGCTGGCGCATTTCTTCGCCGTCCGGCACGCCCATCCAGCCCACCAGCAAGCGGCGTCCGTCTGCGCTGAGCGTGGTTTGCGGGGCGTAAAACTCAAACCCGGCATCCAGTTCGTGAAATTCGCCGTGCTGGTAGCTCGCACTGGCGTAGTCGAACTGACCGCTTAAGTAAGCACTTGGGTAGGTGTTCAGATAGCGCTTCTCTTCGCGCGTCACGCCTTGCGGGCAGCAAATCAGAAAGGTACTGCCGTTAAGGGGGAACATATCCGGGCACTCCCACATGTAGCCCGCGTCACCCAAGCCGCCCAGCCCGCTACCGGCGATTTCTCCCAGGTTTTGCCAGTTCCACAGGTTTTCGGAACGCAGCAGTAAAACTTTGCCCTGCAATTGCAAGTCCTGCGCACCCAGCACCATGTACCAATAATCGCCGTGGCGCCACACCTTCGGGTCGCGAACGTGGCCGGTGTAGCCGTGCGGCAGGGGGATCGCCGGGCCGAGCTTGTCGAAGCCACCTGCGCTGTTTTGCACCGCCAGGCACTGCCATGCGGTGCGTGTGCCATCGTCAAATTTGACATTACCGGTATAACAAAGCGTCAGTACGCCGTTGTTATCTACGGCGCTGCCGGAATAACAACCGCTGCGGTCGTACTCTTCATCAGGCATCAAGGCGATAGGTTCATGCTGCCAGTGCACTAAATCCTCTGAACTCCAGTGCGCCCAGCACTTATGCTGGTGCTGGCAACCCAGCGCATTCCACTGATAGAACAGGTGGTAGCGCCCGGCAAAGTGGATAAACCCGTTCGGATCGTTGAGCAGCCCGGTAGTGGGTGCCAGGTGCCAGCCAGGGTAATGGCTGTCATTTAGCGCCTTCGGTTGACCTTTCATCACCGCCTGTAAAATGGCGGGCAGCAGCGGTTGTGAAGCCATTATTCAGAGTCCGTTTTGTATTTCAGCAGGTAAGAGATAACAAAGGCGACGCTAAAGGCGATAGCCATGCCGATAATATAATTCAGCAGCGAGCTGGCTTGCACAATCGCCATCCCTGGTAGGCCAGTCAGGCCAACCGCCGTCATATAGACATGCACCGACACCACCCACGCGCCGCCAACCGCGCCGCCGATAAGCGCGGCGATAAACGGTTTCATAAAGCGCAGGTTGATACCGAAAATTGCCGCCTCGGTAATGCCGAGCAGGGCGGAGAACGCCGAAGGCAGGGTAATTGCCTTAATCTTCGCGTCTTTGGTTTTAAACCATACCGCCAGGCACGCGCCGCCCTGCGCCACGTTTGCCATCGCCCAGATTGGCAGCAGGAAGTTAACGCCAATCGATGGGTTACCTAAAAGCCCGGCTTCAATAGCATGGAAGCTGTGGTGCACACCGGTAATCACAATCACTGAATACAAGCCGCCGAACAGCAAACCGGCCAGCCATCCGGCATGGGTGATAAGCGTACTGAGCACAAAGGAGATGCCGTCGCCGAGTGCGCGACCCGCCGGGCCGATAATCAACATCGCCACAAAGCCGGAGATAATCACCGTCAGGAATGGCGTGAGGATCAGATCCAGCGCATCCGGGATCACCCGGCGCAGCTGTTTTTCCAGCAGGCTCATAAACCACACCGCCAGCAGCACCGGGAACACCGTGCCCTGGTAGCCGATCATCGCCACTTCGATGCCGAAGAAATTCATGGTGTGGAAGCCTGCAGCCACGCCCCAGGCGTTGGTCAGCGCCGGGTGGGTCAGAATACCGCCAAGCGTAGCGCCAAGGTACGGGTTACCGCCAAACTCGCGTGCGGCAGTAAAACCAATCAGGATCGGCAGAATGATAAACGCCGCCGAGCTGAACATGTCGAGCATGATATAAAGCGCGTTGTCGGCGCTGACCCAGCCGTAGGTTTTCACCATCCCCAGCAGGCCCATCAGCAGGCCGGAGGCGACAATCGCCGGAATAATCGGCACAAAAATGTTGGAGAGCAAACGGGCGATACGCTGGAACGGGTTAAGCTTGCGCGCGGCAATATCTGCCGCTTCTGATTTGCTGGTTTCGCTGATCCCGGCTTCGGCGATAAACGCGGCGTAAACTTTATTCACGACGCCAGTGCCGAAGATAATCTGCAACTGACCAGCGTTACGAAAGCATCCCTTTACACCATCAATTTTGCCAATCGCGGCAGTGTCCGCTTTGGCATCTTCCACCAGCACCAGACGCAAGCGTGTCGCGCAGTGCGCGGCGCTGGCAATATTGTCCTTGCCTCCCAGTAGCGGCAGTAGCGACCGGGAAATTTGTGCAAAATCCATAAAAACCTCTGTTTTATCGTTTTTGTGGGACTAACCGGCAAAAATGGCTCCCGAAGGAGCCGTTTCATCAGAACCAGGTTTCCATTTGTACGCCGAAGTTCCATTCGCCGCCTGCCTTGAAGCCGTCGCTGCCAAAGGCATCGGAGCTCGCATATTTGTCCAGACGGTGATCCCAGTCCATCCAGGTGGCGAACAGGCGGATTTCCGGGCGTTTAAGGAATTCACCCACATCGCTGGCTTTCAGCGTTGGGGCGACAGTGAGTTTGTAGAAGTTGCCGCTGACGGCGTTGCGGCTGTTGTAACCTTCCGGGCGCAGATCCATGTACTGATAGCTGCCTTCATACTGCATCTCGAAGTTTTCGGTAAAGCCCTGAATCAGGCGCACGTTGGCGGTTGCCCATTGATAGCTGTCGCCTTTGACATAGCGATCTTTGCTGGTCTGCGCCAGCAGTGCCGGGGCAATATGCCAGCCACCGCCGAGCGGCGTAATACCGTAGCTGGCAAGACGCCAGGTGTTGGCTTCCGACAGCAGCGCGCCGTCGGAACCGATCGATTTCACTTCCGCACCCAGGCCGTGACCATACAGCAGTGCGGTTTTCGCTGAGCCTTCGCGCAGGCCGTAGAAGCTATCGTTATGCAGGCCGAGCAGGGCGTGCACACCGGTGTTCGCCGCATCGTTCTTCACTTTGTTGCCGTCGAGATCCAGTCGGTCGTCGTTATCTTTGGCGCGCATTCCGCTCACCATCAATTGCACCGGGCCGTAGAAGTTATTCAGCGAGAGAATGTAGTTCTGCGCGGTGTTTTCGCTGTTTTCGATATCGCCGAAGGTGCGCCCGTAAATCGAGACGTTGCTGCGCGTGTTGTCGTTCCATTTCATGTCGTAAACGCCCGCGCCGGTCCCGGCGAGGAACACCACATCGGAGTCTATCCAGTGGATGTCGAAGTTGTCGCGGTCAAAGCGTTTACCGGCCCAGACGGTGGAATCTTTAAACGCGCCGCTAAAGCTTGGCAGATGGCCAATTTCGGTAAACGCCTGGCGCAGGTTGAGATCGCTTGAGGAGGCCGTCCAGTCGTTATAGGTTTTCTGCCCGTCGGCGAGCATCACTTTAAAGCGCGTGGTCGCGCCGTTCGCCAGTGTCTGTTTATGCTCAAGATTCATCTCAACATAGGTGTCCGGCTCATTCCCCAGACGACCAACGTGACCACCGGTTTCTCCGGCTGGCGTCACCGTTGGGCCACCTTGGGTTTTGGCCGCAGAGTTGTTCATCAGTAAGCCAGAACGGGCGTAGCCGTGGAACTCAAAACCACCTTCGTCAGCGGCTTTTTGTTCCAGTTTGGCGATGCGCTGCTCAACTGGGGCGGTGGTGGTCTGGTTTTTTTGCTGGGCGGCAGCCAGTTGCTGAGCCTGTTTTTCGGCGGCCTGCGCACGGTTTTCGGCGGCGTTAGCGCGTTGTTCTGCGGCTTGCAGGCGCTGTTCCAGTGCGGCGAGACGCGCTTCAATGCTGCTCATGCTGGGGTCGGCGGCGTGAGCGGCACCGGCGCTTAATATCAAACCAAGGGTTACGGCGAGCGTGCTTTTTTTCATCTTTTTGCATCCCTAAGGAAGAGCCATCATCACAGAGTTATTTTGCTAAACCGGTTTAGGCCTCGAATCATAATCAAGGCCAATTTCTCCGTGCAATGAAATTTGCTAAACCGGTTTAGTGATTGTGAGACGGCTCGCAAAACGAAGCGGCAAGCCTGCCAAATCAGCGGCATTGTTCCATAAGTTGGTGGTGATACGGCAGGGCGGTCATCGCGCCTTTGGCGGTGGTCGCCAGCGCACCGCAGATCTGCGCGCTAGCAAGCCTCGCGGATAACTGCGCTTCGCAGTCCGGCAGCCCGTGCTCCGCCAGACCCCACAACAGCCCGGCGACAAAGGCGTCGCCCGCACCGGTGGTATCGACGCTCACCACCGGCAAGGTGGGATAGTGATAAATTTTGCCGCTGTACCAGGCGGTGACGCCGGCTTTTCCTTGTGTCACCAGCAGTAAACTGATGGCATAACGCTCCGCCATGGCTTGCATGCTGGCTTCCAGTTGTGTTGAGCCGGAAAAAAACGCCAACTCCTCTTCAGAAAGTTTCACCACATCGGCCAGCGTTAAGGCCTGGCTCAGGCACTGGCGAAGCTGCGCGGCGTCCGTCCAGAGATCCTGGCGAATATTCGGATCGAAGCTGACAAACCCGCCTGCGCTGCGTACCTGCTGCATGGCAGAGAAGGTCGTTGAGCGCGATGGTTCCGCCGCCAGCGCAATGGAGCAGCAGTGGAGCCATTCGCCACGCTGGAATTCTGGCAGGTCGCTTTTGGCAAGAAACAGGTCAGCGCTGGGGCGCACCATAAAGGTAAACGAACGTTCCCCGTCATTGTCCAGTGCTACCACCACCGTGGAGGTGCGCTGCGCCGGATCGGTGCGCATAAACGCGGTGTCGACCTGTTCTGCTGACAGCGTTTGTTGCATAAAACGGCCAAATGGATCGTCACCGACGCGGCCAATAAACCCGCTATTTCCCTGTAATCGGGCAACTCCGACCGCGACATTCGCCGGTGCGCCACCGGGGCACTGCATCAAATGCCCCGGTGCTTCCGGCAGTAAATCCACGACGGCATCGCCCAGACACCAGACTCTGGCTGACATGCTATTCTCCTGGCAAAAAGTATGGCTAAAAATTAACTAAAACGGTTTAGCAAATCAATGATGTTTTGCAAGACCAACGATTTTTACCCCTTGCTGTGCGGCGGATTCTGCGCGAAATGTAAAAGATATATCAGGAGAAGACGGATTGTTGCAGGCGAAAAATAACGATTTCCAGCCATATAAGATCTGAATTCATCTCATTAAATATAAATTAAGATGGTTGGCGTGGTTATTTATATCAGCGAGTTACCTGTTCTTATTAATAAACAGACATTTCACCCGTTAATGGTTTTTTCCTTTTAAATTCAGCTTAATGACGCGCTGTTTTTCTTTATTTAATGATTGGCTCGCAAATTTTTACTCATTTGAAAAAATAAAAATCAGGGTTTATAGCTTTTTCAGGAATGTCGAATTAGCGAATGCACTCATAAGGAGAGGGCACATGGATGAGCAATACCCTGGCATAGACGATATTTATGCCTCACTGGAGCTATCTTCGTCCCTGGAAAAACACCAATTCCCCGCTAAAGAACGGGACCCGCGCAATGTCTTTGCCGCAGTACGCGACGAATTGATGCTTGACGGTAACTCACGACAAAATCTGGCCACGTTTTGCCAGACATGGGTCGACAGTGAAATTCGGACATTGATGGATTTATCCATCGATAAGAACATGATCGACAAAGATGAATACCCGCAAACGGCTGACATCGAGTCTCGCTGTGTGCATATGCTCGCCGATTTATGGCACTCGCCGGAGGCCGAAAACACACTCGGTTGTTCGACGATTGGTTCATCCGAAGCGGCAATGCTCGGCGGCCTGGCGCTTAAATGGCGCTGGCGAAAAAAACAGGCTGCCACAGGTAAACCTACCGATAAACCGAATCTGGTCTGTGGGCCAGTACAAATCTGCTGGCATAAATTTGCCCGCTATTTTGATGTTGAGCTGCGCGAAATCCCTCTTCAGGGCCAGCGTTTGGTGATGAACGCCGAGGAGGTGCTCAAGCGTGTTGATGAAAACACCATTGGTGTTGTCCCGACGATGGGCGTCACCTTCTCGTGTCAGTATGAGCCGGTGAAAGCAGTGCATGATGCGCTGGATAATCTGCAACAGAAAACCGGCCTGGATATTCCCATCCATGTTGATGGTGCCAGTGGCGGGTTTCTGGCGCCGTTCTGTGCGCCGGATATTCAGTGGGACTTTCGCCTGCCACGGGTGAAATCGATTAATGCCTCTGGCCACAAATTCGGTCTTGCTCCGCTGGGCGCCGGTTGGGTCGTATGGCGCGAAGCCGCCGATTTGCCGGAAGAACTGATTTTTAATGTTAATTACCTCGGCGGCAACATGCCGACGTTCGCCCTCAATTTTTCACGCCCTGGCGGGCAGGTCATTGCCCAGTATTACAATTTCCTGCGTCTGGGGCGGGAAGGCTACGCGAAAATTCACAACGCCTGTTACCAGACAGCGCAGTATCTGGCACGCGAAATCGACAAGCTTGGGCCGTTCAAAATCTTGTTCGATGGCGACAGTCAGCAAGGCATTCCCGCGCTGGCGTGGACGCTACGCGCTGAGCGAGCCATTGGCGGATACACCCTTTATGACCTTGCAGATCGCCTGCGTAGCCGTGGCTGGCAAGTGCCCGCCTATTCAATGCCTGCCCATCGGGAAGATTTGGTCATCCAACGAGTGCTGGTGCGTCACGGCGTAAGCCATGATCTCGCCAGCTTGTTGGTGGACGATATTAAGCGCGCACTTGACTACTTTTCCCGACATCCGGTCAGTAGCCCGCTCAGTGCTGAAGAAGCCAGCGGTTTTAATCACGCCTGAGGCCCGGAAAGTCTCGTTAAAAAAAGGAGGAGAGCCATGGAGGCGGCGAACAAAAGCGTTCCGGCTAAGTCATTATCCATGATTGGTTTTTTTGCTATCACCGCATCCATGGTCATGGCGGTGTATGAGTACCCGACGTTTGCGACATCGGGTTTTAGTCTGGTTTTTTTCTTATTATTGGGCGGCATCTTATGGTTTATTCCGGTTGGCCTGTGTGCGGCTGAAATGGCCACCGTTGATGGCTGGGAAGAGGGCGGGATCTTTACCTGGATATCAAACACACTGGGGGAACGCTGGGGATTTGCGGCGATTTCGTTTGGTTATCTGCAAATCGCAATCGGTTTTATCCCGATGCTCTACTTCGTGCTGGGAGCGCTGGCTTACATCCTTGACTGGCCAGCACTGAACAGCAACCCGCTGACGAAAACACTCGCCGCGTTAATCATTCTCTGGGGGCTGGCGTTTACCCAATTTGGCGGCACGAAATATACCGCGCAAATCGCCAAATTTGGCTTCTTCGGCGGCATCCTGCTGCCTGCCGCTATCCTCGTGGTGCTGGCCATCGCTTATCTTCTCAGCGGTGCGCCGCTGGCCATCACCTTTGATATGTCGACATTTGTCCCGGATTTCACCCGGCTCGGCACGCTGGTGGTTTTTGTGGCGTTCATTCTGAGTTATATGGGTGTCGAGGCGTCGGCTACGCATGTTAACGAAATGAACAACCCAGGCCGTGACTACCCGCTGGCAATGATACTGCTGATGATCGCCGCGATTTGCCTCAGCTCGATCGGTGGCTTGTCTGTCGCGGCCGTGATCCCACATAACGAGATCAACCTTTTTGCCGGGGTCGTTCAAACCTTCAGCGTATTAATCACCCATTACGGTGCGGGACTCTCCTGGGCCGTAAAAGTGATTGCGGCCCTGCTGGTACTGGGTGTGCTGGCGGAGATCGCGTCATGGATTGTTGGACCGTCTCGCGGCATGTATGTCACCGCGCAGCGAGGCATATTGCCCGGGTCATTCGCCAGGGTTAATAAAAATGGTGTGCCAGTGACGCTGGTTGTGAGCCAACTGCTGATGACATCCGTTGCGCTGGTGGTGCTTACCAACTCGGGTGGCGGGAGCAATATGTCCTTCTTGATTGCCCTGACGCTGACGGTGCTGATTTATCTGTGTAGCTATTTTTTATTGTTCCTGGGCTATATGCAGTTAATTCGCAAGCAGCCGCTGCTCAAGCGCACCTTTCATATTCCCGGCGCAAACGGATTTCGGCTCGCGGTGGCAGGGCTGGGCTTTTTGGTGTCACTGCTGGCCTTCATCGTCTCTTTTTATCCACCGGCCTCGATTGGTGGTGAAAGCGCCGATGAGAAGTACGTCACGCTGCTGGTTATCTGTTTTGTGATTGTGCTGATCCTCCCCTTTCTGGTCTACGCGCTGCATGACAAGCGCGGCAAACAAGGCACTGTGACCCTGGTCGTCATCACTGCTGATAATGCGCCGAAAGGACATTTTTTTATCCATCCACGTGCGCGTTCGCCCCACCATTTAGCCCCTAAGAAATCTACGGAATAGCAGTTTTTTCAATGATATAAGTCATCGTTAAGGAGAAGTGAATGAAAACAACCGTTAGCATCATCGTTGGCAGCTTGCTGCTGGTTTCCGCTGCGACACAGGCGGCAGAAAAAGGTAAACCCGTGAATAGCTGGACATGTGAGGATTTTCTCGCGCTGAAAGCCTCTTTCCAGCCAACTGCCATCGGCATTGCTGAGGCGTTAAATAATAAGGACAAACCTGAAGAAGCGGTGGTGGATGTTCAGGGGATTGAAACGGTCACGCCCGCCGTGATTGAAGCCTGTAAACAAGACAAACAAGCCACTTTCAAAAGCAAAGTGGAGGGTGAGTGGGACAAACTAAAAAAGGATATATAAACGCAAAAATTTATTATGGCTAACCTGCTGGGGCTTCAATGCCCCGGCAACTTATTCAGGTTTAAATAGCGGCACGATCTTGCCAGTGATATAGCGTCGGCGCAGCCAGGCCGATGCGCTATCCATCAGCATTACTACCGCCACCAGAATCACGGTGATAAACATCACCACATCCCAGTTCCACAGCCGCATATTCTCGGCATAAATCAAACCAATCCCGCCCGCACCAACAAAACCGAGTACCGCCGCCGAGCGGGTGTTGGACTCAATCTGGTACAGGCTCAGCGCCAGAAATGTCGGGAAGGATTGGGTAAAGGTGCTGAAGCGGTGTTTCTGCAAGCCGCCTGCGCCCACGGCGGTTAAACCGCGCCGTGGCGAGCGATCCACTGCTTCGTGACTTTCGGCGTATAGCCGACCGAGAAGGCCGGTGTCCTGCATGATGATCGCCAGCACCCCGGCAAGCGGCCCAAGCCCGACGGCGCGCACGAAAATCAGCCCCCAGATCGCCATATCAATGCCGCGCAGCATATCGAACAGGCGGCGCACGAAAAAGGCGATAATGCCCGCAATGCCGCCTTTCATGATGTTGCGGGCGGCAAAAAACGACAACAACAGCGCGAATACCGTGGCGGTCAGCGTACCGGCAAAGACAATCGCCAGCGTAATGCCAATTTGCGTGAAGTAGTAGCCAAACGGCCAGTTGAGAAAATCGTGCCAGACGAACATGCGCAAAATATAGCGGCCAATCTGCTGCATGCCGGTCAGCGCCTGCTCAACAGGAATGCCGAACTGCATAAAGAACCAAACGTAATAGAGCAGCACGGCGAGGGCGATAATCCCCAGGCGGCGCAGATAACGCCCCTGCGCCTGGAACAATTTCCTGTTTAATTTGCGGCTCAATTCCACATTCGGTACGGCTTGCCAGTTGGTCATTTTTTCCCCTCCAGCACCCACTGGCGTAAGCGGCCAGAGAGCGTATCAAGCACGAAAACCACGGCGATAATCAGCAGCAGCGTGATGCTGACCTGATCATAACGGTCGAGTTTGATATTCGTCATCAGCTCCTGGCCAATGCCGCCCGCACCGACTAGCCCAAGAATGGTCGAAGAGCGGAAGTTAATTTCGAGGCGCATAAATCCATAAGAGAGAAAAATCGGTTTCACCTGCGGCCACAGCGCGAAGCGAATGCGTTGCAGATGTGTCGCGCCACAGGAGGCCAGTCCGCGCACCGGTTTATCTTGTGCGCTCTCTACCGCTTCATAAAACAGCTTGGTCAGGCTGCCAACGGTGTGCAGCGCCAGCGCCAGGAAACCGGGGATCGCCCCGATACCAAACGCCATCACGAAGATTACCGCCCACGCCAGTTCCGGCATGGTGCGTAAAAAGGCCACCAGTGTACGCACGGTAAAGCGTACCGGTGGCGGAGACCAGGTGTTGCTCGCCGCCAGAAAAGCCAGCACGGTGGCGATAGCGAATGACGCCAGCGTTGCGGCCAGCGCCAGTTGCAGGGTTTCCCAAATCAGCGGTAGCTGGATCGGTAAACGATAGCCCCAGTACGCCAGCGAGCCTTTGGTGTGGGTGTCGGCAAACAGTACCGACCAGTGCAGCGTCGGCACTGTTTCCAGCATGTAATCCATAAAGTTCGGCAGCGAGTGCCAGATGGTGGCGAGATTAAATTCCGCCGCGTTCCCGGCGGCAAAATAGAGCGCCAGCAGCACCAGCGACCAGGCGACAGTGTCGCGCTTCTGGCGCATTCTGATTTGCTGATAGTAGTGCTCAAACTGCGTATTCGACCTGTTCATGCGTAGTGGTAGCGTCCTGTATGACCATCGAATAAAAGCCCCTGGTTTTTACGCAGGGGCCGGGGAATCGATGCGGCGAAGGATTAACGTGCGCTAACCAGTTCGCGTTTCATCTCGATAATCTGTTTAAAGTCATCCACGCTGCCCGGACCGATATGCTGTGTACCGCCCATCGCCTTCACGAAGCAGGCGTGGTTGTCGGTATCCAGTTTTTTAATGGCGGTGACCACTTTGGCTTTGAAAGCGGCTGGCAGGCTATTGCTCACAAGGATTGGGCCGTTGGGGATGATTGGCGATTCCCAGATAATGCGAATTTCTTTCATCAGATTCGGGTGATCCATACGAATCAAACGGTTAAACGCACCGGTGCTGTAGCCGGAGTCGTAATCGCCGACCATAGAAGTCCAGGTTACTGCACCGGCGAACTGGCCGTTCAGCACGCCAAGAATGTCCTGCTCGTGACCACCGGAGAAGGTAACGCTGGAGAAGTAGTTGTTGTATTTATTGTCTGCGTTACCGCCAAACTTCTGTTTGAACGCATAGTTCGGGATCAGGTAACCGGACGTTGAGTCGGGATCGGCGAAGCCAAACGCTTTGCCTTTCAGATCTTCCAGTTTTTTGTACGGACTGTCGGCTTTAACGATAACCACAGAGTGGTAACCGCGCGATTTATCTTTGTCATCCACCGCGATACCCACGATATCGACTGCTTTCGGGTTGTTGATATACACAGACGCGTAAGAAGAGGGCGACATGCTCAGCACCACATCGACTTTTCCGCCCAGCAGACCCTGGATCACGCCTGAATAGTCAGACGAGTTGCGCAGCTTGGTATCCACGCTCAGTTCTTTATCCAGAAACTCTTTCACGCACTGGTTATCACCAATTTGTTGGGTTGCGTTCTGACCGCCCAAAATCCCCAGATTTAATTCCTTCGGCTGCTCAGCGGCAGCTGCCTGCCATGCCAGCAGAAAACCTGTCATCAATGCCGATAAACGTAATGCGCCAGAAATATGCTTTTTCATTGTCATTGCCTGTGTCGTCTCATTGGAAGGAATAATTAATGCAATTGACTGATTTCATCGCCGTACAGCACCTGCAACACGTCCTGCGTTAGCCTTGCGGGATGATCGTCAAAAATGATCCGTCCCTGGGAAACGCCGATAACGCGAGTGCAATACTCTTTTACCAGCTCCACGGAGTGCAGGTTCACCATCACGCTGATGCCTTGCTCGCTTACTTCGCGTAACACGCCCATGATGCGCTGGGTATTTTTCGGATCCAGCGAAGCGACAGGTTCGTCCGCCAGTAAAAGGGATGGGTTTTGAATTAATGCGCGACAAATGGCGACACGCTGCATCTGCCCGCCGGAAAGCGTTTCTGCACGCTGCAAGGCATGCGGCAGCATATTCAGCCACTCCAGCAGCGCGATGGCTTTAGCGCGGTCTTCGTCGGTAAAGACTTTAAACAGGGATTTCAGTGTTGACGTCTGGCTCAACCTGCCGAGCAGGACATTGGTCAGCACGTCAAGGCGCGGCACCAGGCAGAAGTCCTGGAAAATCATGCCGCACTGGCTGCGCCACTGGTTCAGCGCGCGGCCTTTCAGGTGCGTGACATCACGCGGCTTGCCCATTTCCGGGAAACTGACGATCTCACCAGACGTGACGCTGTGTGTGCCGTTTAGCACGTGCAGCAACGTGGATTTCCCTGCGCCGGAACGCCCAATTACGCCAACCATCTCGCCGCTGTGCAGATCGAAACTGATGTCGTGCAGCACGGTCTGGTGCTCGTTATAGGCTTTGCGTAAGTTTTTCACGCTCAGCACCTTCTGCTTCGGTACGGTGTTTAATTGATGCAGAGACGAATAGTGGTCTTCAGAGATTTCTGCCAACGCGCTGTTCATAAGTCTTCCGGATTTTTCATTAAACTGGCGACCATTAAGAGCACGGGGGATGATCGTTTTATGACGGAAAAGCGAACAAATAATGAACGTGGATGTTTGGCTTAGGCGCTCGCGCCTGCGGATCTTTATTTTACGCAATCGACGGTGAGGTATTTTTTCCAACCCGGTGCGCGGTGAACGGCCGGCGGATCAGCAAAGAAAGGAAAACGCAGACGGGCGGTAAGGGATATTTTTACCCTCCATTCGGCGTCGCCGAGGAAGCGAAAGGTTATTTCCTCCTCTTTGACTGACAATTTTTCAAAATGCCCGCTTGCCCACGCCTGACCAATACGCACAATCTCTTTCACACCCAGATTGATATCTATCAACACCATGGTCAGCCACTCTTCAAAAATAATATCGTCGGTGAGAAAAAGCAGAGAGTGGCAGGCATCTATTTTGACTGCAGCTTCCAGCACCAGCCCAGGCACGATGATATTTGTGGCGATACCTGCAATTTCTACCTTCGACTGCGCTTGCGAAAACGGGGTTGCTTCACACACCGCGATGAGTGCTACGTTATTGGCTTCTTGCATGGACTACCCCGCGATGCTGCGTATTATTTTATCTTCAGATTATTCTTATCTATAAGCCAGACAAAGTGAGTATTCTGTGTAAACTTTTGTGTATGAAACAGCGAAATAAATACCCGGAACCTTTAGCTGAACATTATATAAATTAATGTAATAACGGTTTGGTATTGTCCTGGTTACGGTAATTTCCGGCGGTTAGCCAGAACGAAAAAGGTTCACATGTTCTGTCAAAGAGTATGACAGCGCTTACACAGGTTTAAGGCGCGAAGGCACGCGCCGTACTAAGGACGCAAACGCATGAATCAGCGTATTTCGGTACAACTTCCCACGGCAAACAACCTGCTTTTTTGGCAACTTACTGGTCATGAAGCCCTCTCCGAACCTTTTTCATTTAACCTGACGCTGCTGGGTGAAGATGCGCGTCTCGATCGTAGCAAGTTGCTCGGACAGCCTGTGACCCTGACGCTGCCCACCCAATCGCTTACCACTTCGCGTTACCTCAATGGCAAGGTGACTCGCGCGGGTGTGCGTCCTGTTGAGCTGTCCGGTACGCGTTATGCTGCGTATACGCTTACCGTCGAATCAGACCTCTGGCCGATGAAACGCGACCGCAATATGCGTATTTTCCAGGGGCAGACCGTGCCGGAAATTGTCAAAACGCTGTTCAGCGAGTATCAGGTGAATGTGGATGACCAACTGACCGGGAATTATCGCGTCTGGGATTACTGCGTTCAGTATCAGGAAAGCAGCTTCGAATTTGTAAGCCGCTTGATGGAACTTGAAGGGATTAGCTATTACTTTCGCCATCAGGCGGATCGCCATATGTTGGTGCTGAATGATGCCGACTCAAAACATGAAACATTCCCGGGTTATGAATCGATTCCCTATCATTCGACAACTTCTGGCGGCGTGACCGATGAAGAGGGGATTAGCCAGTGGGCGATGGAAGATAGCGTTACGCCCGGAAAATTAAGCCTTGAGGATTACGACTTCCGCCAGCCGAATGCATGGCTATTCCAGGCCCGGCAGAACCCGGCATCGCCAAACCCCGGCGATATTGATGTTTATGAATGGCCCGGTCGTTTTACGCAACATAGCCATGGTGAGAAATATGCCCGCATTCGCCAGGAGCGCTGGCAGGTGGATCACCAGCAAATTGGTGGTTCGGCAACGGCTACCGGCATTGCGCCAGGGTTTGTTTTCACATTGAGGAACGCGCCTTTCACTGGGGATAATGGCGACTATCTGGTTACTACCGCTGAATATGATTTCCGTGAAAACCCTTACTCCTCAAGTGATGCAGGTGAAATCATGCACCGCATTGATTTCTCTGTTATTCCCGCTTCAACACCCTATCGTCCCGAAGTGAAAACACCCTGGCCGCGAACGTATGGCCCGCAGACGGCTAACGTCGTCGGCCCGCTTGGTGAGAGCATCTGGACCGATCGTTATGGTCGTGTGAAAGTTAAATTCCATTGGGACAGGCAATCGAAAGGCGATGATACCAGTTCCTGCTGGGTGCGTGTCTCCAGCGCGTGGGCAGGGCAGGGATTTGGTGGGGTGCAGATCCCGCGAATTGGCGATGAAGTGGTTGTCGACTTTATTAATGGCGATCCGGATCGTCCGATTATCACCGGGCGTGTGTATAACGAGTCCAGCATGCCGCCATGGGAACTTCCCGCCGCTGCGACAGTGATGGGCTTTATGACGCGCAGCAAAGACGGCAATAAAGATAATGCCAGTTATCTGTTTTTCGAAGATAAACCGGGTAGTGAAAAGGTGGATTTGCACGCCGAGAAGGATATGGTGGTTTCGGTGGAAAACGATCAGACCGTTACCATTGATGGGCATCGTAACACCACCATCAAAAAGACGCAGACGGATGACGTGACAGAAGATGCGACCTTCACCTACCAGGCTAAACGCACCACCACGGTCATGAAAGCGGAAACCAAAACATTTAATGAAAGCGAAACCACCACCATCCAGCACGGACGCAAGCTGGATATTACCAGCGGTGGCGACAATGTGACGATCAAAGATGGTCGGACAACCAATATTACCGGCACGGAATTACACCATGTGACTGGCAATGTGACGCAAAACTTCGACAGCGCGCTGATAACCACTGTTAAAGGCGGACAAACCGAGACGATTGATGGTGGCGTGACAATCAATGTTAACAGCGGCAGTTGGACGCAAAACGTTAACAACGGGACAATTACCATTACCAGCCCGCAAACTATAACGTTGCGCAGCGGTGTTTCCATCGATCTTGATGCACCGAAATCAACTTATACCGTGGGTGGCCATAAGGAAGCTGTGACGGGGAATAGTCTTAGCGTCACTGGCGCGTCGGAAGGGGTTACAGGTGTTGCGTTTGATTATAAAGCTCTGTCTATCGGTGTAGCGAACACAGCTATTTCACGTAATGTTATTTCTATTAGTTCAAAAGCATTTGAAAAGAAAAATGTGCCGCTGGATTACAAGCAGGTTGGGGTTTTACTAGAGTCCGGAGCGTTACGGTGGAGTTCTAAGGCTCTGACGCTAATAGTTTAAAATGATGGAGCTGTAAAATGGAATTCAGATGGATATATCTCGTTTATCTCTTTATCGCTATTGTCGCCATTCGAGTTTTGATCATGGCCGGCTCGATGGTGATACCGGGTATTCGACAAACAATGATGGAATCAGATGTGCGTAAAAATGGTGTTGGCGTTGGAGCCACTATTGTCTCCAGGAGTCGTGCAGGTTCATTTGAGGGAGGGCTGCCTGTTTACAGGCTGACTTTTAAATTCAAAACACGCGAAGGTGTTGAGGTTGAGTCGAGTCTTGAGCGCCCGTTAGCGGCAGAGGACGTTATGCAATTTGAGCCCGGAAATGGTGTCACGCTTAAGTATGATCCCAAAGCTCCTAAGCGTATTGCACTGTCCGACCGCCCTTTAATTTTAGGCGATTAAACACAGCTTTCTCAGGCCAGGAAATAACCTTATGCCGTACCACCTGGACTATGTTGTTTTCGCCTTCGTTGCAGCCGTGGCGGCGTTTCTGCTTTATTACGCATTGCGCTGGGTTCGCCAGCTATTTATCGAAGTCCATGTGATGAAACACGGAATTGGCGCAAACGCCGATATCATCGCGTTGAATCGTACCAACCTTATGGACAGATATACCGTTTATTGCGAGCTGGTATTGCGCTTTAAAACGCGTGAAGGGCTGGAAGTTGAATCGCGCGTGAAGAAGGCGCTAACACCGCGCGAAATCGTGCGCTTTGCCGCTGGTAATGGCACGACCGTGAAATACTCGCCACAAAATCCACAGCATATTGTGTTGTATGATCGCCCGCTGATTTTAGGCGATTAATATCTCTGTTCTCGATCTCGCAAGCGTGATAAATAAAAGTAAATATCGCCAGGCTTAATTACTTCTTGTCATCATCTCGCCTTTCTACTCACTCTTTTTCACTTCGTGATGCAAAGAACAACCGGTCTATCTGGTTGATCTGTAATGCTTTAGCGCAACAATGTACGCAAACCTGCAACCTCATTAATTAAACCCTGCCAGCGTCACAAAACCTGGAAAAAACAAGCCATTGCGTTGCATCGGTCAGCATGCGCGCTATATGTTAAATTTGTGTTTAAAAAATGATACCGAAGGGGTTTGTTCATGGATAAGAAATTAAATGTTCTGGCCGTGGCGCTGGCGGCGCTCTTTTCCAGCACTACGCTGGCTGCCGTGCCTCAGGGGTACCCGGCGGATTACCAGAAAATCGTAGACGCCGGAACCAAAGAAGGCAAAGTCGTTATTTACTCCACGACCGATACCAAAGCCGCAGGACCGCTGATTAAGGGGTTCGAGGCGCAATATCCGGGCATTAAAGTGGAATATAACGATATGAACAGTACTGAACTGTACAACCGTTATCTTAGCGAACAGGCTTCCGGCGGGGGCAGCGGCGACGTGGTCTGGAGCTCGTCAATGGATACCGCGCTGAAACTGGCGACCGACTATGCTGCCGAATACGCGTCGCCCGAGCTGGATAAATTGCCCAAGTGGGCGGTCTGGCAGAAAAAAGCCTACGGCACCACCTACGAGCCGGTGGTCTTTATCTATAACAAACGCCTGATCCCGGCGGGCGACGTGCCGGATTCACACACCGCACTGGGGAAACTCATTGCCAGCCAGACCGACAAATTCAAAAGCAAAGTCACCACCTACGATATCGAAAAATCGGGGCTTGGCTTTATGCTCGCAGTGGAAGACAGCAAACACGATAAAGACTATTTCACTCACCTGGCGGATGTGGCGAAGGGCGGTTTAACGGTGCAGTCCTCCACCGGCACCATGATGGAGCGCGTCTCTTCCGGCGAAAACCTGATTGGCTACAACATTCTGGGTTCGTACGCCGAAGCGCGTGCGAAAGGCGATAACTCGCTGGGCATCTCCTACCCGAAAGATTATGTGCTGGTGCTTTCGCGCGTCTCGTTTATCAGCGCCGAAGCGGAGCACAGCAACGCCGCGAAATTGTGGTTTGACTATGTGCTTTCTGAAAAGGGGCAGAGCATTCTTGCCAACCAGGCGGATATTCCCTCGCTGCGTAACGATATTGAAGGCAAAAACGACATTGACGGCATGACCAAACAGCTTGGCGACGCGCTGAAGCCGATTGCGGTGGATGAGTCGCTGCTGGAGTATCTGGAGCCGAAAAAACGTCTGGAATTTATTAAACAATGGCGCACCGCTGCCGCTAAATAACGCCCTAACTGGTTGTGCGTTTTGCCGACGCACAACCCTTTTCTCAGCCAGCGGGTTGGCGTGAGGTTCCTGACCAAAGGGATGATGTATGAATAGTGTGCGCAGAAAATGGCAGGGGTTGCCGCGCGGCGTCATTGTGTTAATCACCGCGCTGGTTATCTATATCCCGCTGTTATTTATTGTGGTGCAGAGTTTTCTCTCGGCGCCTTTTTTTGTCCGCTCGAAGGAGCTGAGTCTCGAAGCATTTGAGTTCATTTTTACCGATCCGGATTTTTATCTGGCGCTGAAGTCCGGCTTTATTCTGGCGTTTGGCCTGGTGTTTATCGCGATTCCACTGGGCGGCATTCTGGCGTTTTTGATGGTACGCACCGATTTACCGGGCCGCCGTTTTATTGAGCCGCTGATCCTTGTGCCTATTTTTGTCTCGCCGATGGTGCTTGGCTTTGGTTATGTGGTGGCGGCCGGGCCGGTGGGCTTTTTCTCACGTTGGGCGCAGGAGCTAATCGGCTTTGTGCCGTGGAACATCTACTCGATGTTTAGCATCGTAGTGATTGCCGGGCTAACGCATGTTCCCCATGCTTATCTTTATATCTCCTCGGCGCTGCGCAGTGTCGGTTCCGACGTGGAAGAAGCTGCGCGGACCGTTGGCGCGTCACCATTACAGGTGATGACATCCGTCAGCCTGCCAATGGTGCGACCCTCGATTTTGTACGCCTGCGTTCTGCTGTTCTTCCTTGGGCTGGAGGTGTTCGGCCTGATGCTGGTGCTGGGCGACCCGGAAGGCAACATGGTGCTGGCGACCTACCTGTATAAATTAACCAACAAATTGGGCACGCCCTCTTACCACCTGATGGCGGCTGTGGCGGTGGTGCTGATTTGTATCACCATTCCACTGGTGATGCTGCAACGCCGCCTGATGCGGACCGCGAACCGTTTTGTCACCATGAAAGGGAAAGCCTCGCAGGCGCGGGCGCTGCCGCTGGGTAAATGGCGCTGGGTTGCCGGTGCGGTAGTGGTGGCGTGGCTGACAGTTACCATCGGCGTGCCGTTGATTGGCGTGGTGCTGCGGGCATTTATCTCCAACTGGGGCGTTGGCGTTTCCCTGTGGGACGAAGTGTCGCTCGATACTTTCCGCAATATCTGGCAGCAGCCCAACCTGCTGCGCGCCATCGTCAACTCGATGGCGATTGGCGTTTTTGGCGGCGCACTGGCGGTGGTTTGTTATCTGTTTGTCGGCATTGCCATGCACCGCAAACAGGATAGCGTTACGCGGTTTCTTGATTACAGCGTGCTGGTTCCCCGCGCGGTGCCGGGGTTGCTGGCCGGGCTGGCATTTTTGTGGGTGTTCCTGTTCTTACCGATGTGGCTCGATCAGTCGCTGAAAAACGGCTGGCTTTCCGGGTTGCCGGTAGCCGAATGGCTGCGCGAAAACCTGATTGTCTGGCTGCGATCGCTGCGTAACACCATCTTTAGCGTCTGGCTGGCCTACACCGTGGTGTGGATGGCTTACGGCTTGCGGCTTATCTCCTCAACGCTTTTGCAGGTCGGGCCGGAGCTGGAAGAGGCGGCGCGCAGCACGGGAGCGACCAGCGGGCAAGTCACCCGCCATGTCACGGTGCCGTTGTCGCGTTATGGCCTGATTGGCTCCTGGCTGCTGATGTTCCTGATTTTTGAGCGCGAATACTCAACCGGGGTTTATCTGCTCTCGCCCGGTACGGAAACCATCGGCTCGATGCTGGTGTCACTGTGGGCGGCAGGGGCGATTGATATTGTCGCTGCGCTGTCGTTTATCAATATTCTGCTGGTGGTCATTGGTCTTGGTGTGGCCCTGCGCTTTGGAGTGAAATTACATGATTGAGCTGGCGGTAGAAAACCTGCATCTGACTTACGGCGACAACCCGGTGTTAAAAGGCGTCTCGATGGAGCTGAAACGCGGCGAAGTGGTGTCGCTGCTTGGCCCTTCCGGCAGCGGAAAAACCACGCTGCTGCGTGCGGTCGCCGGGCTGGAAAAACCAACCCAGGGAAGGATCACCATTGGTAATAACGTGGTGTACGACGGTACGCCGCGCAGTGAGGTTCCGGCAGAGGAACGCAATCTCGGCCTGGTGTTCCAGTCTTACGCATTGTGGCCGCATAAAACCGTGTTCGAGAATGTCGCTTACCCGCTCAAGCTGCGCAAAGTGGGTACGGCGGAAATCAACACCCGCGTGCAAAACGTGCTGGATCAGCTTGGGCTGGGTACGCTTGGCAAGCGCCACCCGCACCAGCTTTCCGGGGGGCAACAGCAGCGCGTGGCGATTGGTCGGGCGCTGGTCTACAACCCGCCGGTGATTTTGCTTGATGAACCGCTCTC
Source organism: Kosakonia quasisacchari (assembly GCF_004331415.1). Classification (GTDB taxonomy): domain Bacteria; phylum Pseudomonadota; class Gammaproteobacteria; order Enterobacterales; family Enterobacteriaceae; genus Kosakonia; species Kosakonia quasisacchari. Next base: position 156,520 of record NZ_SJOP01000007.1, read on the forward strand.
AAACCTCGATGCCAAGCTGCGCGAAGAGGCGCGGGTGTTCCTGCGCGAGCTTATCGTCAAACTCGGTTTGTCGGCCTTGATGGTGACCCACGATCAGAATGAAGCGATGGCGATTTCCGATCGCATTTTGCTGCTCAACAATGGCGTGATTGAGCAGCAAGGGACGCCGCAGGAGATGTACGCCACGCCGTCGACGCTGTTTACCGCCGAGTTTATGGGCAGCAACAACCGGCTGCACGGCAAGGTGAGTGAAGTCAGTAACGGCAGGGCGCGGATCGAAGGGGCGAACTGGGCGCTGTGGGGCGTCGCCGGGCCGGGCGTGCGTGCGGGGCAAGATTGCACGGCGGTGATCCGCGTCGAAAGCCTGCGGCTGGCGGACTCACCGCAGGATAACTCGCTGGAGTTGCCGATGCTCACCAGCATGTATCTGGGCGATCGCTGGGAGTACTTATTCCGCACCTCCGGCGATGATTTCGTGATCCGTGTTTACGGCACCCAGCAGCGCAGCCAGCAAAACTACCGCGTGGTGTTGCCCGCCGAACAGTTGTGGATCTTCCCGCAAAAAAGCTAAGTGTGTAAGCACGTACTGACTGCTCAGTACGTGCTGCGCATTACGGGAGCGACACCCATTTGTAACCCAGCGCCATCGTCCCAACCACAATGGTGCTGAACGCGGCAATATGCAGCATCAAATCCGGCAGGCTGATATGCGTCGAGTGGCAAAGTGCAAGCAAGGTCAGTGACATGCAGGCGACGCCCGCGCCCGCCGCTGCCAGGCTGCGCGCCGGGAAAAGCGTGCGCGTCCGGCGCAGGTAAGCAATCACTATCAATACCATCGGCACGCTGACCGTCACCATAAACAGGTAACAGTTTGGCCCTTCAACAGCGGTGCTCACCGGCAAGACACGGTGGAAATGCAGGTTACTGAACGTACCTGCAAGCCAGAGTGCCGCCAGCGGCGTAAACCACTTCCAGCCCAACGCGTCACGCCCGGCGATACTCAACAGAAACGCGTTACGCACCGCCAGTGTCCCGGCGATAAACGTCAGCAGCAACTGCACCAGCGCCCACCACGCGCCAGGCTGCGACCAGTCGGTTAGCGTGCGGTTAAGTCCGAAACCGGCGGCTATGCCGCAGGGCAGCGCGAGGGCCACCCAGCTTAGCGCTCGCCAGCCAGGCTGGAAGGGGCGTTTTACCGGTTCGGCGCAGCGGCTTAAATGTGCAATTAACAGTTCATGATCGGCCATGATGTGCTCCTAACCGACGAAGGTTATTCAGGGCGCGATGCAGCAGGGATTTCACGGCGGCAACCGTCAAATTTTGTTGCGTCGCGGTTTCTGCCAGCGTCATTTCACGCAGGTGGACATGCTCAACGACCTCCCGCTGGCGTGCAGGTAACTGATTCAGCAGCGTTGCCAGCTCGTCGTGCGATGACGATTCCATGCTGGTGGCAAGCAGGGGAATCTCCGCCTCGCTGGCGACTTCGCGCTGTTGGTGGCGACCGCGTTTGCGCAGGGCATCTACTGCGCGGGCGTTGGCTATCACCATCAGCCACGGCAAAAAAGGCGCGCCCGGATCGTAAGTGTGACGCACCCGATGCACAGTGAGCAGCACATCCTGAATCACATCTTCCACCAGAACCTCATCGGCGATGTGTTTGCGTGCAAGTGAGCGGATAACCGGCACCAGCGCTTTGAGCAGCCGCGTGTAGGCCTGGCTGTCGCCGGACTGCGCCAGCGCCATCAGTTGCGGCCATTCGTCGCGCGCTGCCTCATTTTTTTCCATATCCCGCCTTCAGGTTTTTTTACCGCTGGCCTGCGTCAGCGCGTTGACCACAATTGAGGGGGTTAGCACCTGCGGTAAAATGTGCGGTGCGCTGCCGTCTGCCGGGTAGACCACATACAGCGGTAAGCTGCCTTGCCCCAGCGCGTTCAGCGCGTCATCAATATCGGCATTAAATTTGGTCGAATCCGCCACCATGTAAAGCGTGCCGGTTTTCGCCAGTGCCTCTTTCACTGTTTGTGTCGAGAGCGACGTCTTTTCATTCACCTGGCAGGTTATGCACCAGGACGCGGTGAAATTCACAAAGATGGCCTTGCCGTGGCCGCGATTATCCGCCACGGTTTGCGGCGACCATTTGACCTCTTCAATACTCTTGTTCGCAGCCAGCGGCGCGCCGTTTTGCACCACCGAAGGCAGGGGAACAACGGCGGCCAGCAGTAGCGCAGCCGTCAATGCAAACAACAGCTTATGCCCGCGCCCGGCAAATCGCCGCTGCTGCGCCATACCATAAAGCCAGGCGGCGAAACTCACCACCACGGCAGCCGCCAGGATAGCTGCCAGCGCCGTTGTTCCTGCCTGTTGCGCCAGCACCCACACCAGCCAGCCGAATGCGCCAAACATCGGAAAGGCCAGCCCGCGTTTTAAGGTGTTCATCCATGCGCCGGGGCGCGGCAGCCATTTGCCGAGCGCCGGAAACAGCGAAATCAGCGTAAACGGCGCGGTAAAACCGAGCGCTAGCGCGACGAAAATTGCCAGCGCCACAGCAGGTGGTTGCACCAGCGCGTAGCCGATGGCTCCTGCCATGAAGGGCGCGGCACACGGGGTGGCGACAATGATCGAGAGCGCACCGGTCAGCGCCGCACGCAAAAATGCCCCGCGCTCTATGGTTATCTCGCCGGCGCGTTGTACCGACAGACCGACCTCAAACACGCCGAGCAAATTGAGTGCCGCGCCAAGAATAACCAGCGCCAGAAAGGCGATAACCAGCGGCGACTGTAACTGAAAACCCCAGCCGACGGCGGTTCCCCCAGCGCGTAACGCCAGCAAGACGCCGGCAAGCGCCAGCATGGTCACTACACAGCCGAGCAAAAAACCCAGCCCCTCTTTGCGGGTTTGCGCCGCGCTTTGGGTGTGACGCAACAGCCCCAGCGCTTTCAGCGAAATAATAGGAAACACGCAGGGCATCAAGTTGAGAATAATGCCGCCTGCGAAGGCGGCGAGCATGGCGGTTAACATAGCGAATCTCTGATGGATAAAAGGAGCTTAACGGGCCTGTTTACGAATGCGCGTTCGCATACTGTTTCACTGCTTCCATCGTTTTCTGAATATGCGTTTCCGGGTTTCTGTCAGTGTAGCTCAGCAGGATTTTGCCATCTGGCGCGATCACATATGACGTGCGATCCGAGAGGGTTTTGCCGTTCATTTTCATCAGCGTGTCGTATTGCGCCGCCACTTTTGCGCCCGGATCGGCGGTGACGGTGAATTTGTCGCGACACTCCAGTTTTGAAAACTCATCTATCTGGTCGGTGTTGCCAGCGGTCACGCCAATGACCGTCGCACCCAGTTTTTTGAAATCGTCTGTCGCTTCGGCAAAGGCGTGTGCTTCGATGGTGCACCCTTTGCTGAATGCCGCCGGGAAGAAGTAGAGCACTACCGGGCCTTTTTGCAGTGCCTGTTGCAATGAGAAGGTGAGCGGTTTTCCAGCCAGCGCGCCTTGTAATTTAAAGTCCGGTGCTTGCGAACCGGTGGGCAGAGCGGCGTGGGCGTTGGCGATATTCAACAGTGCAGCGGCGGTGAGGCTCAAAACGAATTTTTTCATTGGGATCATGTTGCGCTCCTGTAGGGAAGTTTATTGATGCTCATACACAGTTCGTTTGCTGGCAGACAAAAGTTTCGCCTGGTTAAAAAAAAGAAAATGCCATTTTTTCTGAAGCAGAAAAGCAGATTAATTATTAACCACACGCAGAATTAACGTGCTCGGGAAATTAAAATCGGTGATAAATCTGAATTGGTAAAAATGCTGAAATGAGGGTAGGTTTCGAACAAAAGCGAGTAATTTATCCTTTTCTATCATGCTATTATTATTTTCTTTAACTGGCGAAAAGTGCGTGATATTTGGTTGGGCCGATTCTGCTTATTTTCTCATATGCTACATTTAATAGGTTTTCTTCTGGCCTTGTCGCCACCTTTTAGCTGCCTTGCGTTACGCTGGTAAATCTTAATGCTCTATAATTCTGCCGTTAAAAAAGGTAGTTTGCTGCGCCGCTATAATCGGTTGCTTTCTCGCTATAACACCCATCGCCACGAAGTGTCGTTGGCGCAAATTGCCGATACATTAGCCTGCACCTCGCGCTATGCGCGCTCTCTACTCCATGAAATGCAGGAGGAGGGCTGGCTGGTGTGGAATTCCCGTCCTGGGCGCGGCGCACTTGGTGTGCTGCAATGCCGCATGAATGCGGCGTCGCTGGAGACGCTGGTTGCGGGTGAGTACCCGACCTCGGAAACCGAAATGGCGACCGGGCAGGCGCAACCGCACTATTCCAGCGATGGTTTTCGCTATTTCATCGCTTTCTACCGGCCGCTGTTGGCTCCTATTCCTTCCATCCACACCGACCGGGCCGGGCGGCATATTTTGCAAATGGTGCATGCCGGTCTGGCGCGCCATATTCCCGAACAGGTTGCACCGATCCCCGGTCTTGCCCATACGATCACCTGCAGTGAAGAGGGATTGCGCTGGCGTTTTATTCTGCGACGCGGCCTGGTCTGGCATAACGGTGAGCCTGTCGCGCCAGAACAATTACGCTACACGCTGGAGCGCTATGCTGGTGGCCCGGGGTTGCCGCATGTTATCGAGGTGAAATGCACCGATCATGTTCTGACGATGCAACTGGGCCAACGTGACACCATGCTGCTTTATCGGCTGGCAAGCCCGGTTTATGCGCTGCCGCATCCGCGCAACGGCTCCATCGGTCTGGGACCATTTAAAGTAAGCGAGCACTCAAGCAGCCAACTGGTGCTGACCCGGTCTGCCTTCTGGTACGGTGAAACGCCGCAGGCGTCGGAGATTATTTACAACACGCCGCTCAGTGTCGCGCCGTTGCCCGCGCTGGTGCGTCTGGATACGCCGCACTCATTGATTGCGCCGGAAGCCACGACACAGCGCGAAGATGCCGACGCGTTCTACTATGTCACTTTCAACCAGTCTCGCGGGCGATTAAGCGCGCAGCAGCAGGCGTTTATCCGGCGTATTGCGCTCTCGCTCAGCGCAGGATTGATTGAGCGGGAGGATACGCTGGCACCGTTGCCGGAGTGGTTGCAGCCCGCAGCCGAGCCCGAAGTGCAGGCGTTATTACCGGATAGCCTGAATCTCGTCTATTTCCGCTCAACGGAAATGCGAAAGCTGGTTGATGAGCTGGCGAAAAGCCTGCGGTATCGCGGCTGTAAAGTGACAATGACGCCTATAAGCGTGACGCACTGGCTATTGCAGGATAAAAACTGGGCCGAACAGGATCTGTGCATGGGTTTTCTGCGTTTTGAGCAGCATGATGCATTCAGTATGGAAGAGCGCTACCGCCACAGTGTGATGTGGGCCTGGTTTTGGGGCGAAGCGGTATGGCGGCGCGGGATCGGGATTCTTGATCGCATTAACGCCGGGCCTGCGGAGCGCTACAGCCAGCGTGTCAAAAGATTGATGCGTTATCTCAGCGATCACCGCTGGATTGTACCGCTGCTTGCGCAACGCTACCGGCTGGTGACGCCCGCCAGCGTGCAGGGCGTTTTTTGTTATCCGCAGAGCTGGCCCGATTTCACACGGCTGTGGACGGACGAGGTGCAGCATGTCCAGAGCACACAAAATCATCAAGATTAGCTTTTCTTGGTTAAAAATATCGCATATTTCATTTTTCTTGGTGTTTAAAATCGGAAATTGGCGGGGAAATTGCACGTTGTCGATATTAATTGCTAGTTGTAGTGCTGCCTTGCCCTGTTATTCCCAATAAAGTTTAAATATAACAGTGGGTTGCGGTTTTAACATCGGCGGCGGCAGAAACTGGACGATTAAAAAAGATACGGTAGAATACGTCTTCACAGCTATTGCAAAACAGGCTGCTCTCTATTTTTTCGCTAATAAGATAAAACTGTCAGAATATATCCTTTAAACAATAAATGGATATTTTTATGATGTGTTATATCGCTTATTTGTTGAATAATAGCGATTCCCATTCCTGATATTTTTCTTTTTTTATAATTCTTCTTCGCATTTTCATTTCTCAGCTTGAGTGCTGAAAATATATCCTGTCCTTTTCTTTTTTTCCCTGTTTTTTTGAAGATTCTACTTGCCTTTCTTGCTTAACATCATGAAAAAAAGGCAAAAAAAATGCCACTCAAGGTGGCAATCGAAATAGTGGTTTTACATCACATATGACAACTAATGTACTGTTTAATTGCCACAGTAATATAGTTTAGTCACCAGGTTTCCCGACATGTGGCAACTAAAAAAAACGCCTTTCATCGAGAGGGTATTTAAGCAAAGCACCATTCAGAATGAATCGGTAAAACGTCCTGTTGCATTGCTTGAACGTATTTTCGCTATTTTTGATGCGTTCGTAAATAGCCTTTTTTCTGCCGATTGATTTATTGGGGGGAGAAAAACGAGGTCAAAAATTCCCTGCTAAAAAAGTGCCAATTATTTACTCTGACCGCCTCCGCTCAGGCAGCATTTTTAACCGGAAAAAAAGGATCAAAATCAGCGCTTTTGATTTTTAATGCGACGGACCTCACACTCGCCGTCAAAATTTACGAAACATCTTGAAACATTTTTGTTAGGGGAAGCGCTAAGAACGGCATTCTGCGCGGGTTTATCGCTAAGACTAGTACGAAGATAACTAACACTGATGGTTAAATAAACCGCACAGAGGATTGTGCTATGGATGAAGGCCATAAAACATCACCGAAGTGCGCGGCGGTAAATCTCAATCGTCCAGACAATCGCTGTAGGCAAAAATGGATGCCATAACGCCACACAGAGTAAAACACCGGAACTAAACGCCAGCTAACAACAAAGAAGAAAGGTGCTGGTTTTAGCGTCCGAATGCCACACAGAGTAAAACACCGGAACTAAACGCCAGCTAACAACAAAGAAGAAAGGTGCTGGTTTTAGCGTCCGAATGCCACGCAGAACAAATCACCGGAACTCAAAGCCTACTAACGGCATAGAAGAACGGTGCTGGTTTTAGCGTCCGAACGCCACGCAGAACAAATCGCCGGAACTCAAAGCCTGCTAACGGCACAGAAGAAAGGTGCTGGTTTTAGCGTCCGAATGCCACGCAGAGTAATACACCGGAACTAAACGCCAGCTAACGGCACAGAAGAAAAGATCCTGGTTTAGCTATCAATAACGCGCATAACGCTACGCAGAAGAAACCGCTGGAATGAAAGACCCGCCAGCCGCCCGCAAGAAAGGCTGGTTACAGCGTCGGTACGCTATGAAGAACGGATACAGGAAATGAGGCGCAGAAAATCACGCAAAGCGTGTTCAGAGAACGTGCGTCAGGCGTAATGCGAGAAGCACATGCAGGGCATACACACCAGGCACGGAAGCAGAGAATGGCTTCCGAACCTGGCGCGAGGAACAACACTGGCGCGAAAGACGCCATAACATCGTGTTAATGCTGAATGCTGCACAGAGAAGAGGCCGCATTAAACGGAAATGCGATAAACATTACCCGAAGCATCATTGCTGCGGTTTCCACTTTCGCCATAAAGCTGCGCGGTTGCGGTCGTCTGGCTGACAATCTTTTTGAAGTCGTTCATCTTCTTCATATGCATGTTCAGCAACTGATAGCTCTTCTGGTTGAGCTCAGCAGATTTTCGCACCACCACGGTAATACGATCCCAAAGCGTAGCGAGTTCGGAGTGGCGCGGGTAAGGAAACGCCAACCGATGGTGTTTCTCTTCCTGCTTGCGCTGCTCATCATAAAAGTTAATCGCCGACAGCAAGCGGCTCTTGTTGTCGGAGATCACTTGCAGCGAAACCGGGTTTATCTGGGCGCGGCTAAGCTGGCCGATTTCTTCTACCAGGGTCGCTTCAAGCTCACCCAGCAGGCTATACAGTTTGTTCAGAATTACGGGTAAGTTTTCCATTATTCACGTGCATGTTGAGATTAAGAGAATCGAAAGATGTCGCGTACCAACGCGCTGGCGATTTTATCGCTGTCCAGGTGGAGTTCACCTGCGTCCATCTTCGCTTTAATGGCGGCAAGACGTTCCGTATTAACATCACGGCTACCGTCATTTTTAATTTGCTGCGTCAGCTGGCTGAGTTTGACCTGCGTCCCGGCCTGCTGGGCGTCTGTTTTCCCCGATTGCGCTGACTCATCATTCATTACTCTCGTCTCAACGGGCTGCTGCTGAGTGCCGGTTGCCTGAATGGGATTGGCCTGGCGGGTGCGTTCAATGTTCATACGGATCCTGGTTTTCTATGCGGTGGCTCTGTATTAAAGATATCGGCACGGGGAAAATAAAACTGAAATCAGTTCGACAGGCTAATGCTCACTTGTCCTTGTCCTGTTACGGTGGCGACCACCACCTGGCCGGTGCGAGTCTGTACTCTGACGCTTTCATCGAGTGCGGCGTTATCCAGCGCTTTACCTTTGGCGTGGATCAGAAAACCGTCACCGGGCGCGGTAATATCGACGGTGCGATTAGCAATAACGGCCCAGCTGCGGCGCAGCTGGTTATCCGCCAGCGGCGACCCCGGTTGAATGATGCGCGTAGGCGTGCTGCCAATGATGTTCTGCGGATCAAGTAATACACCGGCCGGTAAACGATCCAGTTCGCCGCTCACGGGCTGGATATCCTCTGCGCCAATGATCTGCCCCGGTTTGAGCGTCCGCGCTGCCACCCAGTACCTGCCACTGGCACTAATCTGAATCTGAATGAACTGCTGTTTTTTACCGCACTTGGCGATGACGCTGCGTCGGCCTGTCAGGCGCACGGAGCGACCAGAAAGACGTAAATCCGGCTGTGCGCATAATGCGGCGAGTTTGGCCGCGGGGGTAAGAATTTTAATGCGCAACTGCGGCTGATTCTCTGCTTCTTTATTGTCCGCAGCCAGCAAGGTGGCGATCCTCGCTTCGAGATCGCTGTTTTCCGGCGCGCTGGCAAAAGCCGGTGAGAATGGGCAGCAGAGCGCGAAAATCACGATGAGTGACCTGATAAGGGACTGCGGCATAATGAGATAAACCTGCCTGATAATATAAAGGAGCAATAGGATTAATATTTTTTTATTGTAATTCAGAATGGCTATTTTCTTATCTATTAAATGCCGTCAGTTTTGACAGCATTTCACTATATTGGTATTTCAACTTTTAAATATAAGCTTCTTTTCGGCAAATTAAGAGAGGTTGAATTGGCTAAATGCGTCTACTTCTGTCGGATTTTTAAGGTATAGATTTATTAGGTTGTCTCTTAGACTATGCCTCGTAATCAATTTCGAAGTAAGCGAGTCATTTCATGTTTGATAAACTTGATAATGAATTGCGTTTCCAGCAGCAGGCGTTAAGCCTGATGTCGCGGCGGCAGGATATTCTAGCGTCTAATATCGCGAATGCCGATACGCCGGGATACAAGGCGCGAGATATTGATTTTTCTAAGCAATTGAAAAATGCAATGCAGCAGGAAACGCGTCATCCATTAACACTAAGTTTAACAGCCGGGAAACATATTCCTGGCGTAGCGCCGAAAACGGACGATCGACAATTACTTTATCGTATTCCCGATCAGCCAAGAGCTGATGGAAACACTGTCGATATGGATCGTGAACGCGTTAATTTTGCTGACAACAATGTCAAATATCAGACGAGTCTAACGATTCTCGGCGCTCAATTAAAAGGTTTAACGAGTGCCCTTAACCAAGGTCAATAATTTTCATGTCGCTGTTTAGTGTTTTCGATATTTCAGGTTCGGCAATGGCCGCCCAATCAAAAAGACTTAACGTCAGTGCCAGCAATATGGCGAACGCCGACAGTATTGCCGGCCCGGATGGCAAACCGTACCGCGCGCGTTCGGTGGTTTTCAATGTTGATAACTCCGCGGGTCAGGAGATTGGCGGCGTGAAAGTGAGCGGCGTTACGGAATCCACTGCGCCGGACAGGCTGGTCTATGAACCCGCAAACCCACTGGCGGACGACAAAGGTTATGTCCATATGCCGAACGTCGATGTGGTGGGTGAAATGGTCAACACCATTTCTGCATCCCGCAGCTATCAGGCCAACGTCGAAGTGATGAACTCGGCGAAGAGCCTGATGCTGAAAACGCTGACTCTGGGCCAGTAAGGATTAAAAAATGGCAATTTCACCCGTTATGACCCAAAGCGCACCGACGACGAAAACCACCGCTTCGTCGGGCACAAGTAACACCAATACCACCAGTTCTTCCAGCGTGGGTACCGGCTCCAGCGCCGATGACCTGCTGAATAATTTTATGACGCTGCTGGTTGCGCAGATGCAAAACCAGGACCCGACCAGCCCAATGGACAACAACCAGTTGACGGCCCAGCTGGCGCAGTTCAACACGGCGGCGGGCGTCGAGCAGCTCAACAGCACCATGAACAGCATGGGTACGCTGGTTGCCAGTATGCAGCAGATGAACTCCGCTGACTGGGTAGGGCGCGACATCATGGTTGAAGGCGAGCCTTCTGTTTCCACCGCCACGGACGGAAACCAGAAAGTCGGGCTTTCCCTTAACAGCCCGGCGGATGAAGTCACCGTCACGCTGACCGATCCGGCCGGTAACGCCTATACCGCGAAGCTGAAAAATGTGGAAGCGGGCGTGCATCAGTATTCGCTGGATGATTTTGAAGATTTCCAGCCGAGCGATCCGCGCTTGCAGGCCGACACGAACTTCAAAGTGTCGTTCTCCGCCACCAACGCTGATGGCAGCACGCCAACCATCACCGCGCTGAAACCGGCAAAAGTGCAGAGCGTCTCCTTCACTAACTCAGGCGCAGTGCTGCAACTGGGTGTTAATGGTACCGCCTCGCTGAGTGACGTTTACCTCATCGAGTAATTTTTAGTTTGGATTTTGCGCAACCCGCGCACAGGAATTTATCACATGGGTTTTTCTCAAGGTCTTAGTGGATTAAACGCCTCTTCACAGGCGCTGGATGTTGTAGGTAACAACATCGCCAACTCACAAACGGTCGGTTTTAAATCAGGTTCTGTTGCTTTCGCCGATGTGTTTGCCGGTTCTCAGGTCGGCATGGGCGTACAGGTTGCTGGTGTGAACCAGAACTTCAGCGATGGCGTACTTGGCGCAGGCAGCAGCCCGCTGGATATGGGTATCCAGGGCAATGGCTTCTTCCGCATGGTGACCGAAGCGGGTCGCGTATTTTACAGCCGTAATGGTCAGTTCCAGACCGATGAAAATGGCTACGTCATCAATAACCAGGGCATGCGCCTGACCGGTTATATGGCAACGGGTACACCGCCTGAAATTCAGCAGGGCGCGCCGGTAGGGCCGATTCAGATCCCAACCGGGCAGATGCCTGCGCGTGCGTCTGACGCGGGTTCCATTTCCGGTAACCTGGATTCCGGTAACGACATTGTCACGGTAACGCCTTTCGATCCGGCTGATGGCAAATCTTACAGCTACTCCACCCAGGTTAACGCTTATGACAGCCTGGGCAACGAGCACGCGATCAACGTCTATTACGTAAAAACGGCGGATAACCAGTGGACTGCCTACTCTGTCGACTCCACGTCGCCGGGCACCACCAGCTCCGTCAACCTGACGTTTGATACCTCCGGCAAGCTCACCACCAACCCGGCAGAACTGGCGGTGCAGGGTGCAGCTTACCAGGGCGGCGCGGCGTTGAATTTCAACCTCGATCTTTCCGGTCTTTCTCAGCAGGCGTCTGAAAACACCATGGACAGCCCGAGCACCACAGGTTATCCGCCGGGACTGATGAACGGCTACACCGTAGGTGATAACGGTCAGATCATCGCCTCCTACAGCAACGGTGAAAACCAGCTGCTGGGTCAGGTTGTGCTGAGCAACTTTACCAACCCGGGCGGCCTTGAATCGGCAGGGAACAACTGCTGGTCTGAAACTCCGGAATCGGGTCAGCCGGTCATTGGTCTTGCGGACACCGGTAACCTGGGTTCACTGCGCGGCAACATGCTGGAAGGCTCCAACGTGGATCTGAGTAAAGAGATGGTGAACATGATTGTTTACCAGCGTAACTACCAGTCCAACTCTCAGACCATCAAGACCCAGTCTGAGCTTCTGCAAACGCTGGTTAACCTGGGTTAAGAGTAGCGCTTCATGGATCACGCGATTTATACCGCAATGGGGGCCGCAAACGCGGCCCTTAACCGCCAGGCGGTGACCTCTAACAACCTGGCGAATGCTTCTACCACCGGCTTTCGTGCGCAGATCGCGGCGTTTCGCGCGATCCCTGTGCAGGGGCCGTCGATAGAAACCCGCACCATGGTGGCGGAATCCACGCCGTTTAGCGACAACACCATGGGCGCGGTGCAGGCCACCGGGCGTAGCCTGGATGTGGCCATGCCGCAAAACGGCTGGCTGGCAGTGCAACTGCCCGATGGCAGTGAAGGCTACACCAAAGATGGCAACATCGAAGTGGATGCCGAAGGCCAGCTGCGGGTGCGCGGTATGCCGCTGCTCGGTGACGGCGGCCCGGTAGCCGTACCGCCGCAGGCGGAACTGACTATCGCCGCGGACGGCACCATCACCGCGCTGGGCGCAGGCGATGAGCCTTCAGCGCTGGCGCAGGTGGCGCGCCTGAAAATGGTCAACGCCACACCGAACACGCTGAAACATGGCGACGACGGCCTGTTTCATGTCGCCGATCCGGCTGCGGCGCAAGTACTTCCCGCCGACGCGGATCTGCGCTTGATGCCCGGCATGCTGGAAGGCAGCAACGTCAGCCCGGTGAAATCGATGGTAGATATGATCGCCACCGCACGCGGTTTTGACATGAACATGAAAGTCATCACCACCGTTGATGATAACGAACAAAAAGCTAACCAGTTACTGAGCGCCGGTTAAGCCTCGGTAAGGAGAAAAACACCATGATCCGTTCTTTATGGATTGCGAAAACCGGCCTCGAAGCCCAGCAAACCAATATGGATGTGATTTCCAACAACCTGGCGAACGTCAGCACCAACGGCTTTAAACGCCAGCGTGCGGTGTTTGAAGATCTGATTTATCAGACCTTACGCCAGCCGGGCGCACAGTCTTCCGAGCAGACCACCATCCCTTCTGGTTTACAGTTGGGTACCGGTGTTCGCCCGGTCGCGACCGAGCGTATTCACAGCCAGGGCAGCCTGACGCAGACCAACAACAGCAAAGATGTTGCCATTCAGGGCAGCGGTTTCTTCCAGGTACAGTTGCCGGATGGCACCACCGCCTATACCCGCGACGGTTCGTTCCAGTTTGACCAGAACGGGCAACTGGTGACCTCCAGCGGTTACCAGGTGCAACCGGCGATCACCATCCCGCAGGACGCGCAAAGCCTGACCATCGGTAACGACGGTATTGTCAGCGTGACCGTACCGGGGCAGACCGCGCCGCAGCAGGTTGGTCAGCTGACGCTGAGCTCGTTTATCAATGATTCCGGCCTCGAAAGCATTGGTGAAAACCTGTACCGCGAAACGCAATCTTCTGGCGCACCGAATGAATCCACACCGGGTTTAAACGGCGCGGGAACCCTGAAACAGGGCTACGTCGAAACCTCGAACGTCAACGTAGCAGAAGAGCTGGTCAACATGATCCAGACGCAGCGCGCCTACGAAATTAACAGTAAAGCGGTGTCGACGTCTGACCAGATGCTGCAACGACTGACCCAACTTTGATCCCTGGCCGCGGGCGTTGCTCGCGGCTGCTTTACCTGTAGTGAATGAGATGACCAATCACCCTTGCTCTGTACGTACGCTTTGTCGTTTTGCAACGATCTTAATGCTGATTTCCGTGGTTACCGGCTGCGCCTATATTCCGCAAAAACCGTTGGTTGGAGGCGAAACCTCCGCTGTGCCTGCACCGGTCGCCGCCGCTACTGCGAATGGCTCGATTTTTCAGACAGGGCAGGCGATGAATTATGGTTATCAACCGATGTTTGAAGACCGCCGTCCACGAAACGTGGGCGATACGCTGACCATTGCGCTGCAAGAAAATGTCAGCGCCAGCAAAAGTTCCTCTGCGAGTGCCTCGCGTGATGGCTCCACCGATGTCGGCGTTGCTGGCGTACCTGGTTTTATGGCCGGTCTGGTGGGCAACGGCAAAGCCGATGCGTCGATCAGTGGAACGAATGACTTCGCCGGGAAAGGCGGCGCGGCGGCGAAAAATACCTTTAGTGGCACCATCACCGTGACGGTGAAACAGGTGCTGGAAAACGGCAACCTGGCGGTTGTCGGTGAAAAACAGATTGCGATTAACCAAGGGACTGAGTTTATCCGATTTTACGGCATCGTGAACCCGCGCACGATCAGCGCCAGCAACACCGTTATCTCCACCCAGGTGGCAGACGCGCGCATCGAGTATGTCGGTAATGGCTATATCAACGAAGCGCAGCAAATGGGCTGGCTGCAGCGCATGTTCCTTAACCTTTCTCCTTTTTGATTGATGATGAAAACGAATTTCTTAACTCGCTGCCTGGCGCTGTTGTGCTGTCTGTCTGCGCTGGTGGCCGGGCAGGCCAGCGCGGAGCGGATCCGCGATTTAACCACCCTGCAAGGGGTGCGCGGTAACTCCCTGATGGGCTATGGCCTGGTCGTCGGGCTTGATGGCACTGGCGACCAGACCATGCAGACACCTTTCACCACCCAGAGCCTGAACAATATGCTCTCGCAGCTCGGTATCACCGTGCCAGCGGGCGTGAATATGCAGCTCAAAAACGTCGCGGCGGTGATGGTGACGGCGGAACTGCCGCCGTTTGCCCGCGCCGGTCAGCAAATTGATGTGGTGGTTTCCTCAATGGGTAACGCGAAAAGTCTGCGCGGCGGCACGCTGCTGATGACTCCGCTGAAGGGCGCGGATAGCCAGATTTATGCGCTGGCGCAGGGGAACCTGTTGGTTTCCGGCGCAGGTGCGCAGGCCGGTGGTAACCGGGTGCAGGTAAACCAGCTCAATGGCGCGCGCATTAGCGGCGGCGCAACGGTAGAACGTGAAGTGCCGTCAAACTTTGCCGGGCAGAGCACGCTCAAACTCCAGCTTAATGAAGACGATTTCACCGTCGCGCAGCAGATAAGCGATGCGATTAACCGTCGTTACGCGGGCGCCGCGTTTGCGGAAGACGCGCGCAGTATCAGCCTGCGCGCACCTGCCGACAGTGCCGCGCGCGTGCGTTTCCTTGCCGCAGTGCAGGATATTCCGTTGCGCATTGATGCGGGCGATGCCCGAATTATCATCAACTCACGCACCGGCTCCGTGGTGATGAACCGCCATGTTTCGCTTGATTCTTGTGCGGTAGCGCAGGGTGATCTGACGGTAGAAGTCGCCAGCAACACCCAGGTGAATCAGCCGAATACGCCGCTGGGAGGCGGGCAAACGGTAGTCACGCAGAACACGCAACTTTCCGTGCGTGAGCAAAACGGCTCTCTGCAACGCGTGAACACCAGCACCGATCTGAACAATGTGGTTCGCGCGTTAAACAGCCTTGGCGCAACGCCGAATGATTTGATGGCAATTCTGCAATCAATGAAAACCGCAGGCTGCCTGCATGCACGTCTGGAGATTAACTGATGATCGGCCCGGCAATGACTCAGGGGGCGGCGTTTGACGCGCACAGCCTCGACAAGCTCAAACTGGCCGCCCGCAACGACTCTCCGGATGCGCTAAAGGCGGTGGCGAAGCAGATGGAAGGGCTGTTCGTGCAGATGATGCTCAAGAGCATGCGCCAGGCATCATTCAAAGACGGCCTGTTTAATACGCAGCAGTCGGAAATGTTTACCTCGATGTACGACCAGCAGCTGTCGCAGAACATCGCTGATAAAGGAAAAATGGGATTTGCCGATCTGATGGTGCAACAACTGACCGGCAAACCCGCTTCCACGGCGGAAAATGTCACAGCGACGCGTGAAGTGCCGCTTAATATCAGCCCGGCACGCTTTATTAGCGTGCCGCTGCGTTTGCAGCCGGTCGATCCCGAAGAACAGCAGGCGGAAAAAGCCGCAATGGCGCAGCCGGAAATACCGGCGGTTCCAGGCGGCAGCTTTATTTCCCGCATGATGGCACCCGCGATGGCAGTCGCGCGTTTGAGCGGTATTCCGCATCAGTTAATTATTGCGCAGGCGGCACTGGAGTCGGGTTGGGGTAAACGCGAAATTATGACCAGCGATGGTAAACCCAGCCATAACTTATTTGGCGTGAAAGCCACGGCGGATTGGGACGGCGAAACCACGGAAATCACCACCACAGAATATGAAGGTGGG
This sequence comes from Kosakonia quasisacchari, assembly GCF_004331415.1. GTDB lineage: Bacteria > Pseudomonadota > Gammaproteobacteria > Enterobacterales > Enterobacteriaceae > Kosakonia > Kosakonia quasisacchari. The sequence goes on from NZ_SJOP01000007.1 coordinate 172,752, forward strand.
GTTGCGCAAAAAATAAAAGACAAATTTAAAGTTTATTCCTCTTATGCCGAGGCGCTGGAAGATTATACGTCGTTAATTAGTCGTAGTCCGCGTTATAAAAATGTTGTGAAATCTGAATCGCCGGAAATAGCGGCAAAAGCGTTGCAGTCTGCCGGATATGCAACCGATCCCGCCTACGCGAAAAAATTGATCAATATCATTCAGCAGGTGAAGAATAACGTTAATCAGGCGGCTGAAGCCTACTCTTCAGATTTTTCTTCATTATTTTAATCGTCAGGCTTTAGTGAAATTTTATAAGGCCGATAAATATAAGAGAGCGCTACTTTTATCAGGGGCGTCTTACCTCCTCCTCTGGTTAGGATCGATAACATATGAATTTAATCAATCTGGCCCAGAATGGGCTTAACGCTGCGCAGAATGCATTGAATGTGGTGGGGAATAACCTGTCGAATGCTACCACGGCGGGATATAGCCGCCAGAATATTGTTCTGGGCGAAGCGGGTGGCAAATCCACCAATTATGGTTTCTTCGGCTACGGCGTAAAAGTGGGCGATGTCCAGCGTGCTTATAATGGTTTTATGACTAACCAGGTGCGCGGCGCGGCAACGGAATTTTATTCCCTCAATAGCCGTTACGAGCAGGTTAGCCAAATTGATAACATGCTCGGCGATAGCACCAATAATATTTCCGTGACCATGGATAATTTATTCGAAGCCATGGAATCGGTAAGTAAAGACCCTGTTGACCCGGCGGCTCGCCAGGGGGTTCTGGCTGAATTTAACGCCATGGCCAACCAATATCGCTCCAACAGCAAAACATTAAATGGTCTGGAGCAGAGCACCAACACGCAAATTAATCAGACTGTTGATGATATTAATTCCTATACCAAACAGCTGGCGTCGCTGAATAAGCAAATTGAAAAGATCCACGGCCAGACCGGCGGTATGCCTGCGGATTTACTCGATCAGCGTGACCAATTATTAGGTCAGTTGAGCGAAAAGATCGGTATTAAGGTGACAGAAAATACTGATACCGGCGCTGTGAATGTTTCCATGCAAAACGGCATGGCGTTGGTCAGCGGCGGCAAATCCTATGAACTGCAGGCCAGCGCGTCTGAAAGCAACCCGGCAAAAACCGTGGTGGCGTACGTTGATGCGTCGGGCAACGCCCTGCCGCTCGACGAAGGGAAAACCACCGGTGCGCTGGGCGGGCTGTTCAAATTCCGCAATGAAGATCTGGTTTCTGCGCGCGATCAACTGAACCAGCTGGCGCTGCAAATGGCCAACAAGTTCAACGAAGCGAATGCTCAGGGTTACGACCTCGACGGCAACGCGGGCGGCGATATTTTTAACATCGGTAAACCGCAAGCGGTCGGCAACATCAATAACACCGGCACCGGTTCACTGGATGTCAGCTTTACCGATATTCCGTCCGTGAAATCGGAAGACTACGAGCTGACCTTTAACGGCCCGGGCAGCACCGACTGGACTATCACCACCGCTGATGGCCGCTCTATCACGCCGACCGTTGGCAGTAATGGCGAACTGGAATTCGAAGGGATCTCCATTACCCCTGGCGGCACACCGCAGCCGGGTGACAGCTTTACGCTGAACCCGACCGACGGCGCGGCAGATAACATCACCGTGGCGATCACCGATGGCGATCAGATTGCGGCGGCGAAATCCCCCGATCCTGACGACCAGAGCGATAACGAAAATATCCTGGCGATGATTGGCATCAAGGACGAAAAAGTGGTGGATGGCATGACGCTGTCTGGCGCTTACGCAAGCCTTGTCAGCTCCGTCGGTTCCTCGGTGAGTGCGCTGAAAGCGGACATGACCACCTCGGCGAATGTGTATGACCAGTGGGCGCTTCAGCAGCAGTCGGTTTCGGGTGTTGATATCACTGAAGAGTACGTCAATTTGCAGATGTTCTCTCAGTATTACCAGGCGAATGCGCAGGTTTTACAGACTGCGAACACCCTGTTCGACACGTTGTTAAGTATTCGCTAAGTACGCCCGGTTTACCGGGCCACTCAATGAAAAGTCAGGAATAAACGATGCGTCTTAGCACCAGTTATATGTTTCAAAATCGTATTGATAGCCTGTCAGATGCGATGACCGGTTATAACGATTTGTCCACGCGCCTTTCTGCCGGGCAAACGCTGTTGAAGCCTTCCGACGATCCGTCGGGTGCGTCGCAGGCGGTTATTTTGCAGAACGCGTTATCCCGAATGAGCCAGTACGACACCGCGCGCACCTACGCGCAGGATGCGTTGGGCCAGGAAGATAACACGCTGGATTCTATCTCTAATCTGCTGTCTGAAAATTTGTCGCAGAAAATTGTTGCCGGTGGTAATGGCGCGTACTCCGATGAAGATCGCGCAGCGCTGGCGCAGGAGTTGCAGGGGATCCGCGATAACTTGCTGGATCTGGCGAACACCAAAAACAGCGACGGTCGCTACATTTTTGCCGGTTACAAAACCGGGGCGGCGCCTTTTCAGAAAGACGGCACCTATGTCGGCGGTGATACCGCGATGACGCAGGTGGTTTCCGACAGTACCGAAATGCAGGTCGGTCATACGGGCGACGATATCTTTCTGAGCGGCTCGCCGGACGATCTGTTCAAAGCGCTGGACGCGGCCATTACGCAACTGCAACAGCCAGTCACTAACGATGCCGATCGTCAGGCTTTGCAGGCCACGCTGGATAGCACCAACGTCAGTATTAAGAAAAACATTGATAACCTGGGCAAAGTCCGCGCCACCGTCGGCACCAATATGCAGCAGATTGAAGCCCTGGGTTTTAGCTCGGAAGCGCAAAATATCAATGTGCAAAGCCGGTTGCAGGAAACATTAGGATCGGATTGGGATTCGATGATTACGCTGTTGTCGCAATCCAAGATGTCGGAGTTCGCGCTCAATTCGTCAATGACCGTGTTCCAGTCGATGCAGCAACTGTCGATTTTTAATTTCGTGGGTTAACCCCATTCAGGCCCGTCATTATTGACGGGTTTTTATTCATCTCGCATGTGTACATGAAATATCTGCAAAAAGGTATTTCGCCGTGTTCTCAATTATTTAGGTTTCGTTATGTTTAAAGACTTAAAAATATCCACCGGGATTAATATCCTGTTTGGGTTGTTAATTGCTTGTATTGTTGTGGTATCTACCTATGCGTTAGTCAGTAGCCGCGCAACGGCGGATAACTTCGATGATGCGGTCATGACCAACAACAATATCGATGCACTGAATGGTGCGATTGTCGGTATGACCGGCGGTATTGCGCAGATTAACGGCGCAATGCTGGCGACCATGATCAACCAGCCGCCAGGACAGGACGATATCGATAGAGCGAAAAAAATGCTCGTAAATGCGGAAAAGCAGATGGACCAATTTATGTCCACGCCGTTCCAGACCGAAGAAGAACAGACGATTGCCAACAATATTAAGAAGCGTTTTGATACGGTTCTGGCGGGGGCACAGCGCAAGGCAACGTTTATTAAAAACCCGACGACATATGATCGTGATGTGATTGAAGAAGCCAAACTGCGTGTCGGGTTACAAGATGCCTCTGAAGAATATTTAGCCTATGCCGAGCAAATGGTTACCGGTTTTAGCGATGTATCGCACCGTGATACCCAGCGTATGAGTTTCTTCGCGTTCTTTGCGCTGGCGTTGGCGGTGATTAGCGCGGTGGTTTCCCGTCTCTGGCTGAAACGCACTATCTTTAGCCGTCTGGAACAAGCTATCGTCTCCTTCAAGGCTATCGCTGAAGGTAACCTGAGCCGCAAAATTGACGCGGGTGCGCAGAACGAAATCGGCAAAATGCTGTTGGAAGTTGAGCACATGCGCCAGTCGCTGACCGACACGGTTTACGGCATTCGTACCGGCGTGAAGCAGATTTATTCCAACGCCCAGGAAATCGCCACCAGCAACAACGATCTCTCTTCGCGTACTGAACAGCAGGCTTCCGCACTGCAGGAAACTGCGGCCAGCATGGAAGAGCTGAAAATCACCGTTCGTCAGAACGCCGACAACGCCCACAGTGCGCAGCAACTGGCAGAAAGCGCCAGCGTCAGCGCGCAGAAAGGCGGCGAAGTGATGACCAATCTTGATAAGATCATGACGGAAATTACGGTGAACTCCCGTCAAATTGCCGACATCAACAGCGTGATTGATAGCATTGCTAACCAGACCAACATCCTGGCGCTTAACGCGGCGGTTGAAGCGGCGCGTGCCGGTGAGCAAGGTCGTGGTTTTGCGGTTGTTGCCGGTGAAGTACGTAACCTGGCGAAACGCAGCGCCGATGCGGCGAAAGAGATCCGCCAATTGATCAACACCTGTGTTGCCAATATGAATATCGGTTCTCAGGAAGTTGAACTGGCCGGTTCTTCCATGCAGGAAATTGTGAAATCCGTTATTCAGGTAACCGACATTATGGCGGAAATTACCTCAGCATCGGATGAACAAAGCACCGGTATTAACCAGATTGCGCAGGCCGTTAATGAAATGGACCTGGTTACGCAGCAGAACGCCAGCATGGTAGAGAATGCCGCGCGTACCGCAACCAGCGTGGAAGAGCACGCCAGCGATCTGGAACAAATTGTTGCCCAGTTTACTGTTAATGAAAGCCATGTGTCTGCCGTTACCCGCAGCAGAAATAACGGAGAGAAATTGCGCCCTGTTATTACCGCTGCCAAGCGAGATTATGTTCCAGCCAAAAAAACTGAAGGCGACTGGGAAACATTCTAATTAGCTGTGGGTTTCGTGGGGAAATAAAGTCACGATATGTTCCACTTTCCGATTGCTTATCATGCTATTTGAATTGGCGATAATCGATAATAATTTTAATCAATTATTATCATCCCGGAAATTGTAATAGTGAATGGATTATATAGCCCTGACGGGGCAATTCTGAAAGACCAGTTGTGGACCAAATACGGTTATTTAGTTCGCTACGAAGCGTTAAAGATGCAGTCTAAATTATCATCAAGTGTTGATATTGACGATCTTATTCAGGCGGGTGCCATTGCGCTTCTGGATGCAATCGAACAGTTTGACCCCAAAAAAGGGGTCAAACTCACGGTTTACATTGCACAGCGTTTACGTTGGGCGTTTATGGATGAATTACGCGAACACGATTGGGTACCTCGTCGCGTTCGTCGTAAAACCCGTGAAGTTTCTTCTGCCATTATGCGCGTTGAGCAACGTGCCGGTGGCGTGGCAAGCGAGTCGGACATTGCTGCTGAATTAGGGATGTCATTGCAGGAATATCAGCAAGTATTATCTGATACTAATACCAGCATGCTCTGTTCACTCGACGAGCTACAAGAATTACTGGCAGATGGCGTTGAACTGTCAGAAATGGAACAGGATCATCTTGACCCGCTAAACGATATTTTACTGGGCGATTTGACAAAGCAGATCAGTAAGGAGATCAGAGAGCTTCCTGAGCGCGAGCAGATGCTACTCAATTTATATTATCAACAGGAGTTGAATATGAAAGAGGTCGGTTCACTGCTGGGTATTACCGAAACGCGCGTCAGCCAGTTGCATAGCCAAACGATCAAACGTTTACGTGCGCGTCTGGAAGGAAGAGGCTGGGAATAATAAGTCATCAGGAAAATCTTGCTCCGATAAAACTTCGACCAGGCTGGCTTTTCTTATTAGGTTCATTATTCCCGTCTAACCTTGATTTCTTATACTAAAAAATCGGCATTAAACTTGTTACATCTTGGTTACACAATAAAGGACGGTAATTGCAGTATGGATTACCTTGTACAGGGGGAATTGTAATGAACGTAACAAACTTTAATGAGCCGACGCAGTGTATTCGGGACTTGAATCTTTCCTATTTGTTATTGGCGCAACGTCTCATTCACGAGGATCGCTTTACGGCAAAATTTCGCCTGGGCTTAAGTGAGTCCACAATCGATATTGTGAAAGGCTTGACGTTTCCGCAGCTTATTAAACTTTCGTCAACCGGTCAGCTTATTTGCCGGTTACGCATAGATAACGAAACAGTGATTGACTGTTTGACCAAAGATTCCCGTATTGATGCTTTGCAAAGTCTCCATACCGGAATCATTTTATCCACTGATTTGCTTAATTCTCTTTCTGGGGAAGAGCCTTCGAGATCCTGACAGCGGAGTTTGTGATGTGTGAAAAAAGCATAATGTCAGAAATCAGGGATGCGCAAATTGCCATGGAATTGATTTCTTTTGGCGCCAGGATGCAGGTTCTCGAAAGTGAAACCAATCTTAGCCGCAGAAGATTATTAAAACTGTATAAAGAACTCAAAGGCTGTTCGCCGCCGAAAGGCATGCTACCGTTTTCCACCGACTGGTATATGGCGTGGGAACAAAATATTCATTCGTCAATGTTTTATAACATTTTTTGTTATCTGCAAAAGACGGAATTGGGTCGCCCCGTTGAGATTATGCTGAAAGGTTATCGCCTGTATCTGGAAAATAGTCTGAACGGTACAGAGGAAAAGCCAGTTTTAGGTTTAACGCGCGCCTGGACGCTGCTGCGCTTTATTGACTGCGGCATGGTTAAACATACTGAGTGCAGCACTTGTGGCGGGCGTTTTATTACCACGCCGGAAAATACCAACACGAATTTTACTTGCTGTTTGTGTTTTCCACCTTCGCGGGCAATAAAAAAAGCCACGCCTGATCTGGCGCGTTCTCATCGGCGACAGTAACAGATGCTGCGGCATTTTCACCGCGCGGCCTGATATCAGAGTTGCGGAATGATTACTGAATTATTAAGGAGTTGAAGTGTTAGTCATTATTGGCTATATCGTCGTTTTCGCGACCGTATTTGGCGGCTTTGCGCTCAGTGGCGGCAATCTTGCGTCACTGTTTCAGCCTACCGAATTTTTAATTATCGGCGGCGCAGGCGTAGGGGCTTTTATTGTCGGAAATAACGGTAAAGCGATTCGGGCCACCTTAAAAGCGTTTCCTACTCTGTTTAAAGGTTCCCATTTCACCAAAGCGTTATATATGGATCTGCTGGCCATGATGTATCTGTTGCTGGCGAAAGGCCGACAGAATGGCCTGGTATCGCTGGAAAACGATATTGAAGATCCGCAGAACAGCCCGATTTTCTCTGCCTATCCACGGCTGATGGCCGACAGTGAAATCATGAATTTCATCACCGATTACCTGCGTCTGATGGTGAGCGGTAATACCAACGCGTTTGAAATGGAAGCGTTGATGGATGAAGAGATTGAGACCTGCGAACACGAGCATGAAGTGCCGGCGCACAGCCTTAACTCCGTCGGTGACGGGTTGCCCGCATTTGGTATCGTGGCGGCGGTCATGGGGGTGGTTAACGCCCTGGCGGCGGCCGATCGTCCGGCAGCGGAACTGGGGGCGCTGATTGCCCACGCCATGGTCGGTACCTTCCTCGGTATTTTGCTGGCATACGGCATGGTGCTGCCGCTGGCGACGCTGCTGCGTCAGCATAGTGCGGAACACCTGAAAATGCTTGAGTGCATTAAGACCATGCTGCTTTCCAGCATGAACGGTTATGCGCCGCAGATCGCCGTTGAATTTGGCCGTAAGACTCTCTTTTCCACGGAACGTCCCAGCTTCGCGGAACTGGAAGATCACGTTCGCGAAGTGCGTACCTCAAGCTCTTCATCCTCTTCGGGTGAATCGACATGAGTAAGAAGTCTGCCACTACCATTGTTGTCCGCAGATCCATCAATAAAAAGCATGGTTCTCACGGCGGTTCCTGGAAAATCGCCTATGCGGACTTTATGACCGCGATGATGGCGTTTTTCCTGGTGATGTGGCTGCTCTCTTCTTCCAGCCCGGAGCAGCGCCAGCAAATCGCTGAATATTTCCAAATGCCGATTAAAACCACGCTGGCACAGGGTGATAAAGCGAGCCTTAGCGACAGCATGATCCCCGGCGGTGGCGAAGATGTCATTAAACAAGATGGCGAGGTTTTCAAGCGGACGTTGCAGCAACTGGACGAGAAGAAGAGTGAAGTCAACCTGAAGCGCGCGAGGGAGAAGCTGGAAAGCCTGATCCAAATCGATCCGCGTTTGAACAACTTCACCTCCAACCTGCGGCTTTCGCTGACCGATGACGGATTGCTGATTCAGATCACCGATAGCGCGGATCGTCCGATGTTCCAGATAGGCCGGCCGACACCGGAAAGCTACATGGTGAACATTCTGCAGGCTCTGGTGCCGGTGTTAAACGACATGCCGAACCGCATCATTGTGACCGGTCATACGGATTCGCTGCCTTACGCCAACGGTGAGCAGGGCTACAGCAACTGGGAGCTCTCTTCCGATCGTGCCAACGCGGCGCGGCGCATTCTGACTGGCGCAGGGCTTGCCAGCAATAAATTTATCCGGGTTGTCGGTACGGCGGACACCATGATGCAGGCCGGTTCCGATGCGGCCGATCCCATTAACCGCCGTATCAGTATCCTGGTGCTGAGCCAGCAGAAAGAGAAACAGATCATGCAAGAAGATGTGCTTTTGCGCGACACGCTGGTTTCATCCCCGGCGAGCCAGAGTGCATCAGCCACCGACGCGCCGCAGAGCAGCAGCGCAGTGGCAGTTGAACCTACGGTAAAAAGCGGTCCTGAGGAGATTAAGTAAGTGGACATAAGCGATTTTTATCAGGCCTTTTTTGACGAGGCGGATGAGCTGATGGCGGATATGGAAAAATATCTGCTGGAGCTGGATCTCGACTCACCGGACAGAGAAGTTCTGAATGCGATTTTTCGCGCTGCGCACTCGATAAAAGGCGGTGCGGGCACCTTTGGTTTCACTGTGTTACAGCAAACCATGCACATCCTGGAAAACCTGCTGGATGATGTACGCAGCGGTACGTTGACGATTACCGGCCCTATTCGCGATCTGTTTTTGGAGAGCAAAGATATTATGCAGGATCAACTGGATGCCTATAAAGCTTCAGCCGAGCCCGACGAGGAGACATTCCACTATATCTGCGAAGCGTTGCGCCAGATAGCGCTCGACGGTGCGGCTCCTGCGGCGGTTTCCACAGACGTTGCTGCGCCTGTTGTGGCCGAGGCAGTCGTCATAGAAGCGGTGGCAGCACCGGCGGTGAAACCGGCTGAGGATGGCCAGCGACTGCGCATCGTGCTGAGCAAAATCAAAGAAGACGATCGCCAGCCGCTGATCGATGAAATGGGCAATTTAGGCCGCGTGAGCCATTTGCAGGCCGAAAATGAGAACCTGCAACTGACGCTGCACACGACCGTATCCCCGGACGATATTCTCGCGGTGTTGTGCTTTGTGCTTGAACCGGAACAGATTGCCATCACGCCTGCACCGGCTGAAGACGAACCTGTTGCCACATCCGACGAACCTGCGGCACCCGCGCCTGCGCCGGTTAACGCGGTGGCCGCACCGGCGGCACCTGCAGCGCGTGCGACACGCCCGGAAAATAACCGCCAGCGTCCGCAAGCGACAGAAGCCAGCAGTATCCGCGTGGCGGTCGAGAAGGTCGATCAGATAATCAACCAGGTGGGCGAGTTGATCATCACCCAGGCCATGCTCTCGCAGCTTTCTGGTGTGCTCGATTCAACCAACCACGACACGCTGATTAGCACCATCGCGCAACTGGAGCGTAACGCGCGCGACTTGCAGGAGTCGGTGATGTCAATCCGCATGATGCCAATGGAATATGTCTTCAGCCGCTTCCCGCGACTGGTTCATGACCTTGCCGGTAAGCTCAATAAAGAAGTGGAACTGACGCTGGTCGGTGGTTCTGCTGAGCTGGATAAACGTCTTATCGAACAGATTGTCGATCCGCTGACGCACCTGGTGCGTAACAGCCTCGATCACGGTATTGAACCGGTCGATGTGCGCCGCGCCAACGGTAAAGCCGACAAGGGGAACCTGGTGCTTTCGGCGGAACACCACGGCGGCAATATCATTATCGAAGTGACCGACGATGGTGCTGGGCTGAACCGCGAGAAGATCCTGGCGCGTGCGCAGCTGCAGGGCATGACGATCAGCGAAAACATGAGTGATGAAGATGTCTGGATGCTGATTTTCGCGCCGGGCTTCTCCACGGCGGAAAAAGTGACCGATGTCTCGGGTCGCGGCGTGGGTATGGACGTGGTGCGCCGTAACATTCAGGAAATGGGCGGGCATGTGACCATCCATTCCGAGCAGGGGCGCGGCTCGAAGATCCGCATCATTCTGCCGCTGACGCTGGCGATCCTCGACGGGATGTCGGTGCGTGTTGGCTCGGAAATCTACGTTCTGCCGCTCGGCAGCATGATGGAATCGTTGATGCTTTCCGAAAACGTCCTGCACCGGATGACTGGCGGCGAGCGCATGTTGCAGGTGCGTGAAGAGTATTTACCGCTGGTTGAGCTGGGCACGCTGTTTGGCATTCACGACGAAAATTACGATATCAGCGAAGGGATTGCCGTCATTGTGCAGAGCGCCGGTAGCCGTTACGCCTTACTGGTGGATCAACTGATCGGCCAGCACCAGGTAGTGGTGAAAAATCTTGAGCAGAACTACCGCAAAATTCCGGGTATTTCTGCGGCGACCATCCTCGGCGACGGCAGCGTCGCGCTGATTCTGGATGTGGCGGTGTTAACGACGCTGGCAAAAAGCGCTAAGGCGCAATGAAACGCAGCCTGACGTCAGTTTTTGAAAAGGTTATGAAATGAATTTATCGAACACAGACAAGCAGTTAACCGGTGACAACACCGGTAATGAGTTCCTGGTCTTCCGCCTGGGCAAAGAAGAGTACGGCATTGAGATCCTTAAAGTGCAGGAGATCCGGGGTTACGATCGCGTCACGCGCATCGCCAACACGCCTGCCTTTATTGCCGGTGTGACCAACCTGCGCGGCGTGATTGTGCCAATTGTCGATCTGCGCGTGAAGTTTGAACTGGCTTCCGCCGAGTTTGACGACAATACGGTGGTGATCGTGCTGAGCCTCGACAGCGGTCGCGTGGTCGGGATTGTGGTTGATGGCGTTTCCGATGTGCTGGCGCTCAATGCCGCGCAGATCAAACCCGCGCCGGAATATACCGTTACGCTCTCCACGCAGTATCTGCTGGGTCTTGGCTCGCTCGATGAGCGCATGCTGATTCTGGTGGATATTGAAAAGCTGCTGAACAGCGAAGAGATGGAGCTGATTGAACGCGTGACCGAGACCTCTTTTAACTAATTTTGTTTTACTTTTAATACGCGCTGTACCTTACAGGCCTTTCCCTTACGGGAAAGGCTTTTTTTGTTCACGCTAACCTGCGATAAACTTTTTTTTGCCTTTTCGCAACGTGATCACCAGGTGATATAAACCCGAATCGTTCTGCCCACTTGGCTTTTCAGATACTGGTGCATTTTGTAGACATCATTGCTGGTATTAACGTCGTCAAAGACAAAACGAACCTGATTTTCATTCGTCGCGGCGAAAGTGTAAGCCCGGAAGTCATGAGACAGGTCATAAACAGTATCACCAAGTAAGATCTGTATTCCTGCAACATTAAGTTCATCCACTAGTTGCTCATCACTTTCAAGAGTGTTGGTAGTAAAGAATATGGCGAATTGGCATTTAGCGGGGGTGAGTTCGGGTAAGTACCATGCATGTAAACTCACGACATTAGCAATCGACTCAGGTGCTTGAATAATAGATGTATAACCTGTAACTCCATATTCCTCACCATCCGGAGGATGAAAAGCCCCAACCTCCATATCAAATATCACTTTCCAGTTATCGCCAGGTTCACCAACCCCACCAACCCCGCTCCAGTCCATTGCTTCCATATCCTCGTGCGTCGCAACCCAGGGAACAAAATCCTGTTGCGCATTGCATAATTCGATATTAGGCAAGAAGTTAAATGCCGTACCCACGGCGATACCTGCCACCGCGCGCCAGTCATTTTCAACCACCACCTGTTCTGTTAAGCCTGGATTTCTGACGAGGTACATTCCTGCATCATTCCATACGCTTCTGCTGACCCGGTTACCGGCCTAAAGCTGTAACATCGCCCATGCGAATGAACCTTCTGGTGCGGTTAAATCTGCCATCGCTACTCTCCTTTAAACGGAATATAAAAAAGAGAGCCAGCGCGGAAATGAAAGAGAGATGAAGGTTCTGATAACGCGTTTAGTCAACGCAATGCAGGGCGGTTTATTACTGATAGAAAGGCGTGTTAAATCGCAGGCAATAAAAAACCCGCCCAGGCGAATGGGCGGGTGGGTAAAAAGCAGGCCGCAGCCTGCCGGAAACACCAGAAATTAACGCAGCAGAGACAGTACGTTCTGCGGAACCTGGTTAGCCTGGGCCAGTACGGTAGTACCAGCAGACTGCAGGATGTTCGCGCGGCTCATTTCAGAAACTTCAGAAGCGAAGTCCGCATCCAGAATACGAGAGCGAGACTGAGACAGGTTGTTAACGGTGTTGTTCAGGTTGCTGATAACAGAAGCGAAACGGTTCTGTACCGCACCCAGACCAGAACGCAGTTCGTCAACCTGAGCCAGCGCGTCGTCAACTTTACCCAGCGGATCATCAGTTGCCGGAGTAGTAGAAACGGCTTTACCCTGAGTAATCGTACCATTTTTGCTGACTTCTGCTTCAGTCAGGTTGCCGTTGGCATTCTGCAGGTAGTAGTTACCTTCGCCATCGGTTACCAGGTCATCGGTAATAGCACCCTTGTTGGCAGCAACGGTCATCTCAACGCTGGAACCCATGGTGTCTTTACCCATGGTCACACCAGTGGTGGTCGCAGGAGTTGCGGAGTCGAAAGTCAGGCCATCACCAGCAGCGTTCATGGTTGCTTCAAAGTAGTCAGAACCAGACTGAACGTATACTTTGCCATCATCGCCTTTAACAACAGCGTCAACGGTCGCAGTACCTTTGCTATCAACTACGTTGCTGCCGTCAGATTTGATTTTAAGGTCTACGTTTACATCAGTAGTTACAGTCAGAGTTGAAGGATCAACGCCACCAGCGATGTTGAAACCGTCCATCGACAGAGTGCTGGAATCCATTTTGTTCAGTTGGATATCGATAGTCTGGCCATCGTTAGAACCAACCTGGATAGACAGGCTCTGGTCTTTGCTCAGTACTTTCACGCCGTTGAACTCAGTCTGTTCAGAGATACGGTTGATTTCAGACAGACGCGCGTCGATTTCGTCCTGGATGGACTGACGGTCAGAATCAGAGTTGGTGCCGTTCTGCGCCTGTACAGACAGACGACGGATGTTCTGCAGGTTGTCGTTGATTTCGTTCAACGCGCCTTCAGTGGTCTGCGCGATGGAGATACCGTCGTTGGCGTTACGGGAAGCCTGGCTCAGGCCGTTGATGTTAGCAGTGAAGCGGTTAGAGATTGCCTGACCTGCTGCATCGTCTTTGGCGCTGTTAATACGCAGACCAGAAGACAGACGTTCAATTGCAGTACCCAGAGAGCCCTGAGATTTATTCAGGTTGTTTTGGGCGACGAGGCTGAGGGCGTTGGTATTAATAACCTGGGACATGGGGTTTCCTTATACACAATTTACTATACAGAGTATGGTTATGCGTCATTTCGTTCGCATACTTAATAAATCGGCCTTATAAAAAATGACTAAAATATTTTGCGCGAAAAACTTTTTTATTGGCTGGGCGGTTTTTACTTTTCGAGGGGGTTTTGGTGCTATATCGTTGATATTTTATGCGTCTTCATGGGTTATGTTTTAAATTAACCGCAAAACCGCGCGTATTTTGCGTAATTACTTTTTTGTCTTTTTCCTTTGAATTTTAATGCGGTTTTCTTGCTATATAAGGAAGAGGTTTTTATTGAACGCAAAGCGATAAATTGCCGTCATTTTTGTCGCTAATTATCAGGAATGAATTTTGCTTCTTTATGTGCGGTGTTTGCCCTTTTGTAATCGGCTGGAATTGTTGAGAATAGCCAGTGAAAAGTGCGTCTTTCCTTTATAGTGCACTAAAGGTAAAAAATTCATCTTTTATTTTTCTGCGCCGATAGCTTAATAGAGAATTACCACAAATATACATTTCCGACAGGAGAAGAAATGGCTATATCATCATTAGGGGTTGGTACTGGCGGGATTGATACGGCGTCGATGCTGGATCAGCTGAAAGCGGGCGAACAAACGCGCCTGACGCCGTATACCAGCCTGAAAAGCAAGTACGACTCGCAAATTTCGGCCTGGGGCCAGATTTCCAGCCTGCTGTCGAACTTACAAAAAAGCGTCACCACCATGGGCGGCGATGCGTTCAATAAAATGACCGTTAGCGCCAACGAAGCGTTTTCCGCTGTTGCGGGCAGCGGCGCACAAGCCGATAGCCACTCGGTGACGATTTCGCAGCTCGCCGCCGCGCATAAACTGAAAACGCAGCCGCAGGCCAGCGCGGATACCGCGCTCGGTACCAGCACATCGGGCGGTACGCGCACCATCACCATCACGCAGAACGATGGTAAAACGATGGACGTTGAGCTGAAAGATGATGAAACCTCGCTGAACCAGATTGCGAAAGCGATCAATAAAGAGAAAGGCGATGTGAGCGCATCCGTTCAGCGTACCGATGACGGCTATCAACTGGTACTGAGCTCGAAAACAACCGGTTCAGACGGGAAGATGAGCGTGAAAGTTGATGGCGACGCCTCGCTTGCCGGGGTGCTGGATACTTCAAACGGCGGTCAGCATATTGATGCTCAGGGCCAGGTCGTTAACGACCCAGGTATGAGTGACAACATGATCTCCGTTTCGGATGCGCAGGACGCGAAATTGCGCGTCGACGGTTCCGACTACACGCGTTCAACCAACAACATCAATGACATCATTGATGGCGTGACGCTGAACCTGAAAAAAGTGTCGGAAAACGGTGCTTCTGAGCAGCTCACGCTGACCAACGATACCTCGGCAATCAAAACCAGCCTGCAAGATTTTGTTAAGCAATACAACGCATTGCTGGATAAAACCACCTCGGCCAGTAAATATGTCGCTGCCGATACTTCCGGCCTTGGCGATGAAGATGTTGCCACGCAGAGTTCGAAAAGCGGCGCGCTGATGGGCGATTCCACCCTGCGCGGGCTGGTGAGCGAAATCCGTTCCACCGTGAATGGTGTGTACGGTGATGCGGATGCGACCTACGGTTCGCTGGCGGATCTCGGTATTTCAATTGATGCCCAGACCGGCCAGATGACGCTGAACGAAGATACGCTGGATGAAGCGATTGCCGACAACCCGGAACAGATTGCGAACATGTTCTCCGGTCGTGGTACCAGCGAAGGGCTGGCAACATCACTCGGTTCGATTCTGAAAGAGTACCTGGGCGATAGCAAAACCAAGACCGACGGTATCATCGATACCGCGACCGACAGCCTGGAAACTCAATCCGAAATCGCGCAAACGCAGATCGACAAAACGCAGAAGCTGATTGATGCCCAGGTTGAACGTTATCGTGTCCAGTTCCAGAATCTGGACTCCATGATGTCGAATCTCAACAGCATGAGCAGCCAACTGACGTCTCTGCTTTCCACCCTTTAATTTTTGTTACCAGCAGGCCTTTGCCGGCCTGCTTTCAGGAGCCGCATATGTATGCATCTCAGGGCACTCACGCCTATGCGCAGGTATCGTTGCAAAGCAAATTGTCTGGCGCGACACCACACCAATTAATTTCCATGCTGTTTGATGGCGCGCACAGCGCTATTTTGCAGGCCTCAATCTATTTTGAAAAAGGCAATGTTGCCCAACGCGGAAAAATGATCTCCAAAGCGATTAATATTATCGACAACGGCTTACGCGCCGCGCTCGACCATGAGAAAGGGCAGAGTATTGCCGCCGATCTCGAGCAAATGTACGAATATATGTCGCGCACCTTATTAGAAGCGAATTTGCGTAATGAACCTGAGCCGTTAAAACATGTCGACAGTCTGTTAATGAAACTGGCCGCAACCTGGAAAGAGATTGAGCCGGTACAGAAGCGAGTGCGTTATGGCTGAGAGTATTTTGCAATATTACCGTGAATTATTTGATATGAACTTAGCGATGCTGGAGATGACGAAACAGGAACGCTGGGAGGATTTCGTTGAAGTCGCAGCGGATTATGTGATTAAGAAGCAGGATATTTTAACCCATAGTACCGATGCGCTTTCGATGATGGTCAAAGAAGAATTGAAGGTACTGTTAAAAGAACTACTGGCGAATGAAGCGGAAATAACGCGTAATTTACAGGCGCGTCTCAACACCCTCAAACAGAATTTATCCTCAATACATCGTGGTGCCCGGTGCAGCCAGCTTTACTCCCAACATCAAGCCCCTTCACTGCATTAATCTTCCCCCAAAGGCTAGCGGAACATTATTTGTCCGCATAGCCTTTTGTTTTTTCTTATTAGCGATAATTCACGGTTAATTGATTACGTACGACGTTGAGCGCCGGCTGTAGCTGGCCGAGGCTGTTGACGGAATAGATAAAGCGGAACTCACCGTTCGCCGCCAGCGGAACATCAATGCGACGCTCGCCTGCAAGGGCGGGCAGCGGAACGCATTTATCGATGCGGCAAAGCTTAATCACCAGCCCCGGCGGGGGAGGGGAGAGCAGCGTAACGCGCCATGAAATACGCACAATGCGCGCTGAAGGGGAAAGGGATTCCGGGGCGAAAAGCGGGCGACCACGCAGTAACTGCTTACCGGTGGTGACGCTGCCGCCAGCGGATGTGGCGCTCCAGGCACCCGTCGTTGGTGCGGACGCCGCAGGGGATGTCTGCAGCGCCATAAGAAGTAATACCAGAGATTTCATTGAGTTGTGCCAGTTGCTGCTGTTGTTTGTGCGGACGCCGCAGGGGATACCTGCGGCGTCAGAAGAGGGAATACCAGGGATTTCATTAATGGGTGCCAATGACCGCCGTCATTTGCACGGTTTTGTTGTTGCTGATCTCCAGCGTCGACAACACCGCCAACTGCGGGAACGCACGACGCAGGAAACGCGACACCATGGTGCGCAGCGCCGGGTTGACCAACACCACTGGCGAAACGCCGAGCGACTGCTGTTCGGTAATGGCGCGATCGGCCTGACGCATCAGGTTTTCGGCAATGCCCGGCTCAATTGCGCTACCGCTTTGCAGGGACTGGATCAACAGTTTTTCCAGCGAGGTATCCAGGCCAATCACTTTGATGTCATCGTCGTTGCGGAACCACTGCGCGGTAATCGCGCGGCCCAGGCGAATACGCACCTGCGAAGTCAGCTCATCCGGATCGTTTTGCACCGGCGCATATTCAGCAAGCGTATCGATGATGGTACGCATATCGCGGATAGAAACGCGTTCAGAGAGCAGGTTCTGCAACACTTTATGGAACAGTGTTACGGAAATCACCCCAGGAATTAAGTCTTCCACCAGCTTCGGCATCTCTTTGGTGATGCGGTCGAGCAACTGCTGCGTTTCCTGGCGGCTGAACAATTCATCCGTATGCAGGGTGATCAAATGGTTCAGATGCGTGGCGATGACCGAGCTTGGATCAACCACGGTAAAGCCCTGAATCTGCGCCTGTTCACGTAATACTTCATCAATCCAGCAGGCGGGCAGGCCAAACGCCGGATCGACACACGGCGTACCGGGCAGTTCACCTTCAGCATAACCAGGGTTAATGGCCATCCAGCGCTCCGGCTCCATCGTGCCACTGCCGATTTCAACGCCTTTAAGTAGAATGCGGTAATCGCCAGGCGCCAGATCGAGGTTGTCGCGAATATGGATCGCCGGTGGCAAAAAGCCCATCTCCTGCGCGAATTTCTTACGGATACCGCGCACGCGCACCAGCAGTTGTCCATCCTGGTCGCTATCCACCAGCGGGATCAGGCGATAGCCCACTTCCAGACCCAGCACATCTTCCATTTCAACATCTGCCCACGAAGCTTCCGCAGTGGCCTGATCGTTGGCGGCCAGCGCGCTGGCGCTGTCTTTATCTTCGCTCACGGCGCTGCGACGAACAGGGTTTTTCATTTCGCGACCGCGTAGCCACCAGGCAAGACCCATCAACACGGCGGTGAACATCAGGAACACCAGGTTTGGCATGCCAGGGATCAGCCCCAGCAGCCCAATCACCGCGCCGGAAAGCAGCATCACGCGCGGGTTGTTAAACAACTGGCTGACCATCTGTTCCCCGATATCTTCATCGTTGGAAACACGGGTCACAATCACACCGGCGGCGGTGGAGATGATCAGCGCCGGGATCTGCGCGACAAGACCGTCACCGATAGTCAGCAACGTGTAGGTTTCACCCGCTTCTCCCACGCTTAAGCCATGCTGCATAACGCCGATGATCAAACCGCCGACCACGTTAATCGCCATGATCAGCAGCCCGGCGATGGCATCGCCGCGCACGAATTTACTGGCACCGTCCATCGAACCGTAAAAATCAGATTCCTGGGTCACTTCGCTACGGCGGCGTTTTGCCTCCGCTTCTCCAATGATCCCGGCGTTAAGATCGGCATCAATCGCCATCTGCTTGCCAGGCATCCCGTCCAGTACAAAACGCGCGCCCACTTCGGCGATACGTCCGGCACCTTTGGTGATAACCATAAAGTTGATGATGATCAGAATGGCGAACACCACGATACCAATGGCGAAGTTGCCGCCGACCAGGAAGTGACCGAAAGCTTCAACCACCCGTCCCGCTGCGGAGGCGCCGGTGTGGCCTTCCATCAAAATGATACGCGTGGAGGCAATGTTCAGCGCGAGGCGGAGCAGAGTTGAAAACAGCAACACCGTCGGGAACGCGGAGAACTCGAGGGTTTTCTGCGTAAACATCGCCACCATTAATATCATCAGGGACAGCACGATATTAAAGGTGAACAGGGTATCCAGCAGAAACGCCGGCAGCGGCAGTACCATCATTGCCAGAATCAGCATGATCAGCACCGGGCCTGCCATGATTTGCCACTGTGTATCTTTCAACGCGGGTAAGCGTAATTTGCTGGCGATATTAGCCATCAGTTTGAACTCTCATGTACAAAATCCATCGACTCAGGAACCGCGAGATCCCTGGGCTGCTTCGGCGGAACGCCGCCGTTGTTGCGCCATCTACGCAGGCCATAAACCCAGGCCAACACTTCTGCGACGGCGCTATAAAGCTCGCCTGGGATCTGTTCGCCAATTTCGCAATGGCGATAGAGCGCACGGGCAAGCGGTGGTGCTTCGAGCATAGGGATGCGGTGTTGCGCGCCCAGCTCGCGAATTTTTAAGGCAATCTCGCCGGCGCCTTTTGCCAGCACGACCGGCGCACCCATTCCGCCTTCTTTATAAGAGAGGGCGACAGAGTAGTGCGTCGGGTTATTAACGATGACATCCGCTTGTGGGATATCGCTCATCATTCGGTTTTGCGCCGCCGCACGCTGCATCTGTTTAATGCGGCTCTTAATGTGCGGATCGCCTTCACTCTGTTTAAATTCGTCGCGGATCTCCTGACGGCTCATCCGCAGCTTTTTCAGGTTGCTGGTTATCTGATAAAAGACGTCGTAACCCACAACCGGTAACAGGAAAAAAATCACCATCATCAGGCAATCCAGCGTCATGCTCATGGCATGCGCGATGGCCATCGGCAGTGCTTCATTAACTAATTGAATAAAATGCACTTTATTTTTGTAGAGATAGAGCGCGAAGGCGCACGCGACCAGTACGACCTTCAGGCACCCTTTGAGCATTTCTGATAACACTTGGGCTGAAAACAGGCGTTTGAACCCTGCAAGCGGCGAGATCCGCTTGAGATCGAGCTTCAGCGATTTGCCGCTCAGGTTGACGCCGCCCAGCAATATGGGCGATACGATCCCGGTGACAAACAACCCCAGCAAAATGGGCAGCAGCGCGCTGCTCATCATTTCCAGCAAGTAACGGGCCTGGTGGAACATGGACTGTTCATCCATCACCGACAATCGGTTGAGCACCAGGCCGGTTCGCAGCAGCTCCAGCAAATGCCGGGCGAACTGCGAGCCGCCAGAGAGCAGAAGCGCCCACCCGGCCAGCAACATCAGCAGCGAGCTCAGCTCTTTCGAGCGAGGGATCTGCCCCTCTTCACGCGCTTTCTGTTTTCGCTGGGGTGTGGGTTCTTCTGTTTTTTCTACATCACTCTCTTCTGACATAATTTGCTCAGCGGCGCGGCGAACCGCGCACCGTTAGAAACCCAGGCTGTCAAGCAGGTCGTCGACCTGATCTTGTGACGCCATCACACCGGCTTTGCTGTTATCGATCTGCGGGCCATTGACCAGCATGGCGGCTGTTTTTGCTTCCGCTTCCGCCTCTTTCTCCTCCTGAAGAGATTCCGGCACGTAAGCCAGCAGCACCTGAATCAGCTCTTTTTCGACCAATTCGATAAGCGACATCATGCGGCGGATCACCTGGCCGGTAAGATCCTGAAAATCCTGTGCCATCATGATTTCCATCAGCTGGTCGTTGGTCTGACGAGCAATGGCTGGTGCCTGCAGGAGGAACTGACGCGTGTCGGTCACCAGCGTTTTCGCGATCGGTAATTCAACCGGATCGGCGAACCACTCATCCCAGCGGGCGGTTAATGCTTCTGCTTGCTCCGTGATCGCCTCCTGCTGCGGGCGGGCTTCTTCCACGCAGGTCAGTACGCGTTCAGCCGCCTGCGCGGTTTTCGCGACCACGTAGTTCAGGCGTTCTCGTGTATCGGGGATCGCGTCTGCCGCTTCAACAATGGTGCGGTCCAGACCTAAGTCGACCAGGCTGTCGCGCAGCAAGCGCGTCAGTTGCCCAACCCGGGAGAAGATGTCTTTGAAATCGTCTTCTGGCTGTGTATTTTCTAAGCCACTCATCGGTTACCACCCGATTTTTTCAAAGATTTTGTTCAGCTTTTCTTCCAGCGTTGCGGCGGTGAAAGGTTTCACGACATAACCGCTGGCACCCGCCTGCGCGGCCGCGATGATGTTCTCTTTCTTAGCCTCTGCGGTAACCATCAGCACGGGCATTTTGTTTAAATTCGCGTCGGCGCGGATTTCCGTCAGCAGTTGTAAGCCATCCATGTTTGGCATGTTCCAGTCGCTGATGACGAAATCAAAGGCATCTGCGCGCAGCTTGTTCAGCGCGTCCAGGCCATCTTCGGCTTCTTCAACACGGTTAAAGCCGAGGTCTTTCAACAGATTGCGTACAATGCGGCGCATTGTGGCGAAATCATCGACAACGAGAAAACGTAAATTTTTGTCTGCCATTGTTTTTTCCTGAATAAAAGGGATTGAAATAAATGATTAAATCCTGCGCGCCTGACCGGCAGAACGGTGAAGAATTTGCTGGCTGATTTGCTCAAGATCGACGGTTTCGCAGGCGGCATTGAGCGCGATAGCTTCACGCGGCATACCGAACACCACGCAGCTGCGTTCGCTTTGCGCAATGGTCCATGCACCCGCCTGGCGCATCGCCAGCATCCCGGCTGCGCCGTCGCTGCCCATCCCCGTCAAAATAACGCCAATGGCGTTTTTCCCCGCGCTTCGCGCCACCGAGTGAAACAGCGAATCGACAGAGGGGCGGTGGCGGTTGATCGGCAAATTATCATTCAGCGCGACGTGGTAGTTCGCACCGCTGCGCGTCAGCTCCATATGAAAAGCACCTGGCGCGATGTAGACGTGGCCAGGAAGAATGCGCTCGCCGTCTTCTGCTTCTTTCACCGACATCGGGCACAGATGATCCAGCCGGTTGGCAAACGAGCGGGTAAAGCCAGGCGGCATATGTTGTGCAATGACAATGGCCGGGCTTGTCGGCGGCATCGGTTCCAGCAGCTGACGCAGCGCCTCCGTTCCCCCCGTGGAGGAGCCAATGGCGATGATTTTTTCGCTGCCCACCAACGGGGCTTTAATCACGCGAGGCGGTGCCACTTTTGTTTCGCTGCGACGGATGCGCGCTTTGGCCGCCATGCGGATTTTGTCGGCAATCATGTCGCTGTATTGCGCCATGCCTTCCTGTAAGCCCATTTGTGGTTTGGTAATAAAGTCCACCGCCCCAAGCTCCAGTGCGCTGAGCGTAATATCGGAGCCTTTGCTGGTGAGAGATGACAGCATCACCACCGGCATCGGGCGCAGGCGCATCAGCCTTTCCAGAAACTCCAGCCCGTCCATGCGCGGCATTTCGACATCCAGCGTCAGCACATCCGGATTGTGTTGCTTGATCAGATCGCGCGCGACAATCGGGTCCAGCGCCGTGGCGACCATCTCCATATCCGGCTGCTCATTAACGATATGCGTCATGATCTTGCGGATCAGTGACGAGTCATCAATACACAACACCTTGATTTTTCTCATTGCTTTTGATCTCCAAGGCGGTAGACAGACTGCCCGAGCAGACGAAATGGGCTGGTTAAATTTTGAAAATGTTCCGAGTGGCCAACAAAGAGCAGCCCGCCGGGTTTCAGCATTTTCGCGAAGCGCTGCAGCAGCTTCTCCTGGGTGTTTTGATCGAAATAAATCATCACGTTACGGCAAAAAATGGCATCGAAAGGCGCGGGAATATCCCACTGCGCATTAATCAGATTGAGTTGGCGAAACTGCACGGTGCTGCGAAGTTCACTTTTGATTTTCACTCTGCTTTGATGCTCGCCAGTCCCGCGCAAAAACCAGGTGCGCTTTTGCTGTTCGGTCAGGTTGTCGATATCACTTAACCGGTAAACACCGAGGCTGGCTTTCTCCAGTACATCGGTATCAATATCGGTGGCCAGCACTCGCGGGCCGGTAATGCTGCGCCCCAGCGTCTCTTCCAGCGTCATCGCGATTGACCACGGCTCTTCGCCGGTTGAAGCGGCTGCGCACCAGACGTTGTACATTCCGCTTCTGGACTGGGCATGCCGGGCCAGCGTCGGAAAGTGATACGCCTCGCGGAAAAAAGAAGTCAGGTTAGTGGTCAGGGCATTCACAAATACCTGCCACTCGTCACTGCCTGGATTCGCCACCAGTCGATCGGTGTAATCCTCAAAACCTTTTAAATTCAGCTCGCGCAGACGACGGGAGAGACGGTTATAAACCATGTCGCGTTTTTGCGCGGTGAGGACAATACCCGCGCGCTGGTATATCAATTTGCTGATTTTTTCTAATTCACTCTCGGTCAGCACAATGGGTGCTTGTGGAGTGTTCGGAGTAATGGAATGCATATTTTTCTGACAACCAATAATAATATTGACGGTAATTCACTGGTTTATTGCGCACACACGTATCCGCAAATGATGAGTGACTCATCACCCGACAAATGCGTGTGTGCTATTAAATCTTAATAAGAAATATCCAGGATGATTCGGGTGTGAAAAATAGCAACCATATTTCCGGGGTAATCGGCATTAAGATAATACTTAGCGGTTATACCGGCATATTCATAATGTCTTGATAAGCATTTACTAATTTGTTGCGTACCTGAATACCAAGATTTAATGCCAGCGATGATTTTTGCATTGAAACCATCACATCGTTTAAGCCAATACCTTCCACACCGGACAGATAAGCCTGTGACTGGGTTTTAGCGGTGGTCTGCATTTGGCTAATATTGTTAATACTGTTAAATAAAATATCAGAGAATTGTGACTTACTCTCGACATTACGATTTGTAGTAAAAGGGTTCAGCGCTGACGCGTCTGAGACTTTTCTGGCCTGGGACTGAATCTGATCCAGTACCCCACCTATTGCATTCATAGACATAGAAAACAACCTTAGTAGTAATTAGCCGTAAGCTTATCATGTGGCGCGAAAAACGGCATAACCTGAATAGCTGACACAAATTTCACCTTTTTACCACTTAGAAAATGGCCTGTTTTGTAGATAATACTCAACCAGGAATTCCCTTGGGAAATACTTTTGCGTTTACTTATTTCATACCAAATGAGGCGAGCCGTAATGCTCTTTAATTTTTATTGCGGCGATCACTTTTACAGGACATTGGCATGACTGCCACGACCCAAAGCAGTAACAAGAAAAGCAGTGTCGATATTAAGGCACTGTTTGATAATATTCGGCTTAATCCCCGGATGATATTTTTCATTGCCGCCGCAGCTGCTATTTCAATAGTGATTGCACTGCTGTTCTGGGCTAAAGAGCCAGACTACCGTGTCCTGTACAGCAATATTAGCGAGCAGGATGGTGGGGCGATCGTCACTCAACTGAAACAGATGCAGATACCGTACCGCTTTGCGGATCGTGACGGTTCTATTCAGATACCCGCTGAACAGGTGTATGAAGTGCGTCTCAAATTGGCCCAGCAGGGGCTGCCGAAAGGTGGCGCAGTGGGCTTTGAACTGCTTGATCAGGAAAAATTTGGCATCAGCCAGTTTAACGAACAAGTGAACTTCCAGCGTGCGCTGGAGGGCGAGCTTTCGCGCACCATCGAAACGCTTGGCCCGGTAAATACCGCACGGGTTCATTTGGCGATGCCGAAGCCGTCCCTGTTTCTGCAGGATCAGAAGCAACCTTCTGCGTCGGTGACGCTGGCGCTGATCAGCGGCAGAACGCTGGATGCCGGGCAGGTGAGCGCGATCTCGTACATGATCTCCAGCGCCGTGCCGGGCCTCAGCGCCGATCGCGTGACGATTGTCGATCAAAGCGGACATCTGATGACGCAGAGCGGCGAGCAGGCGACGCAGACCACGCAGCTCAAATACACGCGCAAAATTGAAGCGGAATACCAGAATCGCATTCAGGCCATCCTCGCACCGATTGTCGGCGCGCAAAACGTCAGAACGCAGGTAACCGCGCAGGTTGACTTCACGCAGCACGAACAAACGGCGGAGCAGTACCAGCCTAACAGCCGCCCGGAAGATATGGCTATTCGCAGCCGCCAGAGCAGTAACGCTGAGCAAGGTGGTAAGAATGCGGTGGGTGGCGTGCCGGGTGCGTTAAGTAACCAGCCGCCAGCAGAAGTCTCCGCACCGATTGTGCAACCGGCAGCGCCGCAAGCCAATGGGCAAGGTGCGACCAACGCGAATGCGAACGCAACGGTGACACCCGCTGCGCCTGCGACGCCGTACAACAAGCAGAGCGATGAAACCACCAACTATGAAGTGGACAAAACGCTCACTCATATCAAGCGCAGCACCGGTACGGTGGAACGTCTCTCTGTTGCGGTGGTGGTGAACTATGCGCCAGGCGCAGACGGTAAAAGCGCCGCGCTTAGCAAAGATAAGCTCGACCAGATCAACGCGCTGGTGAAAGAAGTGATGGGCTACTCCGACAAACGCGGCGATACGCTGAATGTCGTGAACACCCCGTTCAGCGCTGAGGCTGATGAACCGCCGGTTCCGCTGTGGAAACAGCCTGAAGTCATCAAACTGATGATGTCTGGCGCCCGTTATCTGTTTGTGTTGCTGATCGCCTGGATCCTGTGGCGTAAAGCGGTGCAACCGTTCTGGACGCGCCATCAGGATATGCTGTTGCAGCGTATGGAGATGGAAAAAGAGGCGCGCCAGGCCGAGCTGGATGAGCAAATCCGTAAACGTCAGAGCGCGGAAATGGCGAAAGCACAGCAGCGCGTTGAGGCGGAACAAGGCGCGCAGCAACTGCGTGAAATGGCCGATCAAGAACCGCAGGTTATCGCGCTGGTTCTTCGCCAATGGTTGAATAAGGAGCAGAAGTCGTCATGAACGCCGCCCAGAGAAGCGCCATAGTCATGCTGACGCTCGGTGACGAGCGTGCAGCCGAAGTGTTTAAGCACTTGAATACCCATGAAGTTACATCAATCAGTAGCGCCATGGTTCATATCGGCAGCTATACCCACGATCAACTGGGCGCGGTGATGAAAGAGTTCCGCCGCGATTCGGGTGAGTTTGCCGTGATGGATGTGAATACCAACGAATACCTGCGCAGTGCGCTGGTGAAAGCGTTGGGTGAAGAGCGGGCGAATGCGCTGCTTGAAGATCTGCTGGAAAACAATGATGAGCGTAACGGTATTGAAACGCTCAACTTTATGGAGCCGCAGATGGTCTTTGACCTCATCCGCGATGAGCATCCGCAGATTATTGCCACCATCCTTGTGCATCTGAAACGCAGCCAGGCAGCCGATCTGCTGGCGAAATTCGATGAGCGCGAACGTAACGACATCATGCTGCGTATCGCCACCTTCGGCGGTGTTCAGCCGGTAGCGTTGCAGGAGTTGACCGAAGTGCTGAACAACTTGCTACACGGTCAGAACATCAAGCGCAACAAGATGGGCGGTGTACGTCCTGCGGCGGAGATCCTCAACATGATGAAATCCCACCAGGAAGACGCGGCTATCGAAGCGGTGCGCGAATACGACCAGGAACTGGCGCAGAAGATCATCGACGAGATGTTCCTGTTCGAAAACCTTGTCGAAATGGAAGATCGCAGTATCCAGCGTATTTTGCAGGAAGTGGATAACGAATCCCTGCTGGTGGCACTGAAAGGCGTGGAAGACGCGTTGCGCGATAAGTTCTTCCGCAATATGTCCAAACGTCAGGCCGATATTATGCGTGACGATTTGAATTCCCGTGGCCCTGTCCGTATGTCGCAAGTCGAAAACGAGCAGAAAGCGATCCTGTTGATTGTCCGTCGTCTGGCGGAAACTGGCGAAATCGTGCTGGGTGGAGGCGACGATGTCTACGTCTAAAAAACAGTGGCAGTCGTGGCAGCCGGAAAATTTACTGCAGGAGTCATTCGCCCAGGATAGCGAACTGCGCGAGGTCGTTCCGGCAAGCGATCCGGCGACAGAAGCCGCGATGCAGGTAGAGTTGTCGCGTCTGCGCAAACAGGCTGAGCAAAAAGGCTTTGCCCAGGGGCAGACGCAGGGGCTGGAAGCAGGCAAAAAACAGGGCTACGAAGACGGTTTTGCGCAAGGCCGGGAAGAGGGCGCGGCGCAGGGCGCGGCGGACTACCTTCAGCAACAGCAGAAGCAGACGGATGATTTCGCCCAACTGTTTGATAACGTCAAGATAACCTTCGACAGCCTCGACAGCGTGATGCCTGCGCGTCTGGTGCAGGTCGCCCTGATGGCGGCGCGCAGCTTGTTGGGCGAAAGCGTGGTGTCGACCGCGACCAACGCCTGGCTGATGACCCGTATTCAGCAACTGCTGCATGAAGACACGTTGCAGCAAGGCAATGTGCAACTGTGGGTCAGCGCCGAGGAGTCTGCCGCTGTGCAGGAGATGTTGGGTTCGGTGCTGGAAACACGTGGCTGGGAATTGCGTACCGATGCGCAAATGTTGCCGGGCGGTTGTCGTCTCACCACCGACGGCGGCGAGCTGGACGCCACCACGGAAACCCGCTGGAACGAGCTGTGTAACCTGAGTCGTGAGGACTTCGCGTTATGACCATCCGGTTAAAAAATTGGCTTGATGGCATTGACCTGCGCGAGCACAAAATGGCGGAACTGCCGCTGTTTCGCCGTTATGGTCGGCTGACACGCGCGACCGGGCTGGTGATGGAAGCTGTCGGTCTGAAATTACCGATCGGCACGCTTTGCATCGTTGAACGCGAGAGCGAAACGGGCATCCAGCGCGTAGAAAGCGAAGTGGTGGGATTCAATGCCGAAACCCTCTATTTGATGCCGCTGGAAAACGTCGAAGGCGTGCTGCCTGGCGCCAGAGTGTATGCCTTTGGGAACAACGTCAAAGGCAAACTGCTGCCGCTGGGACCGGAATTACTCGGCCGCGTGCTGGATGCCAGTGCGCGTCCACTTGATGGCCTGCCAGCGCCGGGTTCGACTGACCGTGGGGCGTTATTTACCGCGCCGTTTAACCCGCTGCAGCGCGATCCGATTAAAAACGTGCTTGATGTCGGGGTTCGTGCGATCAACGGCTTACTGACCGTTGGCCGTGGCCAGCGTATGGGGCTGTTTGCTGGTTCCGGCGTCGGGAAAAGTGTGTTGCTGGGCATGATGGCGCGCTTCACCAAAGCGGACGTCATTGTCGTCGGGTTGATTGGCGAGCGCGGCCGCGAGGTGAAGGACTTTATCGAGAACATTCTCGGTAAAGAGGGGCTTAAACGTTCCGTCGTCATCGCCGCACCAGCGGATGTGTCGCCGATCCTGCGTATGCAGGGCGCGGTCTATTGCACGCGTATCGCCGAGGATTTTCGCGATCGCGGCCTCGACGTGCTGCTGATTATGGACTCCTTAACCCGCTACGCGATGGCGCAGCGCGAAATTGCGCTCGCCATTGGCGAACCGCCCGCGACCAAAGGCTACCCGCCATCGGTTTTCGCCAAGCTACCCGCGCTGGTGGAACGTGCCGGTAACGGCACCAAAGGCGGCGGTTCGATCACCGCGTTTTATACCGTGTTGACGGAAGGGGATGACCAGCAGGATCCGATTGCCGATTCGGCGCGTGCGATCCTCGACGGCCATATTGTGCTCTCGCGCAGGCTGGCGGAATCGGGCCACTACCCGGCGATTGATATCGAAGCCTCGATAAGCCGCGCGATGACCGAACTTATCGAACCGGTGCACTACAAAAAGGTGCAGCGCTTTAAACAGATGCTTTCGTCTTACCAGCGTAACCGCGATCTGGTGAGCGTGGGGGCGTATGCGGCAGGCAGCGATCCTTTACTGGATCAGGCCATTAGCCTCTACCCCAACATGGAGCATTACCTTCATCAGGGGATTCATGAATCCTGTGACTATCCGACCTCCTGCGCGGCGCTTTCTGCGCTGTTTCCGGATACCGGGGCGAACTAATGCGGATAGCGCGTAATGGCCAGCCATAACCCAATGGATGTACTGCGTGAGCTGGCGGAAAAGAAGCTCAATGACACGACGGTACGGCTCGGCAGCGCTCGCCAGGCGCATGTCCAGGAGACCTCCCGCCTGGAACAGTTGCGCACTTACTCGCAAGAATACCGCCAGCAAATGCAAACAACGCTGACGCAAAGCTGCGTTTCAATCATGGCGCTACAGACACAGCAGCGTTTTTTAACCTCTCTGGATGGGGTGGTTGAGCAACAGGTCAGGCGGGTTTCCGCCAGCCAGTTTGCCGTGGATAACGTGCAGGATGCCTGGAAAAAAGATAAGCAGCGGCTGAATGCTTTTGAAGCGCTGAAAAACCGTGCTGAAGCCCAGCGATTGTTAAAAGAGAACCGGCTGGAACAAAAGCTGATGGATGAGTTTGCCCGTCGCGCCAGCCAAAGGAATATATAAGATGATTATCAGACCTTCAAACCCTACTCCCGCAAGCGATAGCGGACGCCAGACGGCATCCACGTCATCCGCGCAGGAAGAGGGCGAGTTTTCTTCCGCGCTGAAAAAACAGCTGGCGGCAGAACAACCCGCAAAAACCGACAACAAAGCGCCTGCGCAGGAAGGGAATAAAAAACCTGCGGACAAAAAAGACGAGCCGTCAGACGACGCCCGTCTGGCGCAGCCTGCGACGCTGGCTATCGATCCGCTGGCGCAAGTGGCGAAGACAATAGCGTTGCCTGCGGAAATGACCACCGCAGATGCGCTGCTTGCCCAGGGTGAACAGGCCGCGCAACCGGCGTTGGCAGATCTGGCGGCTTTACCGCAGAACGCGATTGAGCCTGCACTTGCTGCAACACCGGCAAACGCACTTACACCGGCCGCAGTGGCGACCGACATTCAACCTGCTGACCCATTAGCACAGGTGACTTTCTCCGCTGTTCTTGGTGAGAAAGTGCAAACCCCGCTGACAGCCGCAACGGAGCGCGCACCCGCGACCGGAAAAGGGCAGGGGATAACGGCTGCGCTTCACTCGCCTGCACCGCTTGCGGATAAAGCCGTTGAGGGCAGCGAATCTCGTTTGCCAGCCACGGACACTGCGCAGCTAACGGGCAATGGGCAAACCCAGGCAGCGCCTGCGAGTGAGAGTTTTGCGACGGCGTTACATGCAGTGAAAGCTGGCGAACCAGTACCGCAACTGAGTGCGATTTCTCACGCGGCACCCGTTACGGCACCGTCAACAACGCCCGCGTTAGCGTCTCCGGCGATGGCGACTGGCACCTTACAGGCGGAGGTTGGCACACCCGCGTGGCAGCAATCGTTGGGGCAGCAGATCGCGGTATTTACCCGTAATGGCGTTCACCATGCGGAGCTGCGCCTGCATCCTGAGGAGTTGGGGGCGTTACAAATCAGCCTGCGTGTGAATAACGATCAAGCCCAGGTCCATTTCGTTTCGGAGAGCCATCAGGTGCGCTCGGCGCTGGAATCAGCGATACCGAACCTGCGCACTATGCTGGAAGAGTCCGGTATTTCGCTTGGACAGAGCAGCGTTGGCGCAGACACCTCCTCTTCGGCGGGAGAGACGACATCGGGCAATGCCTCCGGGCAAGGAAAGTCTGATCCAGAACAAGGTGAAGGGGCTATTTCGCTGGAAGAAGAGAGCCCAACACGCTCGCACATCATGCATTATTCCCGCGGAATCAATACGTTCGCTTGATACGAATGCGCTAAATGGCAAGGTGCTGACAGTAATTTCAGTTTATCAGGGAATTGTCCTGCATGGGTGCTGTATTAAAATAACGGCATCCAGCAGGTTATCTGTCTTAAGTATGATTCCTGATTTATTTTTAATTACAGAGTTATTCATCAAATGCCGAAGAAGAAACAAGCCGCCCAGAGTGGGAAAAAAAGCCCGCTGTTGGTTTTACTCATTTTGTTAATTCTTATTGGTATGTGCGCTGGTGGCGCTTATGCCTATATGGAAATTAACAAACTCAAAACGCAAGTTGCTAATGGGAACAACGGTAAAACCCCTGCCGCACCCGTTGAGCAAGTAGAGCCGGTATATTTGGACCTGGATACCTTTACGGTCAGTCTAAAACCAGACGCCCAGGAAAATGATCGCATTCTGTATATTGGCCTGACGTTGAAAGTTAAAGATACCGCAACGAAAGCGATACTGGAAAAACATCTTCCTGAAGTTCGCAGTAATTTGTTAGTGCTTTTTTCTCAACAAACAGCGGCTGAATTAGTCGATGATAAGGCGAAAGAAACGTTGGCATTAAAAGTAAAAGATGCGGTTAACGTATCGCTTGCTGGTCAGCCTCAACCGATGGTGACAAACGTCCTGTTTAATGCATTCATTTTACGGTAACTATTATGTCGGACAGCATTTTATCACAGGACGAGATCGATAATCTTTTGAATGGCGGCCCTGGCGGCGAAGAGAAAAATAGCGCAGAAACGGCGATTTCCTCAGCAGAAGATAATATCAAACCTTATGATCCCAATACGCAGCGTCGGGTTATTCGTGAACGTTTATATTCTCTGGAAATTATTAATGAACGTTTTGCGCGACAGTTTCGTATCGGTTTATTTAACATTTTGCGTCGTAGCCCGGATGTTACTGCCGGAAACATTAAAATTCAGCCGTACCATGAATTTGCCCGCAATTTGCCGGTGATGACGAGTCTGAATCTGATTAACATGCATCCGCTGCGCGGCACGGCACTGTTCGTCTTTTCGCCCAACCTGGTGTTTACCGCGGTGGATAACCTTTTTGGCGGCGACGGTCGTTTCCCGACAAAGGCCGATGGTCGCGAATTTACGCCCACAGAACAGCGTATTATCCAGCGTATGTTGGCCATGGCGCGCGAAGCATATGATTACGCCTGGACATCTATTTATAAGATCAAAACAGAGTTTGTCCGTTCTGAATTGCAGGTGAAGTTCACCAATATCACGTCGTCACCGAATGATATTGTGGTGACCACGCCGTTTCAGGTGGATATCGGTTCGCACAGCGGTGAATTACAAATTTGTATTCCGTTTAGCATTATCGAACCGATTCGCGAGTTGTTGACCAACCCGCCGCTGGAAAACTCACAGCACGAAAACAATCAGTGGCGTAGCGCGCTCGCTTCGCAAATGCGTGATACCGAACTGGAATTGGTGGTGAAATTCGCTGAGATTTCTACCCGCTTGTCCAGAATTATGAGCCTGAAACCTGACGATATTATTCCATTGGAAAAGCCTGAAGACATTGGCGGGTTTGTTAACGATGTGCCGGTCATGTCCGGTAAATATGGCAGCGCCAATAATCAGTATGCCATCCAGGTGGAAAATTTGATGAATTCAACATTATTAGCCTTAAAGAAGGAGTGACCAACGAATGAGTGATATGGAACTTGAATCGGGGTCAAATAAATCCTCGCTTAACGACCTTTGGGGCGACGCGATGAGCGAACAAATGAACGAAAATAGTGCCGAGCTGCAAGCTACGGTGAAAGACGATGTGATGGTTAATTTTTCGGAAGATTTAAATTTGGTGCTCGACATTCCGGTCAAAATGACCGTGGAACTGGGGCGCACAAAAATGACCATCAAAGAGTTATTAAGACTCAGCCCAGGCGCCATTGTTTCCCTTGAAGGGTTAGCCGGTGAGCCGCTGGATATTTTGATTAACGGTTACTTAATTGCCCAAGGTGAAGTGGTCGTCGTTTCGGATAAATTCGGTATTCGTATCACCGATATTATTACGCCTTCCGAACGTATGCACCGCCTGAGCAGATAATGAATACCCCATCACTTAATACCGTTCAGCCCGTTGCCGGCGGGCCTGCCGTGGCTCCGGTCTCTATTGGCAATGTTGTTGGCGCGCTGGCGCTTGTGCTGTTGCTGATTGTGGCGGTTGCCTGGATCTGCCGTCGCACTGGCGTTGCTTCACGAATGGTAAAGGGAAATAGCATTCTGTCGGTAAAACACACCCAGTCCCTTGGCGCGAGGCAGCGTCTGGTGGTTGTCGAAGTGGATGACAAATGGTTGTTGCTGGGCGTGACGCAGGAAAATATTACTAACCTGATGACGATGGAGAAAAAAGCGGACGCTGAGCCGATTCAGGCTGCGCCGTTTGCTGCCAGTCTTCAGGCGGCTTTAGTGAATCGCATTACCCGGCATAAAGGTGAGGGCAAAAAATGAAACGCAACACTCGCCTGTTACCGGGAATGCTTGGCTCTGGAATAGCGCTTGCCGGGATTTTCTTTCCCGCCGGGCTGACCTGGGCGGCCGGTAGCGACATCATGCTTAGCCATTCAGCGAATGGAGAGAGCTGGTCACTGCCGGTACAAACGCTGGTTTTAATGACATCGCTGACGTTTTTGCCCGCGATATTGCTGATGATGACGGGGTTCACCCGCATTGTGATTGTGCTCGGGCTGCTGCGAAACGCCCTTGGCACCGCCAGTACGCCACCTAACCAGGTGCTGCTGGGACTGGCGCTGTTTTTGACGTTTTTCGTCATGTCTCCGGTGTTGAACCGTATTTACGACGAAGCGTGGGTTCCGCTCTCGCAGGATAAGATTTCGATGGAAGTCGCGTTACAAAAAGGGTCGCAACCCTTGCGCGCCTTCATGCTTAAACAGACCCGTGAAGGGGATCTGGCGCTCTTTTCCCGCATCGCGAAAGCAGAGCAGTTTAATACTGCCGACGATGTGCCAATGAGCATTCTGGTGCCTGCGTTTGTGACCAGCGAACTGAAAACCGGTTTCCAGATCGGCTTTACGATGTTCATTCCTTTTTTGATTATCGACCTGGTGGTGGCAAGTGTGCTGATGGCATTGGGGATGATGATGGTGCCTCCGGCAACGATTTCCCTGCCTTTTAAGCTGATGCTGTTTGTCCTGGTGGATGGCTGGCAGCTGGTTATCGGTTCCCTGGCGCAAAGCTTTTTTAGTTAGAGAGAAGAAGATGACCCCTGAAAGTGTCATGTCGCTTGGTTTCCAGGCGACGAAAGTCGGGCTGTTTATTGCCACACCATTATTGTTAGCCGCGCTGGCAGCGGGTTTGATTGTCAGTATTTTGCAGGCGTCGACGCAGATCAACGAAATGACGCTCTCATTCATTCCGAAGATCCTGACCATCGTGGTGGTGCTGATCGCTTGCGGGCCGTGGATGCTGTCAACGCTGGTTGACTACATGCGTGGTCTGTTCAGTAGCCTGCCCTATATCATCCGTTAAGTATGCTTACGCTCTCGCTGGTTAATCTTTATGACCAGGTGAACCAGTATTTCTGGCCGTGCCTGCGCATGCTCGCCCTGTTCGGTGCGGCACCGATCTTCAGTGAAAAACAGATGAGCGCGCGGTTAAAAGTCGCGCTGGCGTTGATCACTGCTTTTCTTGTCGCCCCGCAACTGCCGCAGAGCAACATTGCGATCGCTTCGTTTGACGGCTTTTGGGCCTGTTGTCAGCAACTGATTATCGGTATCGCTATCGGGCTTGCGGTACAGCTGATTTTCGTGGCGGTACGCCACGCAGGCGAGATTATCGGTATGCAGATGGGCCTCTCTTTCGCCATGGTTTATGACCCCAGCGGTGGCCCGAGTATGCCGGTCGTTTCACGGCTGCTGAACCTCTTTGTCACGCTGCTGTTTCTGACCTTCAATGGCCATCTTTATATGCTGGAAGTGGTGGCGAACAGCTTTGAGGCTTTCCCGATTAGCGCCGCGCCGCTCGGTCATGAAGGATTTATGGCGATGGTCAAAGCAGGCAGCCTGATCTTTCGCTACGGCTTAATGCTGGGCCTGCCGGTTATCACCTTATTGCTGTGCCTCAACCTGACAATGGGATTGCTCAATCGCCTGACGCCGCAGCTTTCGATTTTTGTGATCGGTTTTCCGCTTTCTTTAACTGTCGGCATGGTAGCCATGTCGCTGGTGATGTACACGCTTGCACCCTTCTTTGAAAACATGATGGCGGGCATTTTTGACCATCTGTTTGTGATCCTGACAGGATTCAAATAACGCCGGAAGGGACGTTTTTAATCATCGCAATTTGTCACTGGATGTGACGCTGAGTAGGTAAAGGACTATGAGTGAAAAAAAGGCAGTTAGTATCGCTAACGTTCTGATTTACAGTGAAGATGTGTTTTCGACACTGGGATTAACCACGCTGATTAAGTTTTATCGTCCTAGCTTGCGCATTAGCCATATCGCAAGCCCGGAAGACGCGTATGCAGTATCCTGCAATAAAGTGCGCTTTGTGATTGCAGTTGCCACGCAGACCACCAATCTGATGTCGTTGATGAACACTATGCAGTATTTGCGTGAAGCGAAGCCTGATGTGCCCTGCCTGTTGCTGAGCGACGATCTTGACCCTGTTTTGCCCGCCTTGATGCCGGATATTCCGACCCTGTGTCTCAATACGCCCATTCGGCACATTTATGAGTCAATCAGCCGTTTGCTGTCGCGTAAAGGGACAGTATCGCTGCGGTATCCCGCGCTCCCGCTTTTAACACAGCGCCAGCGCGAGGTGCTTTGTCTGTTGGCTTCCGGAGCCAGCGCACAGGATGTTTCTACCGAACTTGGGATCAGCCTGAAAACGGCCTACGTTCACCGGCGCGATATCCTTATGCGGCTTAACATCAGTCCGAGTTATTATCGTGGTGTATTTACTGCCCGCTTGTCATAACGGGCGCAAATAACAGAAAGACAACAGCCTCGCCTGCTCAACGTGATGCTGACCAGGCGAGGCTGCTATTGGCGGCTTGAAGATGTTTTTGCCCCGACTGGGGGCAAAATCATGCCATTACTGCAATGTGGTGGGTGCGCCAGCCGCGAAGTTGAGCAGCGGGCTACGTTTCAGCGCGCGTGACGGTGGCACGCAGAGGCTGCAGGTAAAGCCGTTGAACATGTGCTCCGGCGTGGTGATAAAGCTGCCACCACAACAATCGCACTGCGTCTGTTTGAGCATGCCGCCGTCGATAAAGCGTAACAGCGTCCATGCACGGGTTAACCCCAGCACCGGTTCTTCATTTTCTTCAGCCAAACCGTGTTCCATATAAATACGGTAGGCTTTCAGCATCAATTCGACCGTGCGTCCTGGTTCGACCTTCTGCAAATACAGATAAATATTATAAAAAATGGACGAGTGAATATTCTGTTCCCACGCCATATACCAGTCGGCGGAAAAAGGCAGCATACCTTTCGCCGGTGAATCCCCTTTCAGCTCTTTATAAAGCTTTAACAGTTTTCTGCGGCTAAGGCTGGTTTCACTCTCCAGCACCTGCATTCTGGCGCCGAAATTAATCAACTGCATGGCAATATGCGTATCTTTAATTTCCGACATAATGCTTTTTTCTTGCAACATTGAGTCTTCCATTAAGCCGCCTCGCTGCCATCTTGATTGAGGGTATTAAGCAGATTGCTCGACAAAATAATGCCGGTATGCAAACGCTGAAGCGCATCAATTCGCGAATCTTTGGTCAGGCAGTTGATCATCACATCATCATCAATACGCAACCGGCTAATCAGCTGACCAGAAGTGGACAGTTTAATCAGTTGCGGCAGTGACAAGCTGCGTAAGGTTTCCATCGTGGTTTCGTTTAAACCGAGGCGGAAACCGGCTGCAATTTTATCTTCACGAATCAGACGCTGTGCCAGTAATAAATAGGACAGGTTCAGATCCTGGATAGACTGCATTTGTTCGTCAAAATTTTGTTCGTTCATAAAGTTGCTCCCGCAAAAAACAGGCGATGCGCTGTCTTTCGCTGTTATTTAAAAATTAAATATGCGAGCAACCACTTCATTTCGATATTAATTAAAAATACTAAAAGGTAAATCTTTTAACAGCTTTAATATAATTGTGCAGGAGATTATATTATGTCCCTGCTTAAATCTTTGTTTCCAGGACTTTTCCTGACAACGGAAATAAGTTTACACAAAAGGGGGCATGCGAACAATCGAAATAATGCGGAAAAAATAGGCGATTCGTCGAATTGGATTTTTGTTATTTATTTTTAATCAATTAATTCAAGTGGTTGCTTGCTTTGTAAAGAATTTTAATAACTTTAGTTACATAATGCAGTAATGCCAATGGAGATACGATTTTTCTAACGGGTTTAATTTATCTTGTTGAAAGTAATCTATAAATTATTAAGATTTTAGAGAATGAGAATGATTTTATTCTAATATTAATTAATTACATGAAATTAACAATTTGATCTGTATGTTTCACATATAAGAAAAATCACAACGCTTATTTAAAAAGTTGAACAAAGTCGATGCAAATAAAAACGACCTGTATAAGTTTTTCCTTACTTTGCGCTAAATGGATAAGGGCAAGCCGTGAAAGTTAACACTGACTTGCCTGAAATAGCAGGGTCATGAACGCGTTAGTGCGAAGGGTTAAAAGGCTGCAGCAAAGGGATCGGACAGCACTACCGCTTTCTGCACTTCAAGTAGCGGCTCTGATAGCGAGAGATCTTGCGTTTCGGCAATCTTCTCTATACGCGCTTCTGGTTCCGTTTGCTCGTCAAAAAACTCTGCGGCTCTATCGAGATCCAAAGAGAAATAGATGCCTTTAGCGCTACTAATAGTGACGGTGCGCATTGCCAGCAGCAGTTGCAAAAAACCGGCATCGGTATGGCTGACTTTGCTAACCCAGGCTTTCACCACTTCTTCGCTCGCAATATCTCGCCACGCGTAGAGATAACTTAATAATTGCGGAGCAGCCAGGAGCTGACTCTTCACACTCTCGCGCTCCATGCGTTCGGCGAGCGTTGTACGTAATGCTGCGAGCTCGTGGACGGAAAATGGCGACAGATCGGCTGAATCGTTTTCACGCGGTTTGAAAAGGCTGCTGTAAAACTGGACTATCCAGTAGAACGCCTCGCCATTTTTTATCCGCTCCTCAATAAACGTGCATAAACGGACGTGATCCTGGTTATGTAGTTGCTTTGTCAATTGTAAGGCCAGTACGCCAGTGCCGGATTCTTGCATGCGGTATAACGCATCCCGTTGCTTGAATTTTTCTTCAATAACATCAGCTCGCTGGAAGAAAAAATTGAGCAGCCCGTACAATTGTTCGGGTTTTGCTTTCGCGATAACACCCGGAGTGAGGCGGGTGACGATATGCTCAAACCAGGTCTGCGTAGAGACGCCTTTGCTGTGAATTTTGCCGAGCAGATACTGAGCGAGCTGCTCTTCGTCGTTGCCAGCCATCGATAAAACCTCCTCAATGGCCGATTCCGGCAGTACGTTTTGCGGCGCGGAAAAAGAAAAGTAATAGCGCCAGTAGCCCGCGCTGCCGAGACGTCGTAGCGCTGCCATTTCTTCTCGTCTGCTCTCATTTATTTCCATGAACAGACTGGCCTCTTTTTCGCTGCTGCCTTGCACGCCGGGCACCCAGCGGCCAAGCGTCCAGACATTGCGACCCGAAGCGTATTTGAACAAAGCGAGTTTATTAACCAGATCGCCCGCCATTGCGTTCTGGTCTTCGTTGTTAATGGTTCCGTCACCGGCTTCGACAATAGAGCGCTCGGTGAGATAGTGTTCGACCCAGTCATGCAGGCCTGGGTTAACTACGCGCAGTAACTGCAAAAAGCAGAGATCGGGAAAATAGACATAATCGCGCATCGCCGGGTAGCGAAACTGTAATGCGTTTAATGCCAGGCGGACTTCACGCGGCGTGGAGAACTCGTTGCCATAGGCATCCACCGCTTTATTCAGCACTGAAATCGCTTCTTCATCTAAATCGCGTCCCTGAATTTTTTTATACAGTTCAAGCGCGCCGGCCAGGAATTCCCGGTGCAGGTCGAACGCTTCCGGGCGCGGCAGGCTGAACGAGAGTTGCACGATTTTTTGCAGGTATAAGCGCCCATCAGTGACGCCAAGTCCGTGCTCGATGGCTTTTGCCAGCACATCGCGGTCGTAGCACATCACGTAACGAAAGCGGGGGAAATCCGCGACCGAACGTACCATACGCAAGATTTCGACGGCTTGTGCCGGTTCCAGCCGATCGAGATCGTCGAGAATAATAATAAATGTCAGCTCAAGTTCTTCCAGACTGCTTTCAATTTCAGCGCGCAGATCGGCGGCACTTTTCTCGCTGTCTGAGCCGAGCTTTGTCAGCGCTTCAGTAACCTTATCCACGCCACCCAGAAGCGGGATGATACTCGCCATATCTGCCAGCGGTTGGGCGAGCCTGGCGGTCGAGCGGACATAGCGCAACACACGATCTTTTGTCTCATTCAGCGTCTTTTTTGCGCTCTTAATCTTCTGTTCTTCTTCAGGTAATGTGCGAGTTTGCTCCTGATCCAGGATCAGCGCGACGGGAATTAAAAGCGACGCGACCGGGCTTACACTGTCGCCATTAAGCCAGGGAGAGATATGCAGCACATGTGTCTTCTGATCCCGGGTTTGCTTGAGTTCATTAAGGAGTAAATTTATAAGGCTCGTCTTCCCTGAGCCCCAAACACCTTCGATACCAATGACGGCGGAACCTTCATCGTCCATTGCCTGGATTGCCTGCGCTAGCCCTTTGGCCACCGCCGTCAGCCCGTAACGATCTTCATCCTCGTTCTTTACCGGTGCGTCCGGGCCAACCAGACCATATCTTCCATCTGTTTTCATTTTGATACCTGTTCCATTCATTCATCCAGATCACGGCACAGGGAAACAGCCGTGCCGGGCACGACATTTCCATGCATGTTTTCAATTTATCCGTCGCATACGCTTATTAAGGGAGTGTCTTGAGAAAAAAGACAAGCCACAACCTATGAAATGTAGGAGGGGCTTCGAGTCTGGTCGTAAATGAGATAGTGAATGTTATTTAACAGTTTGAATATTAATGAATTATTGGCGTGGGTTGAGCGGGAAGGGAAAACAAAAAGCCCGCAGGGCTTGCGCAGTGGGGCTCTTAGGGCTTGTTGACGTCCCTGTAATGAGATGCTCTGACCTGAGCCCCGAGGATGAGATATAGCACTCAGTGAGTCATACCGGTTCTGAACAGACTTATCAGTCTGTTCAGACTGGAAACCTTACGGGACTCTATGTTAATCCTGATATTTCCCGGGCATCATTCTTTTTAACGTGTTATCTCGCCATATATAGTGATGCATTAGGGCTGCCGCTGCATGCAAACCAATGATGAAATAACCAGTGTTAGCCAGTAACTCATGAACTTCCTTCAGGTTGTGTTGCAAAAGACTATTTTTTACGGATGCCACCGGCATATTTATAAAAAGAAAACTCCACCCTTTCTGACCAAAATAGAGCGACACGACCCCAAGAATCGGAAGTAAGATGAAAAGCGCATATAAAACAAAATGCACAACAACAGCACTGAGTTTCTGCCATTGGGGCAGCGGTGGAACAACCGGTGGCTCCGGGGTGAGAAACCTGAATATCATTCTGACCAGCATCAGAATAAGTACACTGACACCACAAGTGTAATGTGTGATGCTCATCCAGTAACGTTCTGCAGAATCTTTAGGGAAAATATCCCTGAATTCCATCGCAGCGTATGTTATGACGATAAGCAGTAACACCAGCCAGTGTAATGCTATCTGACTACCCGAATATTTTTTCATTTTGATCTTTCCTGAGAATTAAACGATCTTCTAAGCCAATACCTGGCCTGCGAGTGTGCCTGCTCCCATCGATAAAGCCATAGCCATTGCACTCCAGAAAGTGATTCTAAGCATTGCTTTCAGTGGTGACGCTTTGCCCACAACCGATGAGATATAACCAAGGAGGGTGAGTGAAAATAGAGTGGAAAGGATGACGAACGGGAAAACCAGTGTGGCGGGTGCTAACCATGCAACAATCAAAGGCAACACGGCTCCGGCAGAAAAACTGAGCGCCGAAAAAATGGCCGCCTGAAGAGGTTGTGCCGAATTCGTTTCCGTCAGTCCTAACTCTTCGCGGGCATGTGCGTCCAGCGCATCCTTAGCCATAAGCTGCTGTGCAACCTGGCGAGCAAGCCCAGGCTCCAGCCCCCGCTGAATGTACAACGACGTAAGCTCCAGTACTTCTCCTTCATAATCGGCAACCAGCTCTCTTTTTTCCTGGGCGAGGGCGGCGTTTTCTGTATCCGTCTGGGATGAAACGGAGACATATTCTCCTGTTGCCATCGACATCGCACCGGCGACGAGCCCGGCAATCCCCGCCAGCAAAATACCTGATGACGTGGTACCTGCCGCCGCGATACCAAGAACGAGACTCGCGGTGGATACAATGCCATCATTTGCCCCCAGCACCGCGGCCCTTAACCATCCCACTCTTCCGATACTGTGTAGTTCCAGATGCATTGTCAGGTTGTCCTTTTAATCAATAATTAATAATTCACACATTACTGATATATAAAATGCTGCATTACCAGATAATTTATTCTTTCAGCCTTAACGTCACATTAAGATTGGATAAGTATAATCTTAAATCTGTTTTTTTATTTCCTGGAATATTAATATGCGTAATGATAATGGGTGTCATGATCGTTCAGCAATGGCACGAAAAAGCACATTTATCAGCGTTGTTGTTAATTTGGTTTTATCGCTCATGCAGATTCTA
Source organism: Kosakonia quasisacchari (assembly GCF_004331415.1). Taxonomy (GTDB): domain Bacteria; phylum Pseudomonadota; class Gammaproteobacteria; order Enterobacterales; family Enterobacteriaceae; genus Kosakonia; species Kosakonia quasisacchari. The sequence goes on from NZ_SJOP01000007.1 coordinate 213,939, forward strand.
ACGGGTATATTTTCAGGATCTCAGGGATTAATTTCTGATGGTATTCATTCTCTTTCTGATTTAGTTGCTGATTTTGTCGTATTGCTTGCCAATAAAAAAAGCCATAAACCTTCTGACAGCGATCACCATTATGGGCACTGGCGGTATGAGAACGGTGCGTCAATGCTTCTTGGGATAATGTTAATCGCCGTAGGTGCCGGAATGTTGTGGTCCGCTACCGGTAAATTGCTGCATCCGACGGCGTTTGCTGCGGTGCATGTCGGAGCCTTGTGGGTGGCGCTGGCCGCATTGATAATAAAAGAAGGGCTGTTCCGGTATATGCTCAGGGTGGCCAGGCGTGTCCAGTCCTCCTTGCTCGCTGCAAATGCATGGCATGCCCGTTCTGACGCTGCATCATCTGTTGTTGTCGCTGTTGGTATTATCGGCACCCTGGCAGGATATCCGTGGTTCGATACAGCGGCTTCTCTTTTAGTCGGAGTGCTGATACTCCGTATGGGATACTCGTTCACTTCTGATTCACTACATGACCTGATGGACCGCTCTGCCGATATAGATAAGGAACATGAAATAAAAACTATTCTTCTTTCCACACCGGGTGTGGCTGGTTTGCATGATCTTAAAACGCGCAAGGCAGGAGATCATATCCTGGTTGATGTGCATCTTGAGGTTCCGGAATATCTGTCTGTCAGGGAGGGACACGAAATTGCGGTAGCAGCACGGGAGAGAGTTTTGCAAAAGAACAACATTCTCAACGTCATGGTACATATTGATCCGTTTTCAACAAACCCTGAACGTTGTTGTATGTAGGATTAAGTACGATGACAATATTGGGTTGTTATGTTTGCTCCGAGCGAGAAGCAGGCGCCTTACGCCTCGACTTGTCCTCTTTGTGTACACAGAGTGCGGTATCAGTTCATCATAGAGGACGTAGTCCGCTTCCTTGGGTTTAGCTGATTCGATTTCCTTAACGGATAGAGGTGCTGGTTTGTCTTGCCATTGCGCTGGCGGAGTCTGAATTGATGCTGTAATTGTTTGAAATATTTAATCTAATGTCTGGTTCAACTTTCCTTAGGTGCCTATATAGGTGCCTAAAAATTTTTTCACTCCTTTTGATGAGAAAAAGATGAGAAAAGAAGATGGGATAGAGACTGTGCGAGGTGATATCAAGTTGAGTAGCCACACTGAAAAAAAGAATGGCCGCGATCAATAACCTGTTTGACTGCTTCAATTTTAACTCTTCGGGATAACGTTTACCGCTCATGGGCACCTCTCTTTAAGTCATCTTAAATGGAATGATTCCGAGGTGTCTGTTAAACCCGTGGCGATTCATGTTGATGCTTTTATGTCTTCATCATGGAACCCGGGTGATCTGGCTCTAACAGCGTGTTTGTGTGATGAAGAATTTAAAATACTTAAGCGAGTGGCGCAATCTCACGGAGGGAAAAAATATTTATATAAAATTGAGAGTGACCTTGAACGACTTGATGCTGATAGGAAAATTCATGTGAAACGTATTATTGCTGAGTTTCTTCATGAGTAAAAAAATAGTTCATGAAGTATATCCGTTTCCTGAAAGAAGAGGGGGAGCCTATAATAAAATATTACTTGTCCCTAATCTGAGATATGATCGACCTGTGATTTGAAGTAAATAACCTGCTCATCTATCTCTGACCCCCGCTACATCTGCAACGTATGGCAGATGTAGCGGGAGAAACATAAAGCGTCATTTACTTTTTCTGACTGCACCAGTACTTTTCTGTTGATGTCTGGTTGCTTTTCCCTTCTCAATAAGCTCCCCTATCTACGTTTTTCTGATGCAATCCTCAAAGCCTCACATACCTTTTCCCGAAGACCAGTTGGCAATTCAATTGTAACTTCCACTTTTTGTTCAAACCAGACTGTCAGATTTTATTGTGATTTATCTACGAAATCTGCAGAGCCGGTTTGAGCCAATGCACTATTACCAATAATACTCACCAATAAAACTAGCCCAGCCAGAAGCTCAGGCTATAAGTTTTAGCTCTCTTTTTCCGTTTTCAACAATACTCCCGCTGTCAGCCTTGCTTACCAAATCAGCCCACCATTGCATCATCGGACGACGTTGCTCAAGGTAATCGCTGCGATTGTAAGCTCGTCGTACCTCATTTTTGTCCACATGAGCCAGTGCAGCCTCTATGACATCTGGCGGAAATCCTTGCTCATTGAGCGCTGTGCTGGCAATAGAACGCAAGCCATGAGAAACGAGAACGCCGCCTAATCCAGCACGCTTAAGTGCTGCATTCACTGTCTGGCTATTCATCGGCTGGGTTGGTTTGATGCGACTCGGAAAGATAAATTCTCGGCCATCACTGAGAGACTTCATTATTTCCAGAATAGCAAGAGCCCCATCTGATAATGGAACCGTATGGTCTCGATTTATCTTCATTCGAGCTGCTGGAATTTTCCATTCGTTAACATCAAAATCGATCTCATCCCATCGCGCTTCAGCGGCTTCGGCAGGGCGGGTAATGGTGAGAAGCTGCCACATAAACAGGCATCGTGTAGACAGGCTGATACTTGCCGTACGCATCGTTTGCATTAACTGCGGTAGCTGATCTGGGCGGATACTTGGCATGTTTTTCTTCTGCGGTTTCTCGAATGCTTTTCCGATGTTGACACTGGGCACCGCATCAATCAGGCCTGTGTTCTGGGCATAGATCATGACCTCATTAATGCGTTGGCACAGGCGACGAACGGTTTCCAGTGCTCCTCTGGCCTGAACCGGTTGGACGGCCTGAACCAGTGTGTGAGCTTTAATATCTGTAACGCTAACGTCGCCAATTGCAGGAAAGACATCTCTTTCAAGAGAGCGCCAGATATCGTCGGCATAGTCCTCGGTTACGCTGGCTTTCTTCACATTCCACCATCGTTCAGCTACGAGCTGGAAAGTATTGGTTTTGGCTTCCAGCGAACTGCGAAGTTGTTCTTGCTGATGTTCCTGAGGGTCGATTTGTTTCGCCAGAAGAGAACGAGACTCTGCCCGGTAGTTTCTGGCATCGGCAAGGGTAACTGACGGGTAGGGGCCGATGCTCTTCTTCGCTCGTTTCTTGGTAACAGGGCGAATGTAGCGAAACTGCCAGATTTTACTCCCGCTGGATTTGATAAGTAGCTCAAGGCCATCGCCATCATAGAGAACGTAGTCCGCTTCCTTGGGTTTAGCAGATTCGATTTCTTTAACGGATAGAGGTTTGGTTTGTCTTGCCATTGCCGGGTTTCCATAGTTTTAGGCACCTCAAAAACAATAAAGCTTTATGAGGTGCCTAACAAGGTGCCTAAAAGTTTCGGATTTAATTAGTTCTCTTCGGACTTCGCGGGACAAATTGAGGGCACAAAAAGCCCGCAGGGCTTGCGCCGTGCGGGCTCTTAGGACTTCATCGGATGACTCTGGTAATCACCGATGGAGAATTTTGGTGGAGCTGGCGGGAGTTGAACCCGTGTCCGAAATTTTGCAACTAACTGAAAGCTAAATATTTATTTTCAGTTATATTTTCTGCGGCTCTTTTACGGCTCCTTTCGTGTCCCGCCGCCGACCAGCCTGGGTCTTTTTTCTGTGTTACCGTCGTACTCTTTTAAATACGATCCGTAATGCCTGAAAAGCATTTCTGGCCCTTTGTGCCCCATCTGGCCAGCGAGCCAGAAAAGGTTGGCGCCCTGGCTGATATGACGGGTCGCGAATGTGTGCCTGGTTTGATACGGATTTCGGTAACGTATACCGGCCTTTCGCAACGTCGGCACCCACGCTTTTTTGCGGATAGCGTCAGCGCTCGCCCAGGGTTTATTTGTTTTCGGATCCTCAAATATTGTTGCGTCCTTCATGAAGGTGAAAGCTTTCTGTGATGTCAGCACCGCCATAGCCTGATCGTTAAGTTCAACCTTTCGTGTTCCCGCCTTTGTTTTTGTCCCTTTAATCACCCCTACGACACTGGCGCTCTGAATGTGGGCCGTTTTCCCGATAAAATCGATGTCGCGCCAGCGTAAAGCGCAGAGTTCTGAACTCCGTAAACCGGTCTGAATAGCGAACATGAACAGGTTTTCCCACTGCTTGTTACCGGATGAAGAGAGAAGGGCATCCACTTCAGCAGGTGAAAGGGGATCGACTATATAGTCACTGTCAGAGTTGGCCTTATCGCTTTGATACCGGGAAGCGGTGACCAGCGATACCGGGTTAATCTGTAAGACGCCATCGGTTACCGCCTCATCAAGAGCAGATCGCAAAAAAGAAAGCTGGTTTCTGATGGTCTTCAACGTCGTTGTCCGGTTCTGGATCCAGGATTTCATTGCCGCCGGCGTCAGTTCACTTGCCGGAAATGAATGAAGATCACTCAAAGCACTGCGGCATTTTTTATAACCGCCAATGGTTGATGGTGATAACTTCCGTGTTTCGCATATTGACAGGTACTCATCAAGGTACATTTTTACTGTTTTACCAGTAGAGGCATTACCGAATATTTTCAGTCTTGCCGAACGGGGAAAATATTCGGCATAAATAAAAGAACCACGTTCGATTTTATTATGAATTTCGCCGAGCATTCTCTCGGCGTATTTCAGGTTTTTATTATTCACTTCCAGATTTGAAAGGGGCTCACGACATTTAACCCCTTTATAGGTGAAAGTAATATTGATCGTCTCTCCCTGGCTGTGTTTCCTTATGGTCACACCGCGCGGGAGCTTTGGCGATTCTGTCTTGCCCATTTAGCAACCTCACTAAGATCAATCCATCTTTCCTTAACACCTTCCACTTTCAAAACCTGGACACCCTCAAACCAAACGCCTCGCTGTAAACGTTTATTGATGGCCTCTGCTGTTTCTCCGGTTTCTTTGCAATACGTCGAGATGGGAACACAATCGAGGTTCAGCATAGATTCTCCACACCGGCTGCAACCGGTTATTTCAGTCTGTATGCACATGACGAGCAGCCAAGCCTGGTGCCGTCGTTACACTTCAAGCAAATTTCAGGTTCGCTGGTGGACGGAGCCACCAGTTTCATGATCGGGGCAGGGACGAGCACCGGCATCGGTACACGAAATATCTGCCGCCGCAGTGCTGCGATCTCGTCGGCCTGCTCAAGCAGCCGCGCTTTGCAGTCCATTGCTTCCTCTCGCCACCACCACAAATCAGCTTTAAGGCGGCGCGTGCGCCGCTGTTTGAGTTTGCTGGGCATTAGTCGTCCTCGTCCCAGTATTCATCGTCATCGTCATCAACACATGTGAAATTTAGAAGGGGATTTGTTGCCGCCAGCATTTCACTGGCGGCTCCACGGCGTTGAAGTCTGCGCAGCGCTTCGTAAAGCTCGAATGCTTCGGTGCGCTCATCGCCAATATCAAGAGAGCATGCGACGCGGTGCGCAGCAGTGACAATGGTTTCTAACTGGTTTCGGATATCCTGAATAGTTTCCACCTCACACCTCCTGCTCAGGCGCTGCCGGGAGTGGCATCCAGTGGGTTGGATAGCATTCAAGATTGCAATCGTGAGAAACGCCATATGCCCAGCAACCAAAAGAATACCATGCAACATACTGCTCATTTTCACTTCGGTCATACACGAGAACTCTGACGCCCTCATCAGGCATACGATCGCTGCACTTAATCCATCCGGTGGGCGCTGCCGGGGCTGCGGCGAGCATTGCGCGATATCCCTTTTGCATACCACCTGTTTGAACACCTTCGACATGCGCGTCGATCATTTCCTGAGTAGGCTCAACCGGAACCAGCTTCCACCAATCCGGCACCGTAGCCGCCGTTACAGGTTCGGCTTTGAGCATAGCGGTGCGGTGAGATTCCAGAAGATGCCCGGCTCGCATCATCATCTTTCTGTGCTTGTAAGGCGCAGGCTCACCGACATCCATCTCGTAAGCAATCATTGCATTGACCATTTCCTGCAATGCGCTATACCACTCGTCATCCACCAGCGCTGGCGGTGCGGCGTAGAGTGGCTCTGGATTACCGATATACAATTGAGCCTGTTCTAACGTGTGACATAGTATCCCCTTGCATTCCCACGCCACCGGCTCGCTGCTCATTCCCTCAAGTAGTCCCACCATTGCGCACATAGTGTCTTCGCCAACTTCGAACATGCCGGATGCGTTCTGGCTGCATTCAATGAGCGACTGTTTTAACTCTTCCCGGCTCAGTTGTGCTGTCATGGTTTGGTTACCTCGCCTTTGCCTGCACACTGATCCATTACATTAGCGATACCTTGCATAAGTGCGGATGCTTTTGTAACTGCATCTGTCAGTTCTGGTGACGCGCCGCATTTTTCGATGGCCTGACACACTTCATATGCCTGTTTAATCAGCGGATGTTTGCTGATATCGATTGCTACGTTGCTCAGTTGTGCTGTCATTTGTAAGCCCTCCCGGTGATGCGTTCGCGCCATGTCAGTTTGCGCTGAGCAATAGTTTCCGCGTCACGAACAGTCAGCACCACACATGCTGTTTTGTTGAAGTCGCCGTTTCTTTTGTGGGCAATAGCACAGGCCTCGATATCAGCTTGCTTCTCATCTGCCGCGTTAAGTTCGATTATGTTGAAACCCTTGCTGTCCATAAACCAGTTGTGAATTACTGCGATGTAGCGAGCCATCTTCACTCCCCCACTTCTAGATTGATGCCAGCGGCAAGTTCCAGAATCCACTCAACCCATTCTTTTCGCTGCCAGTAAACAGGCTCATCATCACCGGGTATCATCATTTCATGATGCTTCGCGTGGTTGATTGAGCCTATGGCGCTAACTAACTCAGCAATCCGCTTCTTGTCGGCGTCACGCTCTGCCAGCATGGCGAGTAATGACATACAGCTAACCATCACCCCACCAGCATCATCAGGGCGCATAGCCTTCTGTTTCAGCTTCAGCGCTATCTCGTCGTTGTTAGTCATGCTGCCTCGTCCTCTTCGGCTGGTTTGCAGAAAATACCGCACTCAAAATCAAGATCCTTTATCGGACGTCCTACGGCATCTGGCAGAAGCTCATCAAGGTAGATACGCTCACCGCCATATCTGACCAGACGAGCGCCAAGGCGGCGTGATTGTTCTGCCCGATGAGCAAACACATCAGGATGCACGCGCCTTACTAAATTCCAGTAAGTGGGGGATGTGGCTTTTACGCAGCCGATACAATTGGCGTTTGGGTAGCCAAGGTGATAAATGCGCGGCAGCTGAATCCCGGCTTCCAGTAGAATGCGGAAGCAATCACCTTTGGTGTATCCGGCATCAATCAGGACTGGCAGCAAATTTTGCCTTTCATTTTTGATGAAATTGTCTGCGCGATGTGACTCATCGGCAGTAAAACCGAGGACGATATGATCTGAGCGGTTACTGAGCTCCCAGTGTTTTCTGGCGAGTTTTTTTAGAGCTTTGGTGCATGGTGCGCCAGCTATGCCAGACATGTATCGCTGATGCTCCCACACTTCTACAGCACTGGCATTTGGGAACATAGGATTAACTACTGACTCGATTTCAACACCCAGCCATTTTTCAACGTCGCGCAAGAACCGGGCATTATCTGAGTCCTCTTCAGCCACTGGATTATTCAGCACGCGGATATCGTGCGTCTGCCCGTATTTTTCGATAGTCATTTTTGCTGCTACTGCGCTGGCGGCTCCGCAAGAAAACCAGACGGCTATGATCTCTTTCATCGTCCTTCTCCTGCGTTGCCTTTCACCGCCCGCAGCGCAGCTTTGTAGCTGGCCTTGGCTGCTTTTTTAGTGGTGCACCAGTCACCCTTCACGTCGACGTAGGTATCCCAGTAGATGCGAGAGCGCCGGAACATGCGGTACTCGTATTTCCCCTTGAATCGGTCAACTGTGCGGCACTCATATTCCGGTAACTGGATGCCGAGCCATTCGCCAAACGATTCGCAAACTTCGGAGTGCAGGTATTCGTCATAGCGGGTTGGCTTCTTTGGCTGAGGAAGCGCAGAAATAGCTACCGCCTGGCCTGCATCTGTGACCTGATAAACAACATCACCGCATGACCATGCTGGCGCAGGGGACGACTTTGCTAATCCCTGCTCAACCAGTTTTTGCCACTCTGTGTTATCAGGGTGATCACCACCTGCGAGAAAGTAATTGCGGTATGGTTCACGCTGGCGCTCATTGATGCCGAGGGCGTGTTGCATCAGTTCGATTCCTGTGCTCACGATTGCACCCCCTTCACCTGCTCAGACTGGCTGCGGAGCTGGGCGGCGAAGTCAGTGCAATAGTGATGCAAATCGCATGTATCTTCTGGAGCAGATTCGATTTCTTGAATAGAATCCCTTAGCATCTCCACCCCTTCTGCGCGCAGGGAGGCGAGGACAGTCTCTGTTGATACATCGATAGCGAGGTTTGGATAGATGCCTTTCACTACGTCCTTCAGCGCCACATTCTCCGCCACGACAGAATCGCGCTCCGCAGCCAACTGCTTAACCTGCTCGCGTGATTCGCACAACGCCGCAAACTGAACATCCAGGCGGTCAGCCATTTCAGTCATTAGCTTCGCTGCTGCTGGTGGAAGAGTAGGAGCAGTAATGCGGGCATCAGCGATAAGCTCTTTAGCATTCAGGCGCATTGGCGTGCCTCCTGCAATTCCTTAAAGCGATTCATGAAGAGGGCATAGGCTTGCCCTGGGCGGAGAGGGTTAATCTGTATCAGGTCAGTTGCCGGGATGTTTTCCAGAATTGCCCAGGTGGTGCCGTCATCGATATCCAGATCACGGCGCTCGGTCGCAAACATGGTGAGGTCTGCATATTTGACGACAGGTGTATGCTCGCGAGGCAGCCCGAACTTCTGGCGGATCATTTCGTCAACCAGAGCCTCGATGCGCTGGTAGTCAGGCAGCAGTGCTTTCAGTGGTGCGGGAATGTCCTGCACATAGGCTTCGGCAGCATCGTGCATCAGCGCTTCAAACGCGTGCTCAACCGGCACGATGTGGCTACACAACACTGAGTGCTGCGCCACGCTGTAGAATTCCGGCAGATGACCGTTAAAGCGGCAGACATTAGACAGGGCATTAGCGATATCTTCGATATCAATGTCGCTGGCGGTGGCCGTCAGGTAGTCAAACTTTTTGCCAGTGAAGGTACGAATAAAGGTTTCTTTCATTGCGTTGTATCTCCTGTGCGCGCTGCAACGCGCCAAATTTAGGTTGCAGCAACCCAACCCATTGACATGGGTTAAGTCGCTTTTTTTGCTATAGCTTGGCTTCGCCGCCGAGGGCAGTAATCAGGTCAGTGAGTAACTGGTTAAGTTCGCCGGTCATCAATACAAAGTCAGCATCAAAGCGCTGTGAGGCATCTTCACGGTCAATGTCATCGTTCTGGCTTATCAGCTCGTCGGAGAATTTGAGCCGTTTAATACTGAAATCGTCGCCCAGCACGAACTGAACGCGGTTTTGCCAGTCAAGAACCACTTTCGTTACCAGCTTCCCGGCGTCAAGGTGAGTGCGGATCTCATCGGAAAACAGATCCTGTTTTTTGAATCGCCCGATACCACCATCCTCCAGCACAGCTTTAAGCTCAGCCTCAGCTCCAAGCGCAAGGCCGGATGGAATAGCGCCGGAACGCACCCATTCAGTCATGGTTAATTCAGCCGGCGTTTCGAGAGTCAGAGGAACAACCGGAAGCGAACCGAGAGTTTTACGAAGGAGCGCCAGCGCATCTTCAGCCCGGCGTGCGCTGGCTGAATCGACAATTACCAGCGCATTTGAGGTATTCACCCAGATCCTGACTGTTGAATTTTTGGTGAAAGCGCGAGGTAGCAGTGAGTGAAGCACATCATCGCGAAGTGAGTCTTTCTCGGTCTTTTTCAGACGGCGCCCCTGCTCGCTTTCAAGGCGGCTAATACGCTTGGTGAGTTCGTCTTTAACAACCTGAGAAGGTATTATTTTTTCCTCACGGCGGATAGCCAGCAGCAACTGTCCGCCAACAAAATGGAAAAGTTGATCTGAAATTTCACCCAGCGGAGATACCCAGCCAGCTTTAGCCATGTTCTGGCTACCACAGGGTGTAAAGCGGAAGTCTTCTAACTGCTTAGCCAGATCTGAAGTGTTCCCGGCATCGATAATTTGCACATCGCGGCTCAGGCGGTAGGACATAATGTTTTTGAAAAAATGGTGATTCATTTTGCGTTCCTCTGTGCGCCGCTGCAAAGGCGCTACGGGTTAGTATCTCCACACAACACAGGAGAGCACCTGCGGTGAGAAGCCGCCCGACGGGATTGGGGAATGAGCCGTCCCGGCGGTGATGCTCTCTTGTGTTGTGTAAAAAATTGCGGCGCCCTCACGGGAAAGATCAGACGCCGCCAAAGATTACAGCTGGCATTTTTTTTGGTTGTGACACCGGGGCGCTACTCCCGCTTACTTCCCGCCGCTCTGTTTTAGGTATTGGTAGCCAGTTGCTGCTACTCAGCCGATTTACGGGTCTTTGCGTCGGCCGGCGCTGCATCGCGCTTACGAACATCACAACTGGTAGCGCACTCCCGCTTAATCACACCTGCCACCCATAACTGATGAGAGAAGGAGTGCGCTTTCATGTTGTGAGCCGGGATTCCACCGGCGCCCATCTGTTTTTTAAGCCACTCAGATATCGTCTGGGCTGTGCCGTCTATTCCGGCTGCCACACCGAACCGCCACGATGGTGAATCGCTCAGGCCGAAGTACGGGGCTGGCTTGCACATTCCGGCTACCCGCTGGATCGGGATACTGTCAAAGGAATCCCCGGACCGCTAACGACGCATGTGCCATACACCGACGAATTGAATGTAGGATAACTTACCTTATCGTGTCAATATAAAAAGTAGGAAATCTTACATTAATAGGTAAAAAAAAGCCGCACTTGGCGGCTTTGGTTGAATTGCGGATCTTTTCAGAGGTCGGTAACAACCTGTTTAACGACGCCGACAATACGGCAGTTTCCATTTACCTCAAGCACTCGATAATTTGGATTCAAAGGGACAAGGTATTTCATCGGTCCATCGATAACGAATTTTTTCAATGTCGCCTCAGTGGAACCTTCAATCTGAGCTACCACAATCCGGCCGTTAACTTCGTATGGGCTACCATAATCCGGATCAACTATCACTAAAGAGCCCTCTGGGATACTTGGCGCTCCATTTGGATTAGTCATTGAATCGCCACGTACTCTCAGCGCGAATCCCTCATCAGAAAGGTTTGCAGTTGTATAAATCCATTCAGAAACATCACCTTGTGTTATTGGCGATGCAGATTCAGTCCATTCACCAGCCTGAACCCAAGTCAGGACAGGGATTTGCTTCACTCCAAATTTATCTGTAGGGCTTAACGCTGGTGCATCACTTTCAGGATCGCCAACACCATCAATGAGCCATTGTGGATTGCATTTTAGAGCAGCAGCCAGCGCCTGAAGGTTAGAACCACCAGGAGCATAATCACCAGATTCCCAGCCAGTGACTGTTACACGGTTAACGCCAACGAGCTTCCCTAAAACAGCCTGAGTCAGCTTTAGCTCTTTACGGCGTGAGCGAATGCGATCATTCATTTTCATGTAGGCAATCCTACCATTTATCTATGTAGGAATCCTTGACCTCTATATGTAAGATATCCTACTATTCAGATGTTCCCATTTACTACATGAGAGGGTCATATGAACAAAGACGAAGTGCTTTCTTACTTCGGCGGTGTGAGCAACCTTGCGAGGCTGCTGGGTATTTCTCACGCATCAGTTTCAGGCTGGGGAAATGTAATTCCAAAAGGTCGCGCTTTTGAAATCCAGACCATCACCAACAACGCGTTAAAGGTCGATCCGACGCTTTACGCAAAGCCTAACGAAACGGCTGCTTAACCGTAACTACCAAAGGGAAAACAACATGGTAGAGCACAGTTTGAAAGAAGTGGTTAAGGCGATGTGTAAAGCCTATCCCGGTGGACGTGAAGCCATGGCCGGTGCGCTTGGCATGACCGCCACGCAGTTCAATAACAACCTTTACGAGAAAAACGGTTGCCGGTTTTTCGAAGTGACAGAGCTGGAAGCGATGGAGGACTTATCGAATACCTCATTCCTGGCTGATTACTTTGCGAAGCGCCGCGGTTGTCTGCTGGTGGAAGTCCCAACCTTTGAAGATCTCGATCGCGTCGACCTTTTT
>NZ_SJOP01000070.1 GCF_004331415.1 Kosakonia quasisacchari
AGTCTACCAGCAGCGTGTATCCCGCCTCACACACAGCCTTTCAGTTTGTGTCATTACCGTGGACTGGAGTGGCTATCCTTCATCAGAGTTCAGTGTTTTGCGGGCAAGCTTATTGTGTGATGGCAGCGCTATCCCTCTGATGAGTAAAGTCATTTCCTCCCGCTACCAGAACAACTCTGCCGTACAAAATGACTTTCTCGATCAGATGGCTGCCGCCATCGGCAAAGATAAGCAGGTCATTATCGTGACCGATGCAGGTTTTCGCAGCAGTTGGTTTCACCCCCTCCGCTCTCTGGGCTGGGACTTTGTCGGGCGAGTCAGGGGCAGCCTCTATTTTCAGGTCGCAGGGGATGAAGAGTGGCAGATGGCTCGGGATATGGTGTCATCAACCACGGCGCGCTATCTGGGGTTCGGGCGACTGGCACGCAACGCCAGTCGTGACTGTCCGGGACATGTCTACACCGTGCATAAGCGGGCGACGGGCAGGAAAAGCAGTCAGCATTCCCCCAGAACAGACAGGATGTACCGTAAAAACGCGCGTGAACCGTGGCTGCTTTTTACCAGCCTGATGGGATATAAGCCACGCGGGATAGTTAAAATTTACAGTCGCCGTATGCAAACAGAGCAGAACTTCAGGGATGAGAAAAGTGAACGTTATGGTCTGGGACTACGGGCAAGCAAAAGCCGGGGGAAAAAGCGGATATCTGTGCTTTGCCTGCTCGCCACG
>NZ_SJOP01000071.1 GCF_004331415.1 Kosakonia quasisacchari
CGTCTACCAGCAGCGTGTATCCCGCCTCACACACAGCCTTTCAGTTTGTGTCATTGCCGTGGACTGGAGTGGTTATCCTTCATCAGAGTTCAGTGTTTTGCGGGCAAGCTTATTGTGTGATGGCAGAGCTATCCCTCTGATGAGTAAAGTCATCTCCTCCCGCTACCAGAACAACTCTGCTGTACAAAATGACTTTCTCGATCAGATGGCTGCCGCCATCGGCAAAGATAAGCAGGTCATTATCGTGACCGATGCAGGCTTTCGCAGCAGCTGGTTTCACCCCCTTCGCTCTCTGGGCTGGGACTTTGTCGGGCGAGTCAGGAGCAGCCTCTATTTTCAGGTCGCAGGGGATGAAGAGTGGCAGATGGCGCGGGATATTGTGTCGTCAACCACGGTGCGCTATCTGGGGTTCGGGCGACTGGCACGCAACGCCAGTCGTGACTGTCCGGGACATGTCTACACCGTGCATAAGCGGGCGACGGGCAGGAAAAGCAGCCAGCATTACCCCAGAACAGACAGGATGTACCGTAAAAACGCGCGTGGACCGTGGCTGCTTTTTACCAGCCTGATGGGATATAAGCCACGCGGGATAGTTAAAACTTACAGTCGCCGTATGCAAACAGAGCAGAACTTCAGGGATGAGAAAAGTGAACGTTATGGTCTGGGACTACGGGCAAGCCAAAGCCGGGGAGAAAAGCGGATATCTGTGCTTTGCCTGGTTGCAGTT
>NZ_SJOP01000072.1 GCF_004331415.1 Kosakonia quasisacchari
TCCTGAATATTGTTTTTTCATTAAGCCCATAAGAAAATACTTAAAAATGATGACTATAACTAACCTAACCAAAATTTACTGGTGAGGGTTACCTTTATTCTGGTCAGGGATGGGCTTACGTGCGCTATTTGGTGGTGTGGTTATTTTTTGTCACGGCGGCATTGCAGGCCGCACCCTTATCACCGGCGGATCGTGATGCCGTCCGTCAGCAGCAGGAACAACTGCTGCGCCAGAATCAGCAGCAGCGCGACGAGCTGGAGCGCGCCACACCGCTGCCGCGCGCAGGCCGCACCCCGTCTGACACGCAGGCCGGTGGCCCCTGTTTTGATATTCACACCATCACCCTTTCCGGCGTGACGCTCATCAGTGAAAAAGCGCAGCAGAAGCTGCTCGCACCCTGGCAGAACCAGTGCCTGAATATGGCGAAAATAACCGAACTCACCGCCGCCATTTCCGACTGGTATATCAGCCGGGGCTATATTACCAGCCGCGCGTTTCTTACTGAGCAGGATTTATCCCACGGGGAATTACGCATTGTGGTGCTGGAGGGGAAATTACGCCATATCCGCCTGGAAGGTGAATCCCCGCACATGCTGAAAATGGTATTTCCGGGGCGGGAAGGGAAAGTTCTCAACCTGCGGGATAT
>NZ_SJOP01000073.1 GCF_004331415.1 Kosakonia quasisacchari
ACCAGTAAAAGACCACCTTCTTAGAAGGTGGCTTTTGAGAATGCCCCCTGTAAGGGGGGCTATTGTCACTTTCCGCTTACTACTCTAGCAATTCCATTTGCTGTTCATGTATTTGTTCCGTTTTCTCCTGATGCCTCACATATCGTCTGATAATTTCCTCGTTCACACCGACAGTATCTACAAAGTAGCCACGTGACCAAAAGTGGTTGCCCCATAGCTTCTTTCTTATGTGTGGGAAACGATTGTAGAGTCTGATTGCACTGCGACCTTTCAGATGCCCCATTAGAGTTGATATCGAGATTTTCGGCGGCACTATTACGACTAGATGTACATGATCTGGCTGAACATTTAGCTCCAGAACCTCACAATCCTTTATTCCGCAGAGAATGTAGATTGTCCTGTAAAGTTCCTTGCCCAACTTATCTTTCAGGATCCTGAAACGGTACTTAGGCGTCCAGACTATGTGGTATTTACAACGCCAATATACATGTGATGAACTCCGGTAAAGCCCCATGTCGGTTTGTCTCCTTTTACTTGTGGTGAGTAAGCAGAGATATTCCGGCATGGGCATTCTTCAGGCTATAGCCTTACAGGATCAATCACCACCTCCCCAGGAGGTGGTTTAAGGGTGACAATAAAAA
>NZ_SJOP01000074.1 GCF_004331415.1 Kosakonia quasisacchari
GCCCACTCCCTCGCGGTAGCGCAGCAGCCAGCGGTCATTTCCGACCGCGTCCTTAACCTGATGAATGCCCCCGGCACTGGCGCGGCTCTCCTTAATCAGCGCCTCGCCATTGTTCACTGCGTACTGGCTGATATCGCCCGCCAGCGAAGGACGCAGCCGGTTTACTCCTGCTGCTGCTCCGGTTTCTCCGGCTGCGGCTCCTTCAGTAGCGACTCTGGCTTCTCCAGATATCGCTCCTTCAGCGGCGCTGGTTGCCCCGGCTGCTGCTGCCCTGGCTTCGCCAGCCATTTCCACCTCCGCCGCTGCGGTACCGGCTTCGCTGGTTATAGCCATACCGGCTTCCCCGGCGGTGGCCTGTTCTGCGGTGTTGCGCAGCGTGGCCAGCGCGCTCCGGCCTTCCGTGGCCACCGCTTTTTCAGTGAAAAACTCCGCCATGGCACCCGCTTCTGCGGCAATACCGTCGAGCATCAGCAGCGCGCTGAGATCTTTCATCACCCGCTCAGCGTTGGTGGGTTCATTCTGTTCGGTGCGCAGCGGCTGCCCGGCAAAATGGCGCAGCGACTGCACTTTATCGCGGTCGCTGTACTGCGCCAGCGCCCTGCCTTT
>NZ_SJOP01000075.1 GCF_004331415.1 Kosakonia quasisacchari
ACCCGCTCCCTCGCGGTAGCGCAGCAGCCAACGATCATTTCCGGCCGCGTCCTTAACCTGGTGAATTCCTCCGGCACTGGCGCGGCTCTCCTTAATCAGCGCCTCGCCATCGTTTACCGCGTACTGGCTGATATCGCCCGCCAGCGAAGGACGCAGCCGGTTTACTCCTGCTGCTCCGGTTTCTCCGGCTGCGGCTCCTTCAGTAGCGACTCTGGCTTCTCCAGATATCGCTCCTTCAGCGGCGCTGGTTGCCCCGGCTGCTGCTGCCCTGGCTTCGCCGGCCATCGCCACCTCCGCCGCTGCGGTACCGGTTTCGCTGGTTATAGCCATACCGGCTTCCCCGGCGGTGGCCTGTTCTGCGGTGTTGCGCAGCGTGGCCAGCGCGCTCCGGCCTTCCGTGGTCACCGTTTTTTCAGTGAAGAATTCCGCCATAGCGCCCGCTTCTGCGGCAATGCCGTCGAGCATCAGCAGCGCGCCGATATCTTTCATCACCCGCTCAGCGTTGGTGGGTTCATTCTGTTCGGTACGCAGCGGCTGCCCGGCAAAATGGCGCAGCGACTGCACTTTATCGCGGTCGCTGTACTGCGCCAGCGCCCTGCCTTC
>NZ_SJOP01000076.1 GCF_004331415.1 Kosakonia quasisacchari
ACTCGGGCAGATAAGCGCCACGGCGGCGCTGGATGGCGGCTGGCTGGAGAAAGACCGGCTTGACCGGTACGCCGCCGGCACGCTCTGGGGAACCTCTGCGGGCCTGGGCAGCGCCGGGCGCTGGTTCGCCAGCCAGGTCTCTGTCGGCACACCGCTGCGTTACCCCGACTGGCTCGGCCCGGACCACCTGATATTTAGCTGGCGAGTGGCTGTCACTTTTTAAAGGAAGACAAGGATGAATACCGATAAACCGGTTCGTTTTTCGCAGCGCGCACTCAGTTGGCTGATTATCGGCCTGCTGGTCTGGCAGCCCGTGGCACCTTCCTTCGCGGCGGCCATCACGCCGACCGGCCCGGCCACCATGGACAAAGCCGGCAACGGCGTGCCGGTGGTGAACATTGCCACGCCAAACGGCGCGGGCATCTCGCACAACCAGTTTAACGAGTACAACGTCGGCCAGCAGGGGCTCATCCTCAACAACGCCACCGGGCAACTGACGCAGACCCAGCTTGGCGGGCTTATCCAGAACAACCCGAACCTGAAGGCCGGGCAGGAAGCGC
>NZ_SJOP01000077.1 GCF_004331415.1 Kosakonia quasisacchari
TCGCTTCCTGCCCGGCCTTCAGGTTCGGGTTGTTCTGGATAAGCCCGCCAAGCTGGGTCTGGTTCAGCTGTCCGGTGGCGTTGTTGAGGATGAGCCCCTGCTGGCCGACGTTGTATTCGTTAAACTGGTTGTGCGAGATGCCCGCGCCGTTCGGCGTGGCAATGTTCACCACCGGCACGCCGTTGCCGGCTTTGTCCATGCTGGCCGGGCCGGTCGGCGTGATGGCCGCCGCGAAGGAAGGTGCCACGGGCTGCCAGACCAGCAGGCCGATAATCAGCCAGCTGAGTGCGCGCTGCGAGAAACGAACCGGTTTATCGGTATTCATCCTTGTCTTCCTTTAAAAAGTGACAGCCACACGCCAGTTAAATGTCAGGTGGTCCGGGCCGAGCCAGTCCGGGTAACGCAGCGGTGTGCCGACAGAGACCTGGCTTGCGAACCAGCGCCCGGCGCTGCCCAGGCCCGCAGAGGTTCCCCAGAGCGTGCCGGCGGCGTACCGGTCAAGCCGGTCTTTCTCCAGCCAGCCGCCGTCCAGCGCCGCGGTGGCGCTTATCTGCCCGAGC
>NZ_SJOP01000078.1 GCF_004331415.1 Kosakonia quasisacchari
GCGTAGTCAGAATCCTGAATACGGCTGCGTGCGGAAGACAGGTTGTTCACGGTGTTGTTCAGGTTGGTGATGGTGGATTCGAAACGGTTCTGGGACGCACCCAGCAGGCTGCGCTGTGAGTCAACCGCTTTGATTGCCGCATCGATATCTGCCAGCGGGCTACCGTTGGTCACACCAGCGCTGCTTACTGTACCGCTCAGAACGTCGAAGCCTTCAGCAGCGGTAGTACGTGCAGTACCGTTGATGGTCTGGCCGGAAGTCTGGGACGTTGCACCGGTAGCGTTGTACAGGTTGTAAGAGTCAGAAGAGGTCAGGCTGATGGAGATCTGCTCGCCATCTTTCGCGCCAACCTGGAAGTTGTAGCTGCTGGAGCCGGAACCGGTGTTCAGCACTTTGATGCCGTTGAAGTCGGTCTGGGTGGTCACACGGTTCACTTCTTCCATACGCTGGTTAACTTCAGCCTGGATGGAATCGATGTCAGATGCAGAGTTAGAGCTGTTCTGCGCCTGAACGGTCAGGTCACGGATACGCTGCAAGTTGTTGTTGATTTCGC
>NZ_SJOP01000079.1 GCF_004331415.1 Kosakonia quasisacchari
CCAGCGCGCCTTCAGCGGTCTGCGCCAGAGAAATACCGTCGTTCGCGTTACGTGCAGCAACGGTCAGGCCGTTGATGTTGGAAGTAAAGCGGTTAGCAATCGCCTGGCCAGCAGCATCATCTTTTGCACTGTTGATACGCAGACCGGAAGAGAGACGCTCGATCGAGGTGCCCAGAGAAGACTGAGATTTAGTCAGGTTGTTCTGGGTCATCAGCGACAGGGTGTTAGTATTAATAACAGCCATGATAATTATCCTTCATTGAGAAATTTATATTCCGGTAAGCGCCAGCGGCTTCATCACCGTCCTAATTGTTATCGACGGGGTTAACGAACTCTTTAGGAGTTTTTTAATTTTTATTCGTCTTATTTTTCAGGCAAATAAAAAAGCGCCGACAAGCGGCGCTTTTCTGCTACTACGTAATCTGCGATTAACGCAGCAGGGACAGCATGGTCTGCGGAACCTGGTTGGCCTGGGCCAGTACGGAAGAACCAGCCTGCTGCAGGATCTGCGCGCGGGACATGTTCGACACTTCAGTC
>NZ_SJOP01000008.1 GCF_004331415.1 Kosakonia quasisacchari
ACTCTGTGTGCGCAGCGGCGTACCGTTCAGGTCGTGGAGATAACTGAAATTTGCCAGCCCGGCGGCATACAGACGCGGGTCGGCGCTTTGAGACGGCAAACCACGCGCGTCGAACCGATGGCGAGTGATGCGCTCGTCGGTGATGTCCGGGAAGTCGGGGTGGCGGTGCCAGGCGATATTGCGTATAACGCGTCCCCGGTTGTCAAAAGCGGTGACCGAAGGGGTCTTGCTGAACAACGATGTGCCCATGATGATCTCCTGTAAAGGTAATTGGCTATACCAACCAATAGATCATATAGCCTGCATGAGAAAGCTGCCTGGCAGGAGAATAAACACAGCGTTGTTCAGTCGTGAAATGTGGAAGGTTGAGAACGAAGCTCTCCATCTCGCCGCGCAAAGCGCAATAAAAAGGCACCGCATTGCGATGCCTTTCGGTAATGGAATGAGGTAATTACAAACCGCGTTTGGCCATCAGGCTCGCCAGTTCAACCAGGCGATTAGAGAAACCCCACTCGTTGTCATACCAGGCGAGGATTTTTACCAGATTGCCGCCAATTACCAGTGTTGATAATCCATCGATAATGGATGAGCGCGGGTCGCCCTGATAATCACTGGAAACCAGCGGTTCGTCACTGTACCCGAGAATGTCTTTCAGTGGGCCGGCTGCTGCGGCTTCACGGAACGCGGCATTCACCTCTTCAACCGTCACATCACGTTTCAGCGTGACCGTCAGGTCAACAATCGACACCACCGGAACCGGTACGCGCAGAGAGTAACCTGTCAGCCGCCCGTCGAGTTCCGGGATCACTTTGCCGAGTGCTTTCGCTGCGCCGCTGGAGTACGGCACAATCGACAACGCCGCGGCACGCGCGCCGCGCAGATCTTTTTCCGGCTGATCGTGCAGCGCCTGGCTATTGGTATAGGCGTGGGTAGTGTTCATCAGGCCATGTTCGATCCCGAAGCGTTGATGCAACACCTGTGCGGCGGGTGCCAGGCCGTTGGTGGTGCAACTGCCGTTGCTGACCACAAAATGGCGCTGCGGATCGTATTGTTGGTCATTGACGCCGAGTACGATGGTTAAATCATCATTTTTACCCGGAGCGGAGATGATCACGCGTTTCGCACCGCCACGGCTGATATGCACTTCGGCTTTGTCGCGTTCGGTGAAGAAACCGGTGGCCTCAATCACCACTTCCACGCCAACATCGCGCCACGGAATGTTGCCCGGATCGCGTTCGCTGAAGACACGCACCGCTTTGCCATCAACGAACAACTGGCCTTCACCCGCTTCTACCGGGACGGGCAGGGTGCCGAGCAGAGAATCATGTTTCAGCAGGTGGGCGAGCGTTTTGCTGTCCGTCAGATCGTTAATTGCCACAATCTGAATCTCTGTGTTGCCCAGCGCCGCGCGTAACACGTTGCGTCCAATTCTGCCAAAACCATTAATGCCGACCTTAACCATAATTGACTCCTTCCTGTACGGTAACTCACTGCAGTCACTGTAGGCCGGTCACGGTTTGGCGTAAACGACAAATAAGGATCACTTTACGCCAATTTACGGCAGTGGAAGCGCTGGCGGTAATCACCTGGGGTGAGGTGTAACTGGCGTTCGAAAATGCGCCGCAGATTGATGCTGCTACCAAAGCCGGTCGCCGCGGCGATCTGTTCCAGGGTTTCACTGGTTTGTTCCAGCCGGCTGCGTGCGGCGGCGAGGCGCGCTTCGGCCACATAGCGCGCGGGAGGAACGCCACTTTCGCGGGTAAAGACGCGGGTGAAGTTGCGCGGGCTCATCGCCACCTGTTCCGCCAGCCGCTCAACGGATAAATCCTTAGCCAGGTTGGCCAGGATCCAGTTTTGCAGCTCGCTAATCGGCCCGACGCCGCTGGTCTGCTGTAATTGATAGCGGCTGAACTGCAACTGCCCGCCGGGGCGGCGCAGGTACATCACCATGTTCTGCGCGATATCCAGCGCGAGAGAGAAGCCGTAATCATCTTCGACCAGCGCCAGCGTGAGATCGAAGCCGGAACTGACGCCACCGGATGTCCAGACGGGGCCGTCCTGAATATAGAGCGGGCCGCCTTCAACGGTCACATTGGGGTATTCTTTCTGCATGGTTTCCAGTAGCCGCCAGTGGGTGGTTGCGCGCCGCCCGTTGAGCAATCCGCTTTGTGCCAGCAGCATCGCGCCGCCGCAAATAGAAACGACACGGCGCGCGTGCGGCGCGGCAAGGCGCAGCCAGTCCACCACGGCCGTGCCTTCCTCGGCATCAGTACCGCGACCGGTTATCATGATGGTATCCCACGGCTGGCGCGGATCGATTTCCGGCAGGCGGTGATCTGCCAGCAGGTTCAGCCCGGACTGGCCGTGGATCACCTGGTGAGGTTGGGTGGTGGCAACGGCGACGCGATAGCGCGGCTGCGCACTGTCATTCGGGTGCAGTTGGTTAGCCTGCATCAGAATGTCGGCAATACCGGCGGCTTCGAACAGCATGCCGCCATCAGGCACAATAATCAGGAATGTTTTCATGTCCTGAAACGTACGCCAATTACATTTTAAGTCAAGGCCGGGCTGAAGATAACGGATGAAGAGAAATAAAAAACCCGAAGCTTGCGCTCCGGGCAAATTTGACAAGACACAAAGGGTTATGGCGTAACGCAGTCTGCCTGCGTTATTCGCTGGCCTGCTTACGGTTGGCCATCGTTGTCACCAGGTACTCTTGCAGTGGTTCGAGAGAAAGATCGGGCTCCGGCAGTTCAGCCTCGTCATGATTGCTGGCAGGTTGCCCGGCAACAAACGGTTTTTGTTGGCGCGCGCGTTCGAACTCACTTAACACCTGCCAGCCGAGATCGTCGCTGGCACGGTTGTTCATTAACACATTCCTTACGCGTTTCAGCTTTGGCAGCATCGTCGTCTCTCCATTAACGTGGGTTATTTTTTCGCCTCAACGCCAGGCGCGCTGGAACGGGCAAGGAACTCAGTCGTAACTTCCGGAACGTGCTGGAGCATCCACTCCGCCATTTCAATTTCTTGCGCCAGAATTTTTTGCAGCACCTGCACGCCGTTTACGTCACCTAATTCTTCAGCCGTTCTAATCAATGAGGTGTAGCAAGCAATTTCAAATTGCTCAAAGACATAGCCACCTATCGCGCCTTTAACCACCTCGTCGGAATTAAAGACACCACCGACGGCCTGACCCATCGCCGCCATTTTACCCATGGTATCTTTAAGGACCGATCGCGATATTCCGCATTGATCAATAAGCCCTTCAAGTAACACTATTTGTTCGCGGGTTTCGGCTAAATGACTTTCAATTTTATTTTGCAGCACAGGATAATTATCGATGCGTTTAGCCATCGCTTCCAGCATCGACTCTGCCTGTTTTTCCATCCCATGTGCGTCACGTAGCCAGTCGTGATAATTCTCTTCGCGTGTCATACGTTTACCTCAGGTGGAATTAACTCAAGGACGTTTATTCTACTTCCGCTTTGGAATTAATTTTGCTGGTCGCAATTTTAGTCAGCAGATTGTCGGTGGTTTTTTCCTCTTCCAGTGTTTGCGCCAGAAGTGTTTTCGCTTTTTTATAGCCTAATTGATCGGCGAGGGTGCAGAGAGTACCGTAAGAGGCAATTTCATAATGTTCAACTTTTTGCGCCGCGGCAATTAATGCAGCGTCACGAACGCTGCCTTTTTCGGTGCTTTCAATCACTTCGTTGGCTTCGTCTACCAGACCTTCCATCGCATGACACTTCATGCGTTTTAGCTTCAGGCTGCTTTCGGCTTCAAGCAGCTGATCAATACGTTCTATCTGGCCTTGCGTCTCTTCCATGTGTTGTTTGAACGCTTGTACCAGCTCGGGTGTAGAGGCTTCGCGTGCCAGTTTGGCTAACGCACGGGAAAGTTGTTTTTCCGCGCTGTAAATGTCCGACAAACCATGGATAAATAAATCGTTGAGCGTCGTAATCTGCATAATTAAAAGCCTTAAATTCCTGGGTTAAAAATAGCGAGCCGTTGCCGACTCGCCAGTGATGATAAAATATATTGGTGAGGTAAAAAATTAAATCAGAAATTATTCCCCTGATTTACGGCCGCCGCTGTGGCTATTCTGGCCGCCTTTTTTACCTGCTTCAGAAGCGCGCTGTGGATCATTTTTGAAATTACCACCGCTATGTTGACCGCCTTTGCGGCCCGCTTCGGACGCTTTATCACGATCTTCGGCGAAATTACCTGAGCCGCCACGATGTTCAGCCATAATATTTCTCCTGTTTCGTTGTTAAATATATGAACATGATATTCAAAACCATGTTCACCGCGTTCAGGGATTAAAGTTAGTCGCTGTGGTGAAATAGTCAAACGTGAAAATTCCTACGTTAATAAATACCCCGTTAGATGTAGTTGCTTGTTATTTAAACAAAGCGGCATTGAGGATGTATCTTTAAAATAAGTCACTTAGCAAAAAGTAGATAGAAAAGTAATATTACCGTCCGTTATTACATGCTCCTTTTAACGCGTTTATTGGCATAAAAATGGTATTTGCTGACATAAATTTACATTTTGCCTTCGTAAATCATCACAGCAGCTAATGGTTTTAAGAGAAGTCTTAAACAGAGATGCAGAATGCCCTTTGCCGTTTGGCTCGTCGCTAGCACGGCAACTACTTTTAAACTTCATAACCGATACGTCACCCTGAACAGGAAGGACTTTTTGCCAGTCTGCTGAACTGTCGAACCGGGGAGTGCGCGTACAGCGTTTTTTGGTGAGGAAGCAAGATGAGCCTGCAAAAATGTACCGTCCTGTACGACGGTAGGGCGCTGGTTGGCCCGGAAAATGTCCCGCTGATCGATTTTCTTGAAAGCTGCAATATCACGCTACCCCATGTTTGCTACCATCCGGCGCTCGATCCGTTACAGACTTGCGATGTGTGCTGGGTCGAACAAGACGGGAAGCTGGTGCGCGGTTGTACGCTGCGAAGCCGTGAAGGGTTGGTGATTAACGCGCTGGATACACAAGCGCGCGCAGCGCGCGAAGAGGGCATGGATCGCCTGCTGGCTAAACATGAACTTTATTGTACCGTGTGCGAACACAACACCGGCGACTGTACATTGCATAACACCATGGTGGATATGCATATTCCCATCCAGCGCTACCCGTACACGCGCAAGCCTTATGTTAAAGATCACTCTAACCCGTTTTACACCTACGATCCGGATCAATGCATTCTGTGCGGGCGCTGCGTCATGCCGTGGCTCGCCATCGTCACCGGGTTGCTGCTGGTGGGATTGCTGGCGTGGACCACGCAACTGCATGAAACCTGGCGTCAGCATCTGTTCAATATTTGGCTTTGGTTGCCGCTGTTACTGGTGGGCGTACTGGCGGTGGCGTTGTCTGAGGTTGGTCTGATTTTGCGTCGACCTTTTTTACCCCTTGCCGGCGTGTTAGTGATGGTCAGTTGTGCTTTTTGTGCGCTGGTGTTTACGCTCTTCCCGTGGATTGTGCCGCCTGTTCTCAGCATTACGCAGACCGCCGCGCCACCGGCCACGCAACGATTTCTGCTGCTGACGTTTGCCTTGCTGGTGCCCGTAACGCTGCTTTATAACAGCTGGGTTTTTCGCATCTTCAGTGGAAAAATTGCAGGTTAGTTCGGCAAAACAGGCTATAAAGTAAAGGCGAGATTTACAGTAAGCAACAGCATGCGCGGAGACTTATCCATGGCTATAGCAAAAGCTTATAATTTAAAGCAGGCATATCAAATGATTAGCTCAGGAAAGCACCAGGAAGTGGAGTTGGCATTTGATGTCGATGCGGATACATTTTTTATGCTCTCGGCAAACTACGGCAACAGCGGAGCGAAGATTGCCCGTCACGATAACCATTTTGTGCTCAGGCTGGAGAAAGAAGCCGCTTCAGGTTGAACATACTCGGGTAGCATTCTTCACCAGTGGCACGGGAGTGCATGCGACGGGCGTATTTTTCGCAACCGAAGCAGTGTCATCTCTGCGTTATATTTATCCCTTTTAATAGCCGCGAGCCCTGCCACTGACTCTGCTCCATCCGGCTTGCGGCTTCATTTGTTGTTACCCTGATTTCGCGGCGGCGCACTTTGCCGCCACGCTAAAACTCGTTATCTACCAAATTATTCCCGGCATTACGCCGGGTTTTTTTTCTCTGCGCGCAGCCCATTTGCCAGCAAGATAAACGCGTCAATCACTTTGGGTAAGGTCTGTTGCGGGTTATCACTGGCGGCAACCCATAGCGCGGCATTCAACGCTGCGCCGTTGAGCAAGCGCGCGGCGGATTCCACATCCACCGCTTTCATCTCGCCGTTTGCCACCATGTAGGCCACAGCAACACGAGTGGCTTGCAGGCAAGCATTCTGACTTGGCCAGCGCGAAGGATCGCCAAGAAACGCCGGACCATCGAGCAACACAATGCGCTGAATTTCCGGATCGAGCGCCATTTCGATATAGGCGACACCTTCAGCCAATAGCGCATCCAAGGCAGTGCTGGTGGCTTGCGCCTGCATTTTTGCGCGCTGCGCCATTTCGCTATCGACCTGCGCCACCACGGCGGCGAGCAAGCCCTGTTTGTCGCCAAAGTTGTGGTACAGCGCACCGCGCGTTAAGCCCACACTTGCGGTAAATTCATCCATTGATGCCGCTGCAAACCCTTTTTCGGCAAATGCCTTGCGTGCAGCAGCGATAAGTTTGGCGCGGTTCTCTTCCATGGTTTGCGCGCGACGCTTTACGGCCATAGTGGCTCCATTTGAAATACATCGCGTATGTGAATTGACATACGCAGTGTATGTGGATTAACTTCATATACGAAGTGTATCTTAAATTAACCGGCAAAAGGTAACCCTATGATCCCTCGCGAACCCGTTTTTCCTGCTCATCGCCATGCGTTGTATGAACAACATGGTTATTCCGCCGCGATACGTTCCGGCGATTTGCTGTTTGTTTCCGGCCAGGTTGGCAGCCGTGCCGATGGTAGCCCGGAGCCCGATTTCGCCGCGCAAGTTCGCCTCGCGTTCGATAATTTACAGGCCACGCTCGCGGCGGCGGGGTGTGGCTTCGATGACCTGATTGATGTCACCACATTTCATACGGACCCGGAAAACCAATTTGCCACCATTATGGAAGTCAAACAGGCAATTTTCCCGCAACCGCCATATCCGAACTGGACAGCCGTGGGCGTCAACTGGCTGGCGGGTTTTGATTTCGAAATTAAGGTGATTGCGCGCATTCCTGAACGCGCGGCATAAAAAAGCCTGCGACAGGTCGCAGGCTTGAGGATAAAGAGTGAGATTACAGCAGGTCGAAGCGGTCGAGATTCATCACTTTTGTCCAGGCAGCAACAAAGTCGGTGACGAATTTCTGTTTGCCGTCGGCGCTGGCGTAAACCTCAGCCAGCGCACGCAGCACCGAGTTGGAGCCAAACACCAGGTCGGCGCGCGTGGCGGTGTATTTCACTTCACCGCTTTTGCGATCGCGACCTTCAAACAGCTCTGATTTCTCATCGGCGGCTTTCCATGCAGTGCGCATATCCAGCAAATTGACGAAGAAATCGGTGCTCAGCACGCCAGGCTGGTCAGTAAAGACGCCGTGCTTGCTGCCGTCATAGTTCGCGCCCAGTACACGCAGACCGCCAACCAGCGCGGTCATTTCCGGGGCGGTGAGCGTCAGTTGCTGCGCTTTATCAATTAACAGCGTTTCCGTGCTGATCCCATCCCACACGCGGCGATAGTTACGGAAACCATCGGCCAGCGGCTCCATCAGTGCAAAGGAGTCCACATCCGTTTGATCCTGACGCGCATCAACACGCCCTGGCGTAAACGGCACGTTCACTTGCACACCGGCCGCTGCCGCAGCTTTCTCGACGCCAACCACGCCCGCCAGCACAATCACATCCGCCAGCGAGGCTTTCGCCAGCGTTTTCTGAATGCTTTGCAACGCGGGCAGTGCTTTCGCGGCAATGGCGTTCACTTCCCAGCCGTTCTGCGGCGCTAACGCCAGACGCGCGCCGTTCGCACCGCCACGTTTATCGCCGCCACGGAAGGTGGAGGCAGAAGCCCAGGCGACCGAAATCAGCTCACTCACCGACAAGCCGGATTCAGCAATGGCGGCTTTCAGGTTAGCGATGTCCGCACCGTTTGGCTGATGAACCGCCGCTGGCAGCGGATCCTGCCAAATCAGATCTTCTTGTGGTACTTCCGGGCCGATGTAACGAGATTTTGGCCCCATATCGCGGTGAGTCAGTTTGAACCATGCGCGGGCGAAGGCTTCATTAAATGCTTGTGGATCATTGAGGAAACGGCGCGAAATTTTCTCAAATTCCGGGTCAAAACGCAGCGTCAGGTCGGTCACCAGCATGGTGGGTTTGCGTTTTTTCTCCGGGTCGAACGGATCCGGGATAATTTCCGGAGCGTCTTTCGCTTCAAACTGGATAGCACCCGCCGGGCTACGGGTTTGCACCCACTCATATTTGAACAAGTTTTCGAAGAAGTAGTTGCTCCACTGGGTAGGCGTTTGTGTCCATGCCACTTCCAGACCGGAAGTGATGGCATCTGCACCTGCGCCGCTGCCGTAACTGCTCATCCAGCCCAGACCCTGCGCTTCCAGCGGAGCGGCTTCTGGCTCTGGTCCAACATGGTTATCCGGCGTGGATGCACCGTGGGTTTTGCCCAGTGTATGACCCCCGGCGATCAGCGCGACGGTTTCTTCGTCGTTCATGCCCATGTTGCCGAAGGTGGCTCGAATGGCAGAGGCGGCGGAAACCGGCTCGCCGCTGGCGTTCGGGCCTTCCGGGTTAACGTAAATCAGCCCCATTTCGGTTGCGCCGATGGCAGCCTGCGCCAGGCTTTCCGGGTGACGATGGCTTAACCACTCTTTTTCATTACCCCAGTCGACATCCATATCCGGTTCCCAGACATCTTCACGCCCGGCACCAAAACCGAACGTACGGAAGCCGGCATTTTCCAGCGCCACATTGCCCGCCAGAATAATCAGGTCGCCCCAGGAGATTTGTTGACCATATTTTTGTTTCACCGGCCACAACAGACGTCGCGCTTTATCAAGGCTGACGTTATCCGGCCACGAGTTGAGCGGCGCGAAGCGCTGCTGGCCACGACCAGAACCTCCACGGCCATCGACGGTGCGATACGTGCCCGCGCTGTGCCAGGCCATGCGAATAAACAGGCCGATATAGCTGCCCCAGTCTGCTGGCCACCACTCCTGGGAGTCGGTCAGCACACCGCGAATGTCGGCTTTGAGCGCGGAGTAATCCAGCTTTTTGAACTCTTCACGGTAGTTAAAGTGTTCACCCAGCGGGTTGGAACGGTTGGAGTGTTGGTTTAGCAAATCTACGCGCAACTGGTTAGGCCACCAGTCGCGGTTACCGGTTACAGGGCCTGCACTTTTTTCGCTGCTTTTGTTATGAAAGGGGCATTTCTCGACGGATGACGAGAGGGATTGATCGTCTGACGTGCTCATATCGGGCTCCATTTGCTTGTGTTCTGTCGTTACGATATACACTGCTTCCTGATAAAGGTATTTGAATGAATCTACAGATTTGATAGCTAATACCTTTCTATAAAATGGTAAAAACTTGACGCAAATCGCTTAACTGCGCTACCCACTCCTAAACCTTAGCAATTCCACCACTACCGTTACGGTTTTTTTCAGGGCGTAGCGCATTTTTTGTGACGACGTAACCCCGGTACAGCAGGCGCTGCCTGTAACGGCATACAACAAAGGTGTGTATTTCTTGCGTTGAAATTAAACGCTGAGGTTTTATTGAAATATATCCATAACTTCACCAGGAATAATTCGCTGATGTTTTATCTGCGCAGTGGTAATTTAAACGACCGAAACGGAGTGGCTAATAAAATGCTATATCGTAAAAGCATTACGCTGGATATCTTCAAAAAGAAATGCATTAAGGTAACACTATTTTTTACCATTATCGGGCCGGGCTTGCGGATAATCTTACCCACAATATGATATTTTTTTACCGTTTCGCTAATAACGACGTGGACAGACATCATTACGATATAACTGGCTGAATACGCAGCATGCGCTACCCTGATTATTCCACCTGACTTTAAGGAAAAAGATCAATGCGTCTGGCTTTACATCTTCTTATTCCCCTGATGCTTGTTGGCTGCGGTGCCAATAATAGCGCGCCGCAAACGGCTATACCTGGAGAGAAAACCTCCGGGAAAATGAAAACCCTCGAAACAGGCGCCGCGCTAATACAATCTCGCCCGCCGATTGAGGCAATAAGTACGTACCTGGATGGCTTTCATTTTTATAACGGCGATCGGAAAGGGCAAATGGAAGCCCACCACTATGTCACTGTGCTAAATAATGATGTTATGCAGGCGGTGATCTATGACGGTAATACCACGAATGCACGACTAATGGGCGTGGAATACATCATCAGTGAACGGCTTTTCAAAACGCTCCCGCCCGAGGAGAAAAAACTCTGGCATAGCCACCGCTATGAAGTGAAATCCGGCTCGCTTATTGCGCCGGGTTTGCCTGCAGTCGCCGAAAAAGCGCTGATGGACAATATCGTGAATACCTACGGCAAGACCTGGCATACCTGGCACACTGAGCGTGACCAGACGCTGCCGCTGGGCGTGCCCGCGTTAATGATGGGATTTACACAAGATGGGCAACTCAATCCGGCGCTGCTTGCCGATCGCGACCGTCGTTTCGGCGTGAACACGTCGGCTATCAAGCAACAGCGCACAGATCTTCCTGCGCATCCTGTCGCACAGGGTGCGGATGCCTGGGAACAGGGGCAGGTGATTCAAATCAGGCCCGTTAATCTTTCCGAAGACACTCAACATTCACATTGATAATGCACGACGCGGCCAAATGCGAATGTTCATCGCAGGCGCAGGGCTGGCTATTGCGCGGCGGTAAGCATGGTTTTAGCAGTGAAATTGGGCTGCCGGAGCGACAGTGCATGGCGGGGCTGCGTTTTTATCAATGGATGATAGAGATGGAGAACTCTGCCAGAAGGGTTAACCAGCAATGTCTGCGTGAACTGGCGCTAATGCAGGTAAGGACGTCCGGCTGTTTTGCAGCCACGATGCGCAGGCGTTGCGCGCCTTACAAAATAGATAAAAAAGCATCTGCGAGGCAGATGCTTTTGGGGAGAGCTTATTTTGGTTGGGGCTCACCGTTGCCAAGTTCGGCACCGGTAAGCGGATCAACACGCGGATCGGATTTAGTACGTTCCGCCATCGCTTTTACCAGCGCCAGTTGTTGCGGGCTGAGCGTGGTGGTAGCGGAGCCGTCACCACCGTCGACAGCCGGTTGTGGATCGGCGACATACTCAAAGTTCTCATCGCTGTTCCAACTGCCGCGCGGATCGTCACCTTCCGACATGTTGTAATAGACGTTGGTGTACTGTTCGATTGGCGGTAATTTTCCTGGCGGGAAATTATTGCGAATCGAGTAGAGCGCCTTTTCAAAAGAGAGCATATGCGCGGCTTCACGCGTCATCAGGAAACCTAACGCGTCTTTTACCCCCGGATCGTCGGTCACATTGATTAAGCGCTCATAAATAATTTTCGCGCGCGCTTCCGCGGCGATATTCGAACGCAAATCGGCGGTCACTTCACCAATGGTATCAACATAGGCTGCCGTCCACGGGACGCCTGCGGAGTTGGTCAGCGCGGGGCCACCGCCGTACAGCAGCGACGTAATATGGCTGTCATTACCGTTTTCGGTTAACGAGCGGTAGAGTTCTGCTTCATTTTCGGTGCCTTCCGCCAGCTCACCTTTTGCGCCTTTATTGAGCATGCCCACCAGCGAACCGATAATTTCCAGGTGGCTGAGTTCTTCTGTCGCGATGTCCATCAACATCTCTTTGCGACCGGCGTCTTCATCTCCCAACCCCTGGGTGAAATAGCGGCATGCCGCAGCCAGTTCGCCTTGCGGGCCGCCAAACTGTTCGAGCAGCAGGTTGGCCAGCCCTGGGTTCGGTTCACTGACGCGCACGGTGTATTGCAGTTGCTTAACATGACGAAACATTGCTTGCCTCCTGAAATGTAAAAATAATTATTTTTTAGCTTCCACGCCTTCCGCTGCACTTCGCAGCAAAAATTGTTCTGTCACATCCGGAATATGATTTAGCGCCCATTCGGCCATCGCTTTTTCTTCTGCCAGGATCTGTTTGAATATATCAATGCTGGCGCTATCACCGGCTTTTTCAGCCGCGGAAATAAGCGAGGTATAACAGGCGATTTCAAATTGCTCGAAGACATAGCTACTGATTGCACCTTTTACAATTTCATCCGGTGCAAACATGCCGCCAAATGATTGACCCATCGCCGCCATTTTGCTGGTGGCATCTTTCATTAATGAACGGTTAATATCATTACGATCCATCACCGCTTCCAGTAATTTTATTTGCCCTTGCGTTTCCGTTAAGTGTTGCTCAATTCTCGCACGCAAATCGGGGTAATTATCGATGCGACTGCTCATGGCATTTAGCATGGATTCAGCTTGTTTTTCCATTGCGTGTGCGTCGCGTAACCAGTCGTGATAATTTTCTTGAGGCGTCATATTTAATCCTTTCATGGTTGAGTGGATAAGAAAAAGAGGGTGCTATTACTGTAATTAATAGCTATACGATAAATACAGAATATCAGGGGAAATTGTGCGGCGTTTATTAACGCGGGGTAAATGAAATATGCGAATATTAATCATGACATCCTTCTTGATTTATATTTTCATGCTTGCGTATGTCGTTTGATATTAAATTTAGACACTCGCCTCATTTAGTCAAATCGAGGCGCAAATAGGTGTGGTTGAATATATTTTCACTACACCGCTTCGCTTGCGATTTTTATTTTAAAAATAAATTTTGCTAAAAATTAATAAGTTAGCGAAATGCACTTTCGTTTTTATTAATCACACGCGTCACTATCACTTATTTTTGGCAGGGGATACTGACTTTTAAGTGGTCTTTTTTGACATTTCTTTACGTTTAGCAAGCGGCTAATAGCGTTATATCCAGCCAGTTTAAGAACTATCTCAGCCCTGTAACACGCCTGGCAAGGGCATTGCCACCAGATTGCGCAGTTGAGCCACTCTATTTCCCGCGTTATAAAAGCAGGTTGTTGCTATTAAAGAAGGCACGATGTCTGTATTTACACCGCGTGATGTTACATATGCTCTGAGGCACATCAACCGCGGGTTTGATGAAACCACCGAACGCTTTACCCCGTACACAATATTAAAAAGAAGGTCACAGGTGAGATGAGTTATATCGACAGTTACGATCATGAGCTGATTGGTCGTCTGGGTTATTTACCCCTTTACCGCCCATTAGAAGTGATTGCCGGGGAAGGATGGGGCGGCTACGACTTTAGCGCCTCGCCGGATAATCTGATCCTCGGCGGCGGAAGTGGTGAACATCCAGGGCTGGTAGTGCATCATTTACCGGCGCTGGTTACTCGCTTTTTATACGCGCAGCTCAACGATGCCGACGAGGAGAGGCTCAGCGCAGAGGATAAAGCCTTTGTTGACGATCTCTATTTCACCTCTGACACGCTGGAATTTTGCCGCTGGCAGATTGCGGATTACGCTAATTTGCACAAGATGGCGCAAAGCGAGGCGTTTATGACGCCGTTATCAGAGGAGATGACGGTTGAAGCGTGGCTGGAGCGATCGCTGGGTGAACTTATCTGGTATGTGTTGCCGGAGCTGAATCGGCATCACTCTAAGCTACAGCAGATCTTTGCACCTTTTCACATCGTCCCAACCATGCGCAATATCGCCATTGAGCCGCCGGGTTACCCGCCTTCTGGCGGGCGCACCACCGAAAATGGGCGTCTGAAATGGGGAAATGTTCGCTGGAGCAAACGGGTATGAACGGCGCGATTGATGTACGAAGGCGCAATAGCAATAACTGACAGGTGCGTCACGACATTGCCCGTATTTGCTTTTCCATATGAGGATTATTGCTAACCAGAATGATGTTCAGGGCGCGGATGGCTCGTTACCCTGATAGCCCACGAGGAGAACATCATGAAACAACTGGAAAATGCCCATGCCGCGACTTTCCGCTCAGTGCGTTTTGTCCTGACGGACATGGACGAAACCCTGACATACAAAGGAAAACTGGCTGCTGCCACATACCTGGCGCTGGAGCAATTACAACGCGCGGGGATCCACGTTATTCCTGTTACCGCTGCACCCGCTGGATGGTGCGATCAAATGGCGCGAATGTGGCCGGTGGCGGGGGTTATTGGCGAAAATGGTGGGCTTTTTTATCACCGTTCACAGGAGAGGATTGAACGTCATTACTGGCACGACGTGCAGGCGAAACTGACCCAACAATTAGCGCATATTATTGATGACGTAAAACACCAGATACCCACGGCCACGCTGGCAGATGACCAGCTCTTCAGATTGACCAGTATTGCCTTTTCCCGCACGGCGGATAACGAACAAAACGCCGCCATCATCAACTGCATGCGCAATGCCGGAGCCAGTGTCACGGTCAATAATCTCTGGTTACTCGGCTGGCTGGGCGGTTACGACAAACTGGTCATGGCGCGAAAAGTGCTGCGTGAACACTACAACCTCGACATTGATAGCGATCCTGACTCGGTGCTCTATACCGGTGATTCACTTAATGACGCACCGATGTTTGCTTTTTTCCGCCATTCGGTGGGGGTCAGTACCGTGCGGGAGTGTCTTGACTCGCTGCCTCAGGCACCCGCCTGGATCACCCGTGGGCCAGGTGGCGTGGAGTTTGTCGAAGCAGCGAATGCGGTACTGGCCTCACGCATTTAAGACTTTACATTACAGCAGGTTAGATCATCTTTTTCTTTGTGCGATGTAGCCGCGCACTGACAAAATGTGCGCTTATCTTGACAATTCATTGACAGTTAACTGCCTGGTCAGTAATTTCATTTGTAATTATTGACCAGGCAAATATCATGACGAACGCTGCGGATATTCCCAACCCTAAACTCCATCTCGGTTTGTTGATTCATCTGGCAAACCAGTTTAAAGACCAGCTTATTAGCCAGTACTTTTCCTCTGCGGATATCACTGCCGCACAGTTCAAAGTATTGATAAGTATCTACAAAGGCTTCAATAGCCCGGTTGAAGTGAGCAAAAACCTGCTGATGGACGCCGGCGCGATGAGTCGCATGCTTGAGCGCATGGTCAAGCGCGATCTCATTGTGCGCACCACTAACCCGGAAGATAAACGGCAGGTCATTCTCGAACTGACCGACAAAGGGCGAGTGATTTGCGACCGATTTCAGAATGAGGCGCTGGCCTCGATTCTCAGTACGCTGACTAACCGCCTGACCCCCGATGAGTCGCGGTTGTTGGTTGAACTCCTAATAAAAATGTTGCCGGACGAGGCAACTCGTCCACATCGCTAAGTTGTCCCGAAAAGGTATCAAGATGCAAACTTCATCTGCACAACCCGAACGTGCGCCGAGCAAACGTAATCGCAACTTCGCTATCCTGTTCGTTGCTTTGCTGCTTATCGCCGCAGGCTGTCTGGCCTGGTATCTGTTATATGCCCGTTATTACGAAACCACCGACGATGCGTATGTCAACGCAAACCTGGTGACCTTAACGCCGCAAATCGGCGGGACGGTGACGCAGGTTTCCGTTGATGAAGGCGATTACGTCGAAAAAGGGCAGCCGTTGGTGTTGCTGGATCCGAGTGACACCGAAATCGCCCTGCAGCAGGCAGAAGCGAACCTGGCCAGCACCGTGCGCCAGGTGCGCGGCTTGTACAGCACGGTCGATAATTATCGTGCGCAGGTTGCGGCGAAACAAACCGCGCTGCAAACCGCGCAGAACGACTATGCACGTCGGCAAAAAATCGCCACCAGCGGTGCCATTTCCGTAGAGGATTTAGCGCACTACCGTGACGCGGTTGCCACCGCGAAAAGCGATTTGGCCGCGGCGCAACAAGCGTTAAGCACCAACCTTGCGATGACCGATGACACGGTTATCGACAGCCACCCGGAAATCAAAAGCGCCATTGCCACCTTGCGCCAGCGTTACCTCGACAACGCGCGCAGCACCATTGTTGCGCCGGTAAGCGGGTTTGTCGCGAAACGTGCGGTGCAGTTGGGTATGCGCGTTGATTCTGGCACCACGTTGATGTCAATTGTGCCGCTGGATCAGGTGTGGGTGGATGCCAACTTTAAAGAGAGTCAGATGAACACCATGCGTCTGGGGCAGAAAGTGACGCTGACCGCCGATCTCTACGGTGATGATGTTGAATACCACGGCACCATTGAGAGCCTGGGCATCGGCACCGGCAGTGCGTTTTCGCTGCTGCCGGCGCAAAACGCCAGCGGGAACTGGATCAAGATCATCCAGCGTTTGCCGGTGCGCATCACACTTGACCCGCATGACATGCAAAAGCATCCGTTGCGCGTGGGGCTGTCGATGTTCGCCCGCGTGGATATTCGTAACGTTGATGGCGATCTGCTGCCGCCCAAAACGGTTGCCGCGCCGCGTTTCACCACCGACGTTTACCAGAACGCACTGGAAAACGCCGATCAGATGGTGGCGAAAATTCTTCATGACAACAGCCAGGCGGTAGCGTCCAACGCCCGCTAAGAGAGACGTTATGCAAGATAAGTCGGCGTTTACGCCACCCAGCCTGTTGCTGGCGACGATTGCGCTGTCGCTGGCGACGTTTATGCAGGTGCTGGATACCACCATCGCGAACGTTGCGCTGCCGACCATCGCCGGTAACCTTGGCGTTAGTTCAGACCAGGGCACCTGGGTTATTACTTCGTTCGCGGTGTGTAATGCCATCGCGCTGCCGCTGACCGGCTGGTTTACGCGTCGGTTTGGTCAGCTTAAGCTGTTTGTCGGTTCGGTGGCGCTGTTTACCCTGACATCGTTTCTGTGTGGGTTTGCCCACAGCATGACCGAGCTGATTATCTTTCGTGCGTTGCAGGGCTTTTTCGCCGGGCCGATGTTCCCGATGTGTCAGACACTGTTGTTGGTGATTTTCCCGACCAGCAAACGCAGCATGGCGCTGGCATTACTGTCGATGGTGACCGTGGTCGCGCCGATTGTCGGGCCGATTACCGGCGGCTGGATCACCGACAATTACTCGTGGCCGTGGATCTTCTATATCAACGTACCGATCGGGATTTTCGCCGCCATTGTGGTCTGGACGCAGCTGCGCGAGCGCGAAGAAACCACGTCCCACTCGCCGATTGATTACATCGGCATTGCGCTGCTGGTGCTCGGGGTGGGCTTGTTGCAGGTGGTGCTGGATAAAGGCAACGACATGGACTGGTTCAACGCCACAGAAATCATTGTGATGTCGGTGCTTTCGGCCATTGCGCTGGTGTCGTTTGTCATCTGGGAACTGGGGGAGCAACACCCGATTGTCAATTTGCGGCTGTTTAAAGAGCGCAATTTCGCCATCGGCACGGCGGCGCTGACGCTTGGCTATGCGGCCTTTTTCGCCATCAACATTATTCTGCCGCAGTGGCTGCAAACTCAGATGGGGTATACCGCCATCTGGGCCGGGCTTGCCGCCGCGCCGATGGGCTTTTTGCCACTGTTGTTAACGCCGTTTATCGGTCGTTATGCTCATAAAGTGGATCTGCGCTTGCTGGCGTCGTTATCGTTTCTGACGATGGGCGCATCCTGCCTGATTCGCGCGCAGTTTAATACCAGTGTCGATTTCCGCACCGTGGCGGAAGTGCAGATGTTTATGGGGATCGGCGTGGCGTTTTTCTTTATGCCAATAACCACCATTGTTCTGTCGAATCTGCACGGTGCTGAAGTGGCAGAAGGCTCCGGGCTGGCGACCTTTTTCCGTGTATTGGGCGGCTCGTTTGCTTCGTCGCTCACTACCTGGATTTGGTCGCGCCGCGAGGTTTACCACCACGCTAACCTGACGGAAAGCGTCTCGGTTTATAACCCGGCCGCCACCGACTATCTGCATAAAATGGGCGGCGTGACGCAGCAGCATCTGGCAGCGGTGGATAAAACCATTGAACAACAGGCATATATGCTGTCGACCATCGACTATTTCTGGCTGTTGGGCTGGGGTTTTATGGCGCTAATTGTGGTGATTTGGTTTGCCCGCCCGCCGTTTGTGCGTTCCGGTGCGCCGGGCGCGCCATCGGCAGGACACTAATAACAGAGATGGAATAACGTATGGCTCCGGTGTTACCAGGCAGTGATGGTCGTTTATTGCAACATCGTTCGTTTGTCGCCTTCTGGCTGGCGCGAACCAGTTCCAGCTTCGGTTTTCAGATGTTATCCATCATCGTCGGCTGGCAGATTTACTCCCAGACACAGAGCGCGTTCTGGCTGGGGATGATTGGTCTGGTGCAGTTTGTTCCCTCGGTGACGCTGGCGCTGCCTGCCGGGCATATCGCCGACCAGTTTGACCGCCGTCGCGTGGTGCTGCTGGCGCAGGTTTTCGAGTGGCTGGCTATCGCCGCGCTGGCGTGGCTAACGTGGCACGGCGATGCCAGTGTGTGGGTGATTTTGTCGCTTATCTTTGTGATTTCTTGCGCCAAAACCATTGAGTCGCCGTCGATGATTTCGATGTTACCGGCGCTGGTGCCGCTCTCCATTTTACCGCGCGCGACCGCTGCGAATGCGGTTTCCGGCCAGGCCGCGCAGATTGTCGGCCCGGCGCTGGGCGGCTTTCTCTATGCGGCGGGGGCCGATGTGGTGTACAGCGTTACCGCCGGGCTTTATCTGGTATCGCTGCTGCTGGTGATGACCCTGCGTTATGAACAGGCGCAGCCACCGCGCGCACCGGCGACGTTATCCTCGCTGTTTGCTGGCGTTGGGTTTATCCGCAATCGCCCGGATGTGCTGGGGGTGATTTCGCTCGACCTGTTTGCTGTGCTGCTCGGCGGCGCGACCGCGCTACTGCCCATTTTCGCCCATGATGTGTTGCATACCGGGCCGCTTGGTCTGGGCTTGCTGCGCAGTGCTCCAGCCGTAGGCGCGCTGCTGGTGGGTTTCTGGTTAAGCCACCGCGCGCTGACGCGCAATGTCGGCATGATCATGTTTATGTGTGTGGCGGGTTTTGGCGTGGCGACCCTGGTGTTCGCCTTTTCAAGCTGGATGTGGCTGTCGTTGCTGGCGCTGTTCGCGCTCGGCGGTTTCGACATGGTGAGCATGGTGATTCGCGGTTCACTGGTGCAACTCGATACGCCAGACGAGATGCGCGGGCGTGTGAACGCGGTTAACTCCATTTTTATCAATACCTCTAACCAGCTCGGTGAGTTTGAATCCGGCATGCTGGCGGCGTGGCTCGGCGCGGTGCCTGCGGCGGCGATTGGCGGCGTCGGTACATTGATTGTGGTAGCCCTCTGGATGAAGTGGTTCCCCGGTTTGCGCCACCGCCAGCGGCTGGAAAGTGATATGGGGTAGCTAATCAGCCCGGTTTACGCCGGGCTCAGTTCAGGGAAAATATTGCCAGGCAAAATTGTTAACCCTGAGCAGCAGTGGGTTCGCTCCCTTCGACAGTGGCGGACGGAAGATTCAGAAACGCCATTATCTTAGCGATTTCATCTTCAGTCAGTGAGTGCGTTGCGCGTGACAACGCCCCTATAAATTCTGCGGAACCATTTGAAATATATATTTTCTCCGCCAGTGCACGCGCTGAATTATATTCCTCAAAATCGAAAAACTTATGAATGGTGTCCAGAACTTTATCAGGGGCATTTAATTCTGCCAGGTTAGTGCTTATATTCCCGGAAATGACAGCCAGCCGTGCGGCAAGCGAAATAATTTCCTGACGAACAGATGAGGAGAGTTGTCGTGTGTTGCTGAGTGATTTTTGGACGTTATCAAGTTGAAATTGGGCTTTTGCAAGATTAACTTCAAGCGCCTGTGTTTTTCTGAACGTCTTTGCTCTACCTGCGTTGATACGATCCAGAATCCATTGCCATGCGGTATTTGCGATACGATCTGACCAGTTGACACCAATGCGTACAAACGAGGAGAGTAAATTAACAATAAAATCCAGAACCGGCATGGCTATCGACATTCCAAAACCCACCACCAGTGGCCAGTAAAAATAGTTATGTGAAAAGTGGTAAGTGCTGGTGATATTTTTAAGCAGGATTTCAATTTTCTCATCCGACATGGCGATGAGTAATATGTGCTTCCAGTTAAACGCGACCAATGAGCACAATAAATAGATATACACTGGCCCTTTTAATCGGCTTGAAATAACGTGACTGGCAAAATCCGTTATCTGTTCTTTCAAACCTGAATCTGATGCTTTATCCGTCACAACGCTTCCCCTCATTAACATTATTTTCCTGCGCTCACTGGCGAGGCGATTATAACCAGTGCTGATGATCCGCGCGATCATCAGGAGTAGTGGGGGGCAAAACGATTTTCAGCAAACTGTCAGCGCCAGAGAAACAGGACTGAATTGAACGCCAGTCTTAGACGCTTTCTGCGTTGCCGCTATGGTGAGCGATAGCAAAACCCTGTTCGCGCCAGTGGGCGAGCTGCTGCGACTGACTGCGCGTGAGCGGTTTGCCGGTCCAGACAAACAGATGCTGGCCAGGAAAAAATTCCGGGTGAGGGGAGTCGAGCGGTTCGGCGAGGACATCAATGCGCCAGCCCTGCTGTGCAAGGCGCCATGCTTCGAGCCATAAATGGGTGCGGTCGTCATTTTCCCAGGCGATCAGCAGCGCCATTTTTGCTGCTTGTTCACGTGCGGCGGCAATACCTGAAGTGGCAAACTCCACTAACACGCCATCCAGCAAGCTTAATACCACGCGCGCGGTGTTTTTATCGCGGCTGAGCCGCTGGCGTACCGGCACCAGAATATCGTCAATTAGTACATCCGCCGCATGTGTTTGACTCAACGCGTGAATGGTTGCGCGAAGCCGGGAGGGATTCACTTGTCGCAGCATGGACATCAACTCTTCCTGGAGTGGCGCCCAGCTTGTTTGGCCGGCGAATTTGTTGTCGTCGAGCAAGGCCTTAACTTTGCTTACGGCAATGCCCTTATCGATCCAGCGCTTTATTTCCACAATGCGCTGAATGTCAGACTCATCGAATTGACGATGGCCGCCTTCACTGCGCTGCGGTTTTAACAGCCCATAGCGACGCTGCCATGCGCGAAGTGTGACCGGATTGATTCCGCAGCGTTCGGCAACCTCGCCGATACTATAAAAAGCCATAGCTCCCTCATACTCTTTAACGCCAGTGTGCTCATTTCATAGACTAAGTTAACTTCGCAAAGTTGTACAAATCCTTTTTTGTACAACTCATGTTGCATAGCTTATACCATCTCATCTCTCTTTTCTGGCCAGGCCACGGCCGGAATGCCGTTTAAATCCGGGCGCGCGAAAAGGTGTCCCTGGAACTGAGAAATACCCGCCGATTCAAGCCACATCCACTCTTCCGCTTTCTCGACGCCGACGGCGGAAATGGCAATTTCCAGCGAGGTACAGCATTTGATAATCGCCTGAATAATGGCCTGGCGGGAGCCACTTTTATGCACATCCGCAATCAGGGCGCGGTTGATTTTGATTCTGTCCGGCTGGAATTGCGTCAGCAAAACCAGACCACCAAACCCGGCACCGAAGTGATCAATCGCCACGCGAATACCGGCGCCTTTTAGCATTTTCACCGCCTGCGTAAACGCATCAATGCATGAAAATACGGCACTTTCGTTAAATTCAACGATGACCTGTTCAGGAACCAGACCGTTCTCTTTAATCGCCTGCACAATAAATTCAGCAGCATCTGGAACTTTTACCAGCGTCATGGGAAGCAGATTAACGGAGAGGGTTTGCGCGCCCAGCTTTAATGCGGCGGCCATCGCAAAAGCGACGCGCTTGCTCTGTAAATCGGCGGTGTAAATATCATCTCCGGCCATATCGTCGAACCAGTCCTGCGGTGAGCCACCTACGCGGGTGCGCAGCAGGGCTTCGACAGAGACAATCTGGCGGGCAAAGGGGTCGACAATGGGCTGGAAAGCAAAATGGCAGCCGGCACGGCTATCCGGGACGCCTGGCGGCAGGGTTATGGCGTTGCCATCGGCAATAAACTCCCATACATCACCGGGGGGAATTTCGTAGTAAAACTCTTTCTCGCTGTCTTCAACAAAGGTCTGAAAGAACTGCAACGCGCGATCGCCATATGTCAGCTGATATCGCGTTGTGCCTTTATTGAACACCGTCTGCAACACCGCCTCACGGTCGTGACCGCGCAAGTCGAACAGCTCCATCCCCGTCTTCCCGAAGCGCCTTGACGGTGCGTAGTCCCTGAGTAATTCAACCAGATTGTAATGCCGGTCATCGGCACAGATGTCCTGATAAATAGCCGTCACACTTTCTTCAGGCCCTTCAAGCAGTTGAAAAAAATGTGTGCCATTGAACAGGAGGATCCCCGTCACGCTGGCCCGACCGTTTTTGATATTGGCGGCTGCAACCATCTCTTCAAGCAGCGTAAACGAGACATGGTCATGCAGATGGCTGCGATAAATGATGGTGGTGAGCATACGCGTTCCGGCGGGAGATTTAGGAATATTTACCTTAGCAGAGGATACCCCAGTCGTCTTGCCGTTATCCCATTTGTTTTCAATTAGTTCGCGCACAGTAGCAGACGATGATGCAGATATGTTAAGGAAAAAACTGGCGTCGATACCGATAATTTGTACAAAATCGACGCGCTTAAAGGATTTGTT
Source organism: Kosakonia quasisacchari (assembly GCF_004331415.1). GTDB lineage: Bacteria > Pseudomonadota > Gammaproteobacteria > Enterobacterales > Enterobacteriaceae > Kosakonia > Kosakonia quasisacchari. The sequence goes on from NZ_SJOP01000008.1 coordinate 22,702, forward strand.
TTTTATATAATTTGTTGATTAATAATGAGTAATACACTGTTTCTATAGGCGGCTAATTATTTTGTACAATTTTTATGTACATATTGGAAATATTTGTATAACTTTAATTATACTTTACTGACTCATGGACTTTAGAGGAGTGACAGATGCAACAGAACGGTTTCCTTCCGAACACAGCGAACGGTGTTACTCGCTATTTTGAGAAAGCCACGCTGCCGACACAACAAGAAACATTAGGACGCATCGCTGTCGAGATCCTTACCGAAGGCCGAAATCTGAACCGTAAGGCTATTTGTAGCAAGTTATTGTCACGGCTCGAAAAAGCATCTGGCCCGGAAGAGGAGAGCCACTATCACACGCTGATTGGTTTGTTGTTTGATCGTTAAGATGGAAAGACCAATCGCGATAAATCACCTGGTAATTTAAGTCAATTCTCACGGCGCGCCAGGCACTTTGGCAGAACGTTACCACGTGAGAATGGGCTTCATGCCGCAATTGCACTTCGGCAACGGGCGGCAACCCGAGATGCAGTTATGAACAGTAGTGAAATAGAGCAACTGACAGATGAACTTATCGGAGTGGCCGTGTTGTCCCTCCTGAAAGACAACTCTCCTATCAGCACGCCGGCTCTGATAGCACGGCTACGGTCGATGGAGAGCAGTGAGCCAGACAGCCAACGGCGCAAGATGCTGGGGCGCATTATTGTCGAAATTGGCAATAACACGTTGGGCGAAATGCGGCGTGGCGCAGATACAGTAGGCATGGAATGGAATGAGGATCGCAGGGATAACATTTATCCACTGTTTGGCAACAAGCAGCCGGGCAGTAGTAAAAAACACTGAATTAAGTGCTGATAAGAATGAACTCAACACGGGGTAATGAAATGAGCCAGGCGATGCTTGAAAGTTCTGATGGGTACGACAATCTTTCTGACCTTTCTCTCATGGAATATTTTCGCAGCGGCGGTGAAAAACTTGCAGAGGAATCCGCCATTCTTGGTATCGCCATCAGACGCATAGTCGCAGCCGATGAACGTATAACCCATAAAGCGTTGATTCTTGAGCTAATCCGAATGATCGAAAGCACGGATGATGTGGTACGAAGCGACATTATCCGCAATACGCTGGAAATTGTTGTACACCATACGACGGATGATATCTGACCTCAGGAACGAGGGATTATTGCCGCCGTCCGTGAAACCAGACGGTGGTCATAATCTGCCAATACCGGTTTTTTGCCTTCCCTTTATTGGCTTCTACTGGCTCCATTTGTTGTAACCATCTTTTTGCCAACACCTGCCACACCAGGGTTTTTTTATGCTTGCCTGCTGGTGTCGGGATTTGCCGCGACCTGAGAAGTGGCACTATCCTCTGTGCACTGTTTCGTAACGGCATCGCCGCACTTTGTGGCGATAAAGGGCACTAATGTTAGGTTTTAAGCTCATCCCACTTGCCAAAAAGTTTGCCGTTGGGCTGCTTGTCCTCGGCATCGTTTTTTTTATTGGCCGTGTGTATCAGTCGGAAAAAGGCCCTTCTTTGCAGTCATGGCACCGCTGGTCTGCCGATGAAATGCGTGCTGAAGAGATTGACCGCGCCAGTTTCGCCGACTATCTGGCGCGCGAAGACAGCATTTTCCGCGACATGAAAGCGCAGCTTACGGATGCGCTCAGCGACGATGAGAAAACGCCGCTCAACCGCTTTTACGCGCAAAGCCGGGTTTACCCCGCACGTTTTCAACCCGACTGGAACCGCTCGCAGGTGTTGATGCCGCAAGGCAACATTCGCGGCGCGGCGGTATTGCTGCATGGGCTGACGGATTCACCCTATAGCATGCGCTATCTGGCGCAGGCCTGGCAGCAACAGGGGTTTGTGGTGGTGGTACCGCGCTTGCCGGGTCACGGCACGGCACCGGGCGCGCTGGCAAAAGTGAATCGCGAACAATGGCTGGCGACAACGCGCCTGGCTGTGCGGGAAGCCACGAGGATCACGGGATCATCTGTACCTCTCCATCTCGTCGGCTATTCGAACGGGGGCGCGCTGGCCATGCAGTATGCGCTGGAGAGCCTTAGCAACACCGCGCTGCGCCGCCCGCAACAAATCATTCTGTTATCGCCGATGATCGGCGTCCCGTCCTATGCGCGTTTTGCCGGGCTCGCTGGCTGGCCGGCGGCGTTTCCGGCGTTTGCTAAAGCGGCGTGGCTTAATGTGGTGCCCGAATTCAACCCGTATAAATACAATTCGTTTCCGGTTAACGCCGCCCGGCAATCATGGTTGTTAACGCAGGCGTTGCAGCAGCAGCTCCAGCAGGCCGCGCGCAGCGGGCTGATAAAGGGTTTGCCGCCGGTGATGACGTTCCAGTCGGTGATGGATTCCACGGTCGGTGCCCGCGCGGTGGTCGACGCGCTGTACCGTTACTTGCCGCAAAACGGCAGCGAGTTGGTGTTGTTTGATATTAACCAGGCGGCCAATGCCGGTGCGCTGTTTCGTCCCTCATCCTGGCAGGCGGTGAACACACTGCTGCCCGCACCGCCACGTCATTACACGACAACCGTCATTGCCAATGTCGCTGCCGACAGTTTTGACACGGTTGCCCGCACGACGCCCGCGCAATCGGTGCAGGAGAAGCAAGACGCCTTGCACATTGCCTGGCCGCCGGGGATGTTCTCACTGTCACACATTGCGCTGCCGTTTCCACTGAATGACCCCCTATACGGCCTTTATCCGGCGCAGAACAACCAATACGGAATAAGCCTGGGCACCATTTCGCTACGCGGTGAAACCAATACGCTGACGGTGAGTCTTGATACGCTGATGCGCGCCACCGCCAACCCGTTTTTCCCGTGGATGATGGCGCAGATAAATCAGCGCATTGCGTGTAGCGATAAGCGTGATATCGCGGCGTGCATGAATGCTTCTCGCCACCCGCCAGCCGTCAGGGGCGCAGAATAATGCGGCCCAATACGCGGTTTTCCTCTGCGTAGCCGTGGGCTTGTACCACCTCTTGCAAGGGAAATTCTCTGTCAATGATCACGCTGAATTTTTTATCTCTTGCATCCACCAACAGCGTGTCGATGGAATCTCTTGCCTGCTGGTGGGCAAGTTCGCGTCCCCAGAAAAGCCCGCTAATCGTTTGATTGGCTTGCTGTAATGCCGCCAGATCGGCGCGGGCATTTCCCCCGGCGTTACCGGCCAGCACCACGGTTCCCCATTCACGCAGACAGGCGATCGATTGCTCCAGTGTCGAACCGACCAGATCAAGTACGCCGTCCACGCCGGCTGCGTTTGTTAGCCGTTTTACCTCAGCGACAATATCCTGCTGGCGATAGTCCAGCGCGACATCAAGCCCGAGTTTTGTCAGTTGGCTCACGCGGGCATCGCCGGAAAGCGTGGCGAGTACGCGCGCGCCCTGCATCTTTGCAAGCTGAATGGCGGCAACCCCAACGCCGCCAGCGCCACCCTGAATAAGCACGCTATCGCCTGCTTTGATCTTTAAGCGTGAAAAGAGCGCCCAGGCAGCCGTGCCAAAACTTACCGGGATAACGGATGCCGAAACGACATCCAGACCTTCGGGAATGACCCATGACCATTGCGCGGGTGTAACGCGGTACTGCGCATGAGAACCCTCCAGCGCGAGCGTGGCTACGCGTTGCCCTGGGTGGCGATCTTTTACCCGCGCACCGACTTCAATAATCGTGCCCGCTGCGGAATAACCGGGAATGCTACCTTGCGCGCCGGGGAAGGCCGTGGCGCGATTAATCACATCGCCGCCCTCAAGAGCAATGGCTTCTACGCGGATCAGCACATCGTCAGGGCCACAGACCGGTAACGGGACATCGGTATAACGTAAAACCTCGGGTTTCCCCGGCTGAAAATAGATTGCGGCTTTCATGGTGGCCTCCTTCTGTTCCAACAAGGCACTCATTACTACACCAGCGAGGTCAACAACGCCATGCGAAATCGGCCTGTTAGGGGTGATGGTTCGCGCGTTTGCAGCGACGTTTCAGCGCTGTTCCTGCTTTCGCCGCAGGGTGAGTAACGGCGTGACCGAAATACCATGTACCAGCACGCTTAGCGTCACGATGGTGATGGCGATATCGGTTATCGCCCCCGCGTTCTGGAGGCCATGCGTCCAGGCGTAAGCGATATAGTTAAGACTGCCAATCCCGCGAATGCCCAACCAGCCAAGACTTAACCGATGCAGCAATGATTCACCCGAACGCCATGTCAGTAGCCAAACAGCGAGGGGACGAATAATGACAAACACGGTGAAAGCCAGCAGCAGAGCGTGTACATCCCAGTGTTGTGACAGTGTCACACCAAGTACAATCACCAGCCCGGCGGCCAGCAACCGCTCAACGGTATCGCCAAAGGAGAGCGCATCGCCTACCACCAGACCGACGGATTTGATCGGATTATGCTCTTCGAGCCCGTGCCGGGTATGCGGGTTAACCTGCATCTCGGCTGGCAGATCATGATCTTCCTCGTTGGTATGGCGTTTTTGTACGCTCATCTCCGCGCTGCGCAGGCCGATCCCTGCGGCGAATGCCGCGAGGAAACCGGAAGCACTGAGCATCATTGCCAGCGAAAAGCTCAGGCAAATCAGCGCTAATGCAATAAAATCGCTGGGTGCTACTTCTCCTTGCGCGTGGCGTGAGCGCGTGGCGACCAGACCAATTAGTCGCCCGAGAATAAAACCGATACCCAACCCACCGGCCAGTGCCCAGAGCAGATCGACACTCAGCCAGCGAAACCACTCGTCAGCGCTGATTGTGCCTCCGGCCTTTTGCCAGACCAGCGCCAGCATTAAAAAAGGCAGGGCGGTGCCATCATTCAAACCGGCTTCGCTGGATAAGGCGATTCTGAGGCGGTCATCATCCTGCGCATCGTTGATAGCCACCAGGCTTGCCAGTACCGGGTCGGTAGGCGCGAGAATGGCCGCCAGCGCCAGCGATAATGGCCACGAAAGATCGGCCATAAAATGGGCGGCGAGCATAATCCCGGCAATGGTCAGCAGCATAGCGGGCAGTGCCAGCATGATGCCCATCCGCCAGTAAGGCGAGGTGAGCGGCAGGCGGATTTTGAGCCCGGTGATAAAAAGCGACGCCGCCATCGCCATTTCAGTTATCCGGCTGGTGAGCGGGGCGTGGCGAACAATATCGATGCCAATCAGCCCCAACATCCACGGCCCGCAGGCGATGCCCACCAGCAAATAGAGGCCAAAAATGGGGATCGGGACACGACTTATCCAGCCGTAAGAGAGAGACATAAACAGCAACAAACACCCCGCCGCAGCGGTCCAGGCCAGATATTCCATACACCTCCCGAGCAAAATCATCTTCTTAACAGGTATAGCTGCTACCCAAAGATGTGCCAGCAAAGCGCCTCCCAACGCAAACACGCCGCTCTTCGTGAACGGCGTGTCTACTGGTTAACACATGGGTAATTGCGCGTGCGGGCTGCGCACTGGTTTACTCCGGTACGTTGCCTTCGCCTTGCTGTGACGGCCATTTCCAGTTCTGCACTTCAGGCAAATCTTCACCATATTCGCGGACATACTGATGGTGCGCGGCAATTTTTTGCGCCAGATCCTCCAGAATGTCATCCGCTTTACCCTGCAACGACGGCACGCGCAAAATCGCCTCTTGCGCCAGGTGAAAGCGATCCAGCTCGTTGAGCACCGTCATATCAAACGGCGTGGTGGTGGTGCCTTCTTCCATAAAGCCGTGCACGTGAAAATGACGGTGATTGTTACGCTGATAAGTGAGGCGGTGAATCAGACTCGGGTAGCCGTGAAAGGCAAAAATCACCGGCTTATCAGCAGTAAAAATCGCTTCGAAGGCCTCTTCGCTCAGGCCATGCGGATGCTGATCCTGGGTTTGCAGCGCCATTACATCCACGACGTTCACCACCTGAATACGCAACTTGGGCAGGTAATTACGCAGCAGATCGACCGCGGCGAGGGTTTCCATGGTCGGCACATCGCCGGCGCACGCCATCACCACATCCGGGGTTTCGTTCTGCTGCACGTTTCCGGCCCAGGACCAGATCCCCATCCCAGCGGCGCAGTGTTTTGCCGCGTCGTCGAGATTGAGCCACTGAGGCGCAGGCTGTTTCCCCGCCACAATGACATTAATGCGATCCCAGGTTTTCAGGCAGTGGTCGGCAACACATAACAGCGTGTTGGCGTCGGGCGGCAGGTAAATGCGCACAACATCCGCTTTTTTATTGGCGACGTGATCGATAAAACCGGGGTCCTGATGGCTATAACCATTGTGATCCTGGCGCCAGACATGCGAAGAGAGCAGGTAATTGAGCGACGATATCGGCGCGCGCCAGGGCAGGCTGCGCGACACTTTTAGCCATTTTGCGTGCTGGTTAAACATCGAGTCGACAATATGAATAAACGCCTCATAACAGTTGAACAGGCCATGCCGTCCGGTCAGTAAATAGCCCTCAAGCCAGCCCTGGCATTGATGTTCGCTCAGGATCTCCATCACCCGGCCATCGCGTGCCAGTTGCTCATCATAGGGTTTAAGCGGCTCCTGCCAGGTGCGATTCGTTACGTCGAACACTTTGCTCAACCGGTTAGAGGCCGTTTCGTCGGGGCCAAACAGACGAAAATTATCGCGGTTGTGCTCAAAAATACCGGCCAGATACGCGCCCAGCGCGGCGGTGGATTCGGCCTGCGTCTCGCCCGGTGATGCCACGTCGACGGCGTAATGGTGCAATTCTGGCGTCACCAGATCCCGGCGTAAGCGACCACCGTTGGCCCACGGCGACGCGCCCATGCGTTTGTCCCCTACCGGTGCCAGTGCTTGTAGTTCTGTTTTGAGCTGCCCTAATTCATCGAAAAGATCGTCTGGCTGGTAGCTGCGCATCCAGTCTTCCAGCAGTTGGCGGTGTTCATCGTTTTCACGGCATGACGAGACCGGAACCTGGTGCGCGCGCCAGAAATCCTCCACTTTTTTACCGTCGACAGTTTGTGGGCCGGTCCAGCCTTTGGGACTGCGCAAAATGATCATCGGCCAGCGCGGCACGGTAGTCTGCGCGTTGCCGCTTCGCGCCTGTTGCTGATAGTCACGGATGCTGTTCAGCGCCCGTTCCAGCGTTTCCGCCATCTGGCGGTGCATTCTGGCCGGTTCATGGCCGCTGACAAACAGCGGTTCGTAGCCATAGCCGCGAAAGAGCTGTTGTAAATCATCATCGCTGGTGCGCCCGAGGAGCGTGGGGTTGGCAATTTTGTACCCGTTCAGGTGCAGGATCGGCAGCACCGCGCCGTCGCGGGCGGCGTTGAGAAATTTTATGCCGTGCCAGCTGGAGGCCAGCGGGCCGGTTTCCGCTTCGCCATCACCAATCACGCACGCGGCGATAAGGGACGGGTTATCGAACACCGCGCCAAACGCATGTGAGAGTGAGTAACCCAGCTCGCCGCCTTCATTAATCGAGCCCGGCGTTTCGGGTGCGGCGTGGCTGGGGATACCGCCGGGGAAGGAAAATTGCCGGAACAGCTTTTTCATGCCCTCAGCGTTCTGGCTTATCTGCGGGTAGATTTCGCTGTAGCTCCCCTCAAGCCAGGTGTTTGCCACCATACCGGGCCCGCCATGACCGGGGCCGCAGATATAAATCATATCGAGATCGCGCTGGCGAATGGCGCGGTTGAGATGAACATAGATAAAATTCAACCCCGGCGTGGTTCCCCAGTGGCCCAGCAGGCGCGGTTTGATGTGTTCCGGCCTGAGCGGCTCGCGCAGTAGCGGGTTATCCATCAAGTAGATTTGCCCGACAGAGAGGTAATTGGCCGCGCGCCAGTAGCGATCAAGCAGGTGAACTTCGTGGTCAGAGAGAGACGATATCTGTGTCATGCTTTCCTCGCGTCATCAGAAGGTAAACCAGGCGTTGCCTTTGCAGGCACACGAATTTCCCTTTAAGCCTGGCACACCGCGTTTTCTGATGACGAAACGAACAGTATCAAGGTGCTTCGTGCCACGGAGGTGATGGCGCAAAACAGGGCAATCAACCGGGTCCTTCACTGCCTGCGGCCAACAGCGGAACCACCACATCGCTGATGGGCGTGGGAATGCCATGCGTGCGCCCATAGCGCTGCACCACGCCGTTACGAATATCCCACTCCAGCGGTCGGTTTGCCTGGCGGTCGGCAAGAATTGACGTCCCTAAATCCGCAGGCGCACGATGAAAACCGTCGACAATGTCCTGGGCAACATTATCGCTGAGCACCGCACCTTCCGCGCGCGCAACCGTCAGGCATTCGCCCAGGTACGCCAGCGCCAGCGCAGTGATATCCCCGCGCGAGAACATGCCGGCGCGGCGATTGGCGAGCACCATCAGACCGGCGACCGCATTCTGCAACAGCTTACGCCAGGCGATCGACGTAAAATCGGCTGACAATTCCACCGCGCAGCGCGTATTGCTGAGCGCTTCCACCACCCGTTTGGCCTGCGGTTCATCCGGTAGCGTCAGGCGCGGTTTGGCGCGCAACCAGACAGAGGCATCCGGCTCTCGCTGCGCCGGAAACCACACGACGGAAGGCAGCACGCTTGCGCCGTTGACCCGCGGTTCTAGCTGGCTTTTTTGCTCGACGCCGTTTTGCAGCGCGCACACCACTGTGTTTTCATCGCATAACGCAGCCAGCCAACTGGCGCTGTCCGCGACTTGGGTGGTTTTCACCGCCACAAAGACCAAATCGAACCTCTGGCTGAGCGCTGCCGGATCGCTCAATACCGGGCCGGGCACCACTATTTCCCCCTCATCGTGACGCAGAATTAATTGCGGGTGGGCGGTACGCCCGCACAAAACGGGCGCGCGGCCCACTTCATGCAGCGCCGCAGCAATCGTCGTGCCGATAGCGCCCGGGCCAAGCAGCGCAATTGTCGGAAAATCAGACATGGTGAGTTCTCCTGATGTGGTTAACCAATCATTACCGTGCCGGTCGCAATCACCGTACACGCCAGCACTTTTTTTAGCGTTAAGGTTTCGCCGAGAAACAGATAACCCAGTAGCGCGGCAAACAGAACGCTGGTTTCACGCAGCGCTGAAACCGCCCCCATTGGCGCGGTCGCCATCGCATAAATAATGATGCCGTAAGCCAGCAGAGAAACCAGCCCGCCTGCGGCAGCACTGAGTACATCGGGCCGCCAGCGCAGTAAATTTTTTGCGCCGCGAAGCCCGATATAGAGCGCTGGCATCAGCACGCCCCATAACGCACTTATCCACACGGTATAGGCGATGGCATCACCGGCGATGCGTACACCGATACCATCCACCACGCTGTACGCGGCGATAAACGCGCCAGTGGCCAGTGAATATTTCAGACCCGGCAGCGCCAGACGGCGGCGTTGCAGGGCAAGCAGCAGAATACCGCCGGAAATCAACCCAATGCCAGCCAGTGCGTTAATGGCCACCTTTTCCCCGGCAAACAGCGCCGCCCCCGACGTCACCATCAGCGGTGAAGAACCCCGCGCAATCGGGTAGGTTTGCCCGAGATCCCCGCTCTGATAACTCCGTACCAGACACAGGTTATAGCCGACATGCAGCAGCGCTGACAGCAGCGCATATTTCCAGCTGGCATAAGCTGGCAATGGTAAAAACGGCGCAACGACAACGCAGGTGAAGGCTATCGCCACGCACATGATGGTCATCGTCCACAACCGATCCGTGCCGCCGCGTAAGAGCGTATTCCAGCTGGCATGCAGCAGCGCGGCGAATAACGTCAGCAAAACAAGGTAAGTGGGCATGTATCGATGCTAATCAGCACATGCCCGGATGAAAAGTGAAGTGTCGTCATTCAACCATGAGTAAACACTCATGCTTAGCGATAGTTAAGCTGTGCCTGTTGTGATTCTGCCAATAGCCAGCTGCGGAAAGTCACAATGTGCGGCTGCGTTTCGATCCCCTGCGGGCAGACAAAGTAATAGGCGGCCGGTGAAGGAAAGGGCACGTCAAAAAGCCGTACCAGCGTGCCGTCGCCGATCTCTTTCTCAACGTGCCCACTGCGCGCCAGCGCAATTCCCTGACCCAGTAACGCCGCTTCAATGGTCATATTGGTGTCGGCAAAACGCACGTTCTCGTGCAGCACGTCGGTATTGACACCAACCTGCTTAAACCAGGCGTCCCATTTGGGAACCAGATCGGCTCCGTCGCGCGTCAGCAGCGGATAGCGCAGCAATTCGGCAGGCTCATCCGGCGTGCCAAAACGCTGCAAAAGCGCCGGGCTGGCGACCGGGAAAAGCTGCTCGCGGAACATAAATTCCGTGTGCAGCGCCGGATAATTCCCGTGACCGAAACGGATCGCCACATCGGCGTCTGTGCTGGCGAAGTTAATGGCTTGATCGGTGCTTTCCAGCGTCACCAGAATTTCCGGATGCAGCCGTGCCAGACCCGGCAAGCGCGGGAGCAACCATTTCAGTGCAAAAGAGTAGGTCGTGTTGACACGCAGTCGCACCCGGCCTTTTTGCTCACGCAAATCGGCAAGAGTGGTTTCCAGTTTGCTAAAAAATTCACGCACCAGCGGCGCGAGCGCAGCACCGGCTGGCGTCAGGCTGAGGGTCTTTCCACGCTGAAAAAGCGGTAATCCCCAGATTTCCTCAAGGTTTTTTAGCTGATGGCTGACGGCACTTTGCGTAATACACAGCTCTTCTGCCGCTGCGGTAAAGGTGGTGTGGCGGGTCGCAACTTCAAATGCGCGCAGCGTCGCAGTGGGGGGAAGATCACGCATCATACGGTTCCTGTTAATGAGCTAATGCTCATAACACCCTATGCTGAAACCGTAGTGAAAGCTACGCGAACAGAACAATAAACTACCGCGATCGGAGCAGGGTAATGGTGCTGTCTAACCAGCCTGCAAGATGTTCCCGATACCAGTCGAGATAACGGAGCAGATCGGTTTTCTGCCGTTCAGCAAGCAGGATAACCACTTCGGTAACAATCCATGCTTTGGCAATGGCAATCTCCCGGCCGAGATCGTGCGGTGTTGCATGACCCGCAATACGACAATAGCGCTCGGCAAGCGCGTGAAAAGCGTGTGTTGTGCCCATCCCTTTTATCAGGGGCGCAAGGTCAATCGCCGGGCTGCCCACGGAAAATCGTTCCCAGTCGAAAAGCCCCAGCTCGCCGTTCTCCCTTCGTCCCCAGTTGCCCGCATTGCTGTCGCCGGAAATTAATCCCGGATGGCGAAATAGCACCGCGCTACATTGCTGAAAACAGCGCAGTTGTTGCGAGGCCTGTTCCGGCAACGCCAGCAGCGCCAGCGATTTTTCCAGCGCGGAAACAGACCATGTGTGAGTGTGATAGTGCCATGCCGCGTCTGGCGCAAAGCGATGCAAGCGAGCCAGCATCGCTAACACTTCATCGCTGGCCACGGCATCCTGAGAAACCGGGTGGGGAATATATTCCAGTCGTAACAAGTGTTGTGCAGGATCGGCGAATAACAGCGTTGGCGAGGCAATTTTTGCCGCGTTGAGCCGATAAGCCGCATGTTGATAGAAAGCATACTCGACGTCACTAACGGGATATTTCTCAATAAAGCGTTGGCCTTGTTCATCTACAACAAGCGCCACGTTTGCAGCGCCCATTTTTGATAAATCCTGAGCTGACATTCCATATCCCTTGCGTGCTGGTCGAGCTTTTCAGTGTAGCCTGGATGGGTGGCAACGCGGAGACCGGTTTATTCCTGCGCCGCCTGGTCCTGAGCATAAAGGCGATATTGCCTTGGCGTTAATTGATACTGTTCGCGAAACGCGCGGCAGAATGTTGACTGCTGCTGATAACCCAGGTGCAGGGCAATGTCGGTAATAGAGCGATGGGTTTCGCTCAGTAACGCTTTTGCGATCACCATGCGGCGATATCGAATGTACACCCCAGGCGACATGCCGGCGATTTGTTTAAAACCGCGCTGGAAATGCCACGCAGAATAACCGGATTTTTTAGCTAATACGCCCAGCGGCAAAGGTTCGGCAATATTGCTCTCTATCCACTGGAGAATATCCTGGATGGTTAAGCTCATCAGATATAACGAGGACTTTTTTCTCATATCAATACCTGCTGTTAATGCGCAGCGTTTGGGGAAGCCATCAATACTTCCTCCCCAAACGCAAAAGAGTAATCACGGCACTGTATTAGCGGGCGGATGATATATTTCTGCCCGTCAGATTATCCGCATCAGCAATCTTCAATCATTAAGTAGACGGCATTCAGTGGCCCATGGACGCCCACGACTTTAATCAGTTCAATATCGGCCGTCGAACTTGGCCCGGCGATAAGATTGATACACGAAGGAAGAGATTCGCCTTCCTGCACCCGCTGGCGCAAAACGTGCGCCAGTGGCGTGACGCCGTACAGCAATCTGCTCTTATAGATAACGAACACCGTAGTGGTGGGCAGCAGACTGATAGCCCGCCCCTGTAACTCAGAGGAAAAGAGCACCACCCCGCCGGTTTCACACAGACCATATTCGGCGTAGACCACGCCAATATTGGCTTCTGCGGCGCGGCGAAGATTCTCTTCCCCGCCCGATGAGTCCCAGCAATGTGTTGGAAACGTGTGCTGCAAATGCGCTGTGATACCTACATTTGCCAGCCGGGCATCGCCGCTAATCAGCAGCGGGCCGCCGCCGTACTGGTTACATATTCGTTCGGCAAGCTGGGGGATTGTCGCCAGCGGGGCCACTTCGCAGTGTGCCTGCATAACCGTTGTCGCGTATTCAATAAAACTGTCGCACGGATGCTGCTGGATCTGACCGGCATAGCGGCTTGTCAGCGGAGCATGCCCGGAAAATGCCAGCGGTTGCGGTATCTGACGCGGTTCGCGACCAAGCCGTCCGGCAATTTTTTGCATAAATGCATCGCGGTTTTCCATTATGCTTGCTCCCCGTTTTTACGCTGCTTTTGGTGTTTTTTAAACCAGCTACGGAAACTCTCGCCATCGGCATCGGGCAGATCGCGGGCCTCCGTCCACTTGCTGATTGCCGCAATAGTAAACGGCATCTTGCCGTTGCGGATCATCAGTTGGGCGGCGCGTGCGCCAGCCACCATTCCGACTTTCCATAGCCGGGGATGACGGTTGGCGTAATTGAACAGATGAACGGTATGCCTTTCCATCGCCGGCGTTTTTCCGCTTTCTGCCAGCGTGCGCCGGTGCTGAAGGATCAGTGACGACAACGGAATACGCACCGGGCAGACATCATCGCAGGCTGTACATAATGAGCAGGCATAGGGCAGGTTTTTGAAATCATCATAGCCGCCGAGCAACGGCGTGAGCACCGCACCAACCGGGCCGGGATAAATCGAGCCGTAACCGTGCCCGCCGATGTGGCGGTAGGCCGGGCAGGTATTCATGCAAGCCCCGCAGCGGATGCAGCGCAGGATGTCCTGGAAAGGCGAGCCCAGCACCTGCGAGCGGCCATTGTCGACGATAACCAAATGGAACTCTTCCGGCCCGTCGCTTTCCATGCTCCCTTTCGCACCGGTAAGCCAGGTGTTATATCCCGTAAGACGGGCACCAACCGCGTTGCGCGCCAGCATTGTCAGGATGATATCCAGTTCAGCGAATGTTGGCACCACGCGCTCCATGCCCATAACGGCAATATGCGTTTTCGGCACGGTGGTACAAAGTCGCGCATTGCCTTCATTGCTCACCAGGCTGAGTGTGCCGGTTTCTGCGACCGCAAAATTGCACCCGGTGATGCCGATGTCGGCGCTGAGGAAATCCTCACGGATCTTCTGGCGAATAAAGCGCGTCATGGCTTCCGGCGTTTCGGGGCCGTTATAACCCAGCTTTTCGCGCAAAACCTGCTGAATTTGATGGCGATCTTTATGAATGGCAGGGACTACCACGTGCGAAGGGGCGTCTTTGGCGAGTTGCAGAATATACTCGCCCAGATCCGTTTCCACGATCTCAATGCCTGCCGCTTCAAGCGCGGCGTTCATGCCGATCTCTTCGGTCACCATCGACTTCGATTTAACGATTTTGCGCGCCTGTTTCTGCCCGGCAATCTGCAAAATATAGCGGGTGGCATCTTCACGCGTGTCGGCAAAAAAGACGTGACCGCCGTTAGCGCTGACCTTTTCGCTCAACTGGTAAAGATAGGCATCCAGATTGTCGAGAACATGGGCGCGGATTTCAGCGGCGCGCGAGCGCCAGTCGGGCCAGTTTTCCAGTTCATCGACCATTTTCTGCCGATTGATACCAATCCGATCCTGCGCGTTGGCAACGGCGTGGCGCATCACCGGATCGTCGATTTGCTGCTGAACCCGTTCATAAAAGGGGACATTGCTGGTTTTTAAAGACATGGTGTTTCCTTAGCGGCTCATCAGCACATCAGCGATATGCAACACACGCACGTTCTGGCCTTCACGTTGTAAACGCCCGCCAATATTCAAAAGGCAACTGGCATCCGCGCCAATCAGATAATCCGGTTTGGCTTGCATGATATGCGCGACCTTTTCCTTCACCATCTCGCCGGAAATTTCAGCCATCTTGACCGAAAAAGTGCCGCCAAAACCGCAGCAGGTTTCCTGCGCGCCAAACGGCACAATTTCCAGCTCACGTACCTCGCGCAGCAGCGCCAGCGGTTCATCACGTACCCCGAGCTTACGAAACAGGCTGCACGAGGGATGATAGACCGCCCGCCCTGGCAGGCGCGCGCCGACATCGGTTACGCCAAGCTGGTTAACAATAAAGGAGGTCAGATCGACCATTCGGCTGGCAATCTTCGCCGCGCGCGTCGCCCACTCCGGCTCATCGACTAGCCAGTCCGGATAGTGACGAATCGCGTTCATGCAGGAACTGGCAGGCGAGATAATCGGGTAGTCGTTGATTTCCAGCGCCGCAATCTGCGCTTTCATGCCCGGCAGCGCATCACGGATGTAGCCGCTATTAATTGCCGGTTGACCGCAGCAACCCTGTTTTTCAGGAAACTGAACATGGCAACCTAACTGCTCAAGTAGCAGAACACTGTTTCGCGACATGCGTGATTTCAGCGCGTCCCCAATGCAGGTAACAAAGAAATTTACGTTCATATTATTTAGCTTCCAGCGCAGATAACGGCATCGCGTCATTTTTAATTTCGGGCAGGCGGTGAGGGCGTTTGTGCTTGCCGGTTTAATCGTCTCTTTAGCGCGCCACGCGCAGCCCGCCGGTGACGCCACGGCTTAATACGATTTGCCAAAGCTGGATATTTCTGGCGCGAAATGCACCCGCGCAGGCGGTGAGGTAATAATTAAACATACGGTGAAATTCCGTCGAATAATTGCCTGCTATTTGTGGCCAGGCCTGATTAAAGCGGCGATACCATGCCATTAAGGTCTTGTCGTAATCTGCGCCGAAATTATGCACATCTTCGATAACAAAATAGGGTTCGCTGGCATCAGCAATCTGTTTTATGGAGGGCAGGCAGCCATTAGGAAATATATATTTATTGATCCAGGCATCGACGTTATGCAGGGTTTTATTCGAACCAATCGAGTGCAGCAAAAATAAGCCATCGGGCTTCAGGCAGCGATCCACAGCGTTAAAATAGGTCGCATAGTTTTTCGGGCCAACATGTTCGAACATGCCGACAGAGACGATGCGGTCATAGCGTTTATCCAGATCGCGGTAATCCTGCAGCAGGATTCGAATATCCAGCCCCTCGCTGTGGCTTTCGGCGTAGGCTTTTTGCTCTGCCGAAATGGTAATCCCTTCGACGCTCACACCATAATGGCGCGCCGCATATTCCGCTAAACCGCCCCAGCCGCAGCCAATATCCAGCAGCGTCATGCCGGGTTTAAGTTGCAGTTTTTCGCAGATCAGCGCGAGCTTATTTTCCTGCGCCGCACACAGTTCATCGGCGTTTTTCCAGTAACCGCACGAGTACTGCATATGGGGATCCAACATGCGGCTAAACAGATCGTTGCCAAGATCGTAATGCACTTCGCCCACTTGCCAGGCGCGTCGACGGGACTGAGGGTTGACGATGCGCGCAGCGGCGATGCGCATCAGGTCGGCGAAACGGGCTGGGCGCTGCTCATCGAGCCTGGCGCGCAGCAGCTTGTCAAAAAACACATCAAGCTGTTTGCAATCCCACCAGCCCTCCATATAACTTTCACCGAGCCCGAGTGAACCCTGCTGTAACACGCGTTTGAAAAAACGCGTGTCATGCACGCGGATATCCCAGGGTTCGGGGCCATTAATCATAATGCCTGCCTGTGACAGCAGTTCCTGGACGATCCGCAGCCAATGGCCGGGTTTACTGATCACATCGACGGTACATTCGTTAGCCATCATCTTTCCTTCAACGTAGCGTGCGCTCAGCCGGTAATTTCCCCGTCATTCACTGCCCGTCAGCGCGAAAAAGGCTTATCGCTCAGGCAGGTGGCTGGTAAATTGTTCACAACGGGTGAAATATATCTATGACCCGTTCATTATTCAGGAAACCCGTTCTGCCTGCGCTGTGCTATCAAGACAAACTTCATCGAATAGAGGTCAGGTTGTTATGTGCTCTAAGCTTGTGTTACCGCCTCGTCAGCCCATTAGCGGCCAGCCCGCGCCGGTGCTGATGGCCTTGCCTCGCCCGGTGTACTTTCGCAGTTACCCTTTACGGGGCGACACGGGTGTCGACATGCACGAGCATCCTTTCGCGGAGTTTCTCTATGCGCGCGAGGGAAGTATGCGGGTGGAAATCGAAGGGAAAACGCTGGTGGTGCCCGTGCTCTATGGTGTCTGGATCCCGGCTCGTGTGCCGCACCGTCTTCTTGCCGGCAGCGACGTATTGCTGGAAAGCCTGTATGTGGAGGCCGATTTTGCCACTATCCCCTTTAGCGGCAGCAAGGTGGTGGTGGTGAGTGATTTTGTGCGTGAGTATATTCACTACGCCACGCAAAACGTGCCGGAAAAGTATGATGATGCAGGCGATGACGCCCAACTGGTGCAGGTGCTGATTTCCCTGCTCAGACGCTTGCCCGACGCCGGCTTATCGGTCTCCTGGCCAGTATCACCGTTGCTGATAAAAGTATGCAGCCAGATCCAGAAAACGCCCGGCGACGCGCACAGCATTGAACAGTGGGCCTCCTGTAGCGGTATGTCGGTGCGCACGTTTTCACGCCGTTTCAAAAAGGAGACTGGCGTGGCGTTCAGCGAATGGAAAAAACGGGTGCGTTTGCTGGAATCGGTGGTGATGTTAAAAAACAAGCGCAGCGTGACGCAGGTGGCACTTGAGCTTGGCTATTCAAGCCCGGCGTCATTTACCTTTGCGTTTCGCGCCATGTTCGGCGTGCCGCCAACGCGATATTAATTTGAAACCATGTGCCGCGCTTTTTCAGCCGCGCCCGGGCGCGGCGTCAATCATACTGCCGCGCTGTGCGATCGGCAGAAAAAAGACGGCGTAGCCACCAGATAAGAAGCGCCAGCAGGGCTATTGCGCCAAGCACGGCAAACGCCACGCCGTAGGAGTATTTTGCCGCAATTGTTCCCGCCATCGCCGGGCTGAATGCGGCCCCGACACCTTGTAACAGCATAATAAAGCTCTGCCCGGCATTGGTGTGCCCGCTGCCTTCCAGCAATTTGACGATATAACCGGGTACCGCGACGCCCAGAAGCCCTGCGGCTACGCCATCTAATATCTGAACCGGGATCATAAAAAGCGGTCCGGCCGAGACGCAAGCAAGCGCCGCGCGCAGCGGCAAAACCATTAACGCTGCCGTAATCAGCCACGGGTAACCATATTTTCCCGCCCTGGCAGCGGCGAATAAGGCGACGGGAATCATCACCAGCTGCGAAATAATGACAGTCGCCGCCGCATAAACACCGGCGCTCATTTCCCCGCCTGGCGCGGCGGCCACCCGCATGCTGAGCATCGGCAATAGCGCAGCGTTAGCCAGATGAAACAGCATCAGCGTCACGCCGGTCGCGATGAGGGCGGGGTGAGTAATAATCGCGGAGAGGCGAGGGACTGCCGCCGGATCTTCGTCGCGACTGAGACCTCGCGCGGCGCGGTTATCAATATCGTTATTGCGGATAGCAAAAACCGCTAGCGTTGCGCAGATTGCCATACCGGTCATCAGAATAAAGACGGCATCGGTGCCCAGGTACAACACCAGAATGGCTGCCAATATTGCGGCGCTCATATTTCCGCCATGGTTAAACGCCTCGTTCCTGCCCATTTGATGGTTAAACCCTGACGAGCCGGTTAAGCCAAGCGTAATGCCCATTAACAGGGGCGCAATAAAGGCGGCGGATACACCGGTGACAAATTGCGAGAAACCGACAACAAAAAGAGTCGGATATGCCCAGAGCAACAGCGTGGCGGTGGTGATCAGCAAGCAGCAAACGACGAGTAATCCTCGTTTATGGCGTGATGCATCAGCAACCAACCCGGAAGGCATTGTCGCCACCAGGCCCGCCAGACCACCGGCTGTCATCATCCAGCCAATGTTGTCGGCTTTCCACTGATGTTCAGTGAGAAATATCCCCAAAAAAGGGCCAAGCCCGTCCCTTACATCCGCCATGAAAAAGTTCACTAAGCAGAGTGCCTGCAGCGATCGTAACGGCATTGAACCCCTTCTTATGAGCATGGTTGAGTGTTCCTGAATAATGGGTTGTTGCGCATCCTGAACGCGTTTTGTTATCTGTTTCAGCGAGTGGGAGACAAAAAAATATGCCTTATTGAAGGCCCGTGAGAAGGGATAATAATCGGGTTTTACGTCAATCGTGTGATACATAAATGTAACATTCTGTCGTGCTGACGCGGGCTGGTGAAAGGCTGTCTTACTTAAAAGCGTAGAGAGTCTGCATCATCATCCGGGCGGCTGATGATGCAGACGGTGTTTAACATCTATCCCAACAAAATCGCGCCCCACACGACAGCTACCATCAGCAGCGCCGTGGTTTGGGCTGCACTGCCCATATCTTTGGCGTTTTTAGAAAGCGGGTGGCGCTCCAGTGAGATGCGATCGACCACCGCTTCGATGGCAGAATTTAGCAGCTCCACTAACAGGCTGATAAAGCAGACGGCCAGCAGCAGTGCGCGCTCAACCCCGCTGACGTTAACAACGAAAGCCGTCACCATCAGTACACTATGTAAAACAAGAAGTTGGCGGAAGGCCGCCTCGCCATGCACGGCGGTAAGAAAACCGTCGCGTGAATAAATCAGCGTACTGAAGATCCGCGAGATTCCGGTCTTGCCATGGGAATATTTGCCTGTTTCGCTGGGGCCTGACGATTGCATTTGCATCTCCTGAAGAAAGATTTGAGCGCGCAGTATGCGAAAAGAGTTGTCAGGAAATTGTCAAAACCGTATCGAAAACAGAAACGTATTGGTAAACAGCCGTGACGGGTTAGCGCGTGCGCTGCATATCCAGCGTAAAGCGGCAGCCTTGATCTGAGCTTTCGACCGTCATGCGCCAGCCAAGATGCTCCACAATGCGTTGCACAATCGATAAGCCAAGCCCCTCGCCATGTTGCTGCGTGCCGGACTGAAAGCGCTGAAAATGGTGCGGATCGATACTCGACGGCAGGCCTGGGCCGGTATCAGAAAGGGTCAGGGTTGCGCCATGCAACGCCAAACGTATCTCTCCTGCCGCGGTGTACTGGCAAGCATTGCGAAGCAGGTTCCAGAAAACGCTGCGCGCCAGTTCAGCATTGGTCTGTAAGTGGATTTGCTCCGCGGCGTCCAGTATCAGCGCGACGGGCTTTTTTGCCATCCAGGGCTGGCAGCGCGCAATGCACTCTTCAAGCAAAGGGCGAAGCGCGACCTCGCTGCGCGGCAGAGTTTGCGGATCGCGCGAAAGCAGCAACAGACAGGTCAACTGGCGCTGCATTTCCTGAGTGGTGCGCAGGATCCGCTCCGCACCAGGCACCAGATGGCTGTCGGCAGGTAACTGGTGCACGATGGTTTCCGCCGCTCCGCTAATGATCGCCAGCGGTGTGCGCAATTCATGACTGGCATCGCCGACAAAGCAGCGCTCACGCTGGAGAAAGCGCTCCAGTTCATCGCTGTGTTGGGCAAACGCGCGCGCCAGCACGCCGATTTCATCACTCGCGTCCTGGAAAGGTAACGGTTTTTGATTGTGCTCGACGGCATTAGCCAGCTGTGTGATGGGAACCGTAACGCGAGCCGATGTTAAACGGCCAATCCAGAAGGCGCCAAGCACACACAACAGAATGATAAGCGGCGCGAAGCCGTCAATTATCCACTCCAGCCAGGCGTAATGTTGGCCATCCTGTAGCAGGTAGTAGCGTTGTTGGTGCTGCTCAAATACCAGCAAGTGTCGGTCGGCAGGTTCCTCCAGACGGTGGTAGCCCGGTGTGTACTGGCGTAACACATCAGGCGCGGTTTGTGCGTTATAGAGCTGGCTGTCTTCAGGCAGGGTGGGGAGGATGCCGTTGGCAATCTCCTCTTCCAGCCGGGGCGCTTCATCGTGCAGGCTTTCTGACATCACCCAGGCGCGGAGTTCGTCGTAGTCGAGTTGCTCAGCCACGACCACAAACGCCATAACTGCCACCATCAGCAGTACAAACGAAATGGTAATGCGCGTATTGAGCGTCATCTGCTGGTAAAGGGATTTCATGGTGGATGTTCTGCCTCTGGTGATTATTCTGCGCAAGCCTCCCCGGGCTTATGCAGGCGTAAACCGATGCCATGTACCGTTTCTATCAGCGCAGATGTGAAGTTTTTGTCAATTCGCTGGCGCAAGTCATGAATATGTGTGCGCAATGCGCCGCTTTCCGGTGGCTCGTCGCCCCAGAGCAGGTACTCCATCTCCTGCTTTTTGACGACAGCGGGTGCTGCGCGCATCAAACTCAGCAGCAATTTATGGGTGGTGGGCGTCAGGTTAATAGTCTGGCCTTGCCGCCATGCTTGCGGTGCGCGGGTATCTACCAGCAGATCTTCCCAACTTAATGTGCCTTGCACCTGCCGCCCCTGGGCACGGCGCACCAGCGCCTGGATACGTGCGTCCAGCTCTTTGAGTGAAAAGGGTTTTACCAGGTAATCGTCCGCACCCAGCGCAAAGCCCTGCACGCGGTCATCAACCGGATCGCGCGCGGTCAGCATCAGCACCGGTACCGGGTTTTGATATTCACGGCGAAGTTTGCTGCATAGCGTCATACCGTCCAGGCGCGGCAGCATCAGATCCAACAAGATGGCATCGTAGTCATTCTGCGTGGCCATACGCAGACCGGTGGCGCCATCACGCGCGTCATCCAGCACGTAGCCCAGCGGCTCAAAGAATTCGTACAGGTTGGCCACCAACTCAGGGTTATCTTCGATAATGAGCAGGCGAGTCATAGAAAACCGGCATTGGGAAAAAGGAGCCGACTACCTTAACAACTTCCTGACACTGGGGCGTTGATACTGCGCACATTTCTAACCCATTGAGAATTGCGCATGTTTCAACGTCTGTCATCGTTTCGGTTCAACCCGGTGCAACTGACCTGGGTCGCCGCTCTGTTCTTTACCACCTTTGGCAATATTGCGCTGTGGCAAACGCTGTGGTCCAAAGTTGAGATCACTAGTCTGCACAATTTGCTATTTTTCATCAGCTTGCCGGTTTTCCTGTTCTGCTTTCTTAATGTGCTGCTGACACCGGTAATGATTTTGCCGTACTTGCGCAAGCCCCTGCTGGTGGCGTTGGTCGTTATTAGCGCCAGTTGCAGTTATTTTATGCTTCGCTACAACGTGCTGATCGACCGCAGCATGGTGCAGAATTTCTTTGAAACCAATCAGGCTGAACTCACCTCGTACCTTTCTGTTCCGCTGGTGCTTACCCTGCTTTTTCTCGGGGTGCTGCCTGCGGCGGTGATGGTGTTGCTGCCCGGCAAAAAAATCGGCCGTCCCTTACAAAACCTGTTCTGGTGGCTATGCCATATTGTGGTGACGTTAACCCTTTTTGCCGCTGTGATCCTCGCGTTCTACAAGGATTACGCTTCACTACTGCGCAACAATATGCAGTTAAAAGACCAGGTGCTGCCGTTTAACGTTGTCCGCAATACCAACGGCTACCTGAAACGTAAATACAGTGTGAAGTCGCAGCCGTTACGAACTGTGGCTGAAGATGCAACGCGTACGGCGACGGGCGAGCGGCCAAAGCTGGTGATTGTTGTGGTCGGGGAAACCGCGCGGGCGCAGAACTTCCAGCTTAATGGTTATGCTCGCCCGACCAACCCAACGCTGTCACAGCGCGAGGACATCATCAGTTTCAAACATGTCTCATCCTGTGGCACGGCGACGGCCATTTCGCTGCCGTGCATGTTTTCGCGCATGACCCGTTCGCAATACAACGACGTGCGTGCCGCGACGGAAGAGAACCTGCTCGACATTCTGCAACGCACCGGCATCCATATCCTGTGGCGTAACAATAATAATGGCGGCTGCAAAGGTATCTGCGAGCGCGTGCCGACGGATGATATGCCCGCGCAGAACATTGCCGATCTCTGCGTTAATAAAGATGGCACCTGTTATGACGAGGTGCTGTTGCATCAGCTTACTGCGCGCATTGATGCAATGGCGGGGGACGCATTAATTGTGCTGCACCAAATTGGCAGCCATGGGCCAACGTACTTTGAACGTTACCCGATAGAGGCCAAAATCTTCAGTCCTACTTGTGATAGCAATCAGATTGAGAAGTGCAGTAACGAGGCGCTAACCAATACTTACGACAATACGCTGGTCTACACCGATCGGATGCTGAGTAAAACCATTGCGGTGTTGCAACGCTATTCAGCTCAGCGCGATGTGGCGATGATTTACGTTTCCGACCACGGCGAGTCTTTGGGCGAGCGGGGGATGTATCTGCACGGCACGCCGTACATTATTGCACCTGAGCAGCAAACACATGTCCCGCTGGTGATGTGGCTTTCGCCCGCGTTTTCACAGCATTCAGGGCTCAGTCTTTCCTGTCTGCGCAGCAATGCCGATAGCAACAGCTATAGCCATGACAATCTCTATCACTCGATTCTCGGGCTGTTCACTGTGCAAAGCAGTGTTTATCAACCCGGACTGGATATGTTTGCCGGGTGTCGAACCGCCATGCAGTCGAAATAGAGCGGTTGCCAGCGCGCATTCGCCTAAGCGACGTAAAACTGCCTGCGTAATGCGTGCGCGTGTATCTGTTTGAAAATCAGGCTCTCTGCGGTGCTTTGCCAGCAACGTCACCGCAGCGGGTTACGCCAGTGCGTCTCTTTCTGCTCTATTTTGGGATATAGTAGAAAATTATCTTTTTATATCAGGTGGCACTGGCAATGGCTTTGATCCCAAAAAACTACGCGCGGCTGGAAAGCGGTTATCGTGAGAAAGCACTTAAAATTTATCCGTGGGTGTGTGGACGCTGTTCACGGGAGTTTGTTTATTCGAATTTACGTGAATTAACGGTTCACCATATCGATCACGACCATACCAATAACCCGGAAGATGGCAGCAACTGGGAGTTGTTATGTCTGTTTTGTCATGACCACGAACACTCGAAGTACACGGAAGCCGATCAGTACGGGACTACCGTGGTGGCGGGGGAAGACGCGCAAAAAGATGTCGGAGCAGCAACCTATAACCCGTTTGCCGATTTAAAATCGATGCTGAATAAGAAGAAGTAACGCCAGCAACGTTTGCTTCAGCCCGCAAAAATCAGTGCTGTGCCGGTAAATAACATGTCGTCAGGCGTTGCTGCAAGTAAGACGGCTAAACAGGCTTTGCCCGCAAGCTGGCAGGTAAGTACAGACAAGGATCCCAATGATTAACTTCATAAAGCCTCTTCTGGCACCGCCTCTTCAGGTCGGAGACACCATTGGTTTTTTCTCATCATCAGCGCCGGTAACAACCACGGCGCCAAATCGTTTTAACCGTGGAAAACGATTCCTCGAGGAGAAAGGGTTTCGTCTTAAAGCCGGTCAACTGACCGGGAAGTCTGATTTCTATCGCTCCGGCACGATTGCTGAGCGAGCGCATGAGTTCAATGCGCTTATCCGCGATCCGCAAGTCCGCTGTGTGATGTCGACAATAGGGGGGAATAATAGTAACGCCTTGCTACCTTTTGTGGATTATGATGCCCTGAGAGCAGACCCTAAAATAATTATTGGTTATTCAGATACCACCGCTTTGCTTGCCGGAATTTATGCGCAAACAGGATTAATTACCTTTTATGGCCCGGCATTGGTTGCTTCATTCGGTGAATTTCCGCCTCTGGTTAACGCTACATATCACGCTTTTATTGAAATACTTTGCGGACAGAATAACGGTCACTTCGACTATGTTTTGCCGGAAAAATGGACTGATGAACGGCTTAACTGGGATGATATAGAACCAGTACGTTCTAAAACACTTTATGCTAATAACTGTCGGTTTATCG
Organism: Kosakonia quasisacchari; assembly: GCF_004331415.1. Taxonomy (GTDB): domain Bacteria; phylum Pseudomonadota; class Gammaproteobacteria; order Enterobacterales; family Enterobacteriaceae; genus Kosakonia; species Kosakonia quasisacchari. Next base: position 47,030 of record NZ_SJOP01000008.1, read on the forward strand.
GGCAGGGATTACAAAAAGGGCGAGTTATTGGCGGCAATCTTAATACGTTATCAGGTATCTGGGGCAGCGAATGGATGCCTGAAATACGATCCGGTGACATTCTGTTTATTGAAGATAGCTTAAAAGACATTGCAACTGTTGAACGTTCATTTGCCATGCTGAAACTTAATGGTGTGTTTAAAAAAGTTTGTGCGATTCTTCTTGGCAAACATGAGTTGTTTGATAACGCGGGAAGCGGGCGGACGCCTTACGATGTATTACGTGAAGTATTAGGTGATGAAATCGTTCCGATCGTTGATGGTTTCGACTGTTGTCACACGCATCCGATGCTGACATTGCCCCTTGGTGCAACACTCGCCATTGATTTTGACACTCAAAAGGTCTCCATCGTCGAACCCTATCTGTCAGACATGAAATAGGCAGCCACTGTAAGCTGCCACCTGTTTATGATAAACGCCCTGTGCCGCTATCCGTGCCCTCTTCATCAGAAGGGCACTTTGGATAGGATAAATGTCAGAACGATTCCCAGTCAGCACTGTGACCTGTCGACGTTGCTGGTTTCAGATCCGCCTTGCGGTGATTCGCCGCTAATGTGTGTTTTGGCTTAGCAGTGCCAGATTGCAGTTTGAACACGGAAACCAGTTGCGTAAGCTGTTCAGCCTGCTGTTCCAGTGATAAGGAAGCCGCAGACGACTCCTGAACCAGCGCGGCGTTCTGTTGTGTCGTTGAATCCAGCTCGGTGACTGCTTTACCAATTTGATCGATACCTCTGCTTTGCTCTTCCGAAGCGCTTGAGATTTCATTCATGATACCACTCACATTCGTGACAGATGAGACAATCTGCTCCATGGTCGTCCCGGCTTTATTGGCCATTTCTGAACCCGTCACCACACGCTGCACGGACTCTTTTATCAGACCTTCGATCTCTTTAGCGGCCTGGGCACTGCGCTGCGCCAGGCTTCTCACTTCTCCGGCTACTACGGCGAAACCGCGACCCTGTTCACCTGCACGTGCCGCCTCAACGGCCGCGTTAAGCGCAAGGATATTGGTCTGGAAAGAGATACCATTTATTACGCTGATAATATCCGTGATCTTATTTGAGCTTTCGGTGATCGTTTCCATTGTGCTGACGACATCCCAGACAATTTTCCCACCCGAGCGCGCATGTTCTGCCGCCATCCCGGCGAGCTGGCTGGCTTCGCGCGCATTATCGGCATTGCGCTTAACCGTCGAGGTCAACTCTTCCATACTGGCTGCCGTTTCAACTACCGCGGCAGACTGCTCTTCTGTGCGGGAAGCCAGATCAATATTGCCTGCTGAAATGTCTGAGGAGGCATTGGCAACATGCACGACCGACTCTTTTATTTGGGTGATCATTTCACGAAGTTTATCGTTCATCACGCCCATCGCCAGCGTCAGACGGCCCAGTTCATCTTTCGATTGAGGCTCAATGGTTGCGGTCAGGTCGCCTTCGGCAATACGTTCTGCCAGTGTCAGATTGTGTTTGATCTGGCGAGTCATCTGCCGCGTAAGCAGCCAGGCGACCAGTAATCCTGTCAGCACAGCACAGAGGGCGACCACGCCCATAATTATCATTACCCTCTGAATGATATCGATATTTTTCTGTGTCTGGCTGACAACCAAATCCGAGGTAACGGTATTAATTTTCTCTGCCACAGCGGTCAATTCTGTCGCCGCCTTCTGAGATTCTTTCAATGCAGCCGCATACGCCACGACATTTCCCTGCATTGCGTTGAGGAATGCCTGCGCCATCTCTTTGTCTTCAGCAGTAAATGTCACGTTTTCTGAATGGAGGGTTTTTGTGGCGTCATCATATTGGCGGGCAAAAATATCCATGCCCCGCTTACCGGCGGATGACTGGATTTCATACGCCGTTACCCAAATGTTATGCAGGAGATTAAGGAGTGATATCTCACTCTTTGATGTGTTTTCCTGCTGTTCGAGGCGAGTATTGAACTGATCAAGCAGGGTTTTCAGATCGGAGGAGGTCAGTTGCTGTGACTGCTCAAGGGTCACTTTTTCCAGCTTAACGAAAGTGTCACGCTGGTTTGCATAATCAGGAATCGTGCTGCGTAGTTCATCAAACAACACGCGGGCATCGTTGTCCCAGGTGAAGTCCAGGCCAGTAATCGCTTTCTGGTCCATTTTTTCAATGGCGGCTTTGTTCGCCTCAAGGGATTTTTCATCGTGGTTTAATTGGTACGTCAAACGGTTACGTCGTGCGGTATTCAGTTCGGTACTGATTTCATTGATTAATTTTCCTTTTAGTGCGTGGTCGCGGATATTGCTTGATTGCTGAATGCTGATAAGTGAGGACAGAACAATAATAATTATCAAAACTGCAAATCCACCAAACAGCTTGGCAGCGACAGGCAGGTTTTTTATTGACGGTAACAGCTTTGGCATAGAGGTATCCTCAATAATAATTCTTAATATTCAAAAGACGGTTTCATTTTCACTTCTTATCAGGTTGCAGGTGTCTTCACTTCTTAAGAGGACGCTGGAGAGATGGCTTATCAAATTACTTATCGACAATTGCCGCATTTTTTTTAATGAAAAAAGAAAAAAATTACAGATGGGGGATATATTTTAAATAAATGAAGAACATTGCGTTATGGATGTGAGGGGATAAGTGCGTGCTTATTCTATTACCGTGGTAATCATGATCCGGCAAATATTTTTGATCTCCACTTGCCCGCATGATGGAATATATTATATGCGTTGCCATTCTCACAGTAGGGATTGTGAAATTGCCGATCAGCCAGGCATCTAATTAGTGCACTATGCTCTTTGGCGATAGCAAAAAATTATAGTCGGTGGGGTTTCAATACATATTGCCCTGATGGGATATTTCTTAATGCCGCTTTTCTGGTGCCCCTGGCCTGCCAAAACTGGAGTGGGCTACCCGTGTTTTCCAGCAATGTTGTCAATGGAGCCGAAACGAAGGCAATAAAAAACCCGCACCAGGCGGGTTTATTTTATTATCAGTCGCGCTTAACTGCTCAGGCGGGTGCCTTCATCGCGTTTGTAAGCATCGCTGATAATTAGCGCGGCTTACAGCGCTGTAACGTTGCCAGCTGCAGGGCCTTTAGCGCCACTTTCGATGGTGAAGGAAACTTTCTGACCTTCATCCAGTGTTTTGTAGTTGTCGCTCTGGATTGCAGAGAAGTGTACAAACACATCTTTGCTGCCGTCGTCCGGAGTGATAAAGCCAAAACCTTTATCAGAGTTGAACCATTTTACTAAACCAGTCATTTTATTAGACATAGATATTTCCTTAATTAACGAGCCACTAAGCGCGGCGATAATGGCCTGTAATGATAGAGTGACTTATTTGGCACTTAGGAGGAGGCTCATGAAGAAGGGTATCTTTGGATAACTCTTGAACTGAGGACTGCTTTACTAAAACTGCTTTCATAAGGTCTGTATTCCAAACCGGTGACGCTATTAAGACATAGCAAAATGGGTTTGGCAACCTTTATGTTTTTTTATTTTAACCAGTTACACACCCGGATGGCTGAATGTCTGTCAGTTTGGCTTGTCTGTAGGTACTTTCTTAAGCCTGTTATTTCGCTGAATTTGAGCAAAACTGCGTTCCCCATTGCGCTTAGCGAAGTACAATAAAAAGGCCACCTCAAGGTGGCCCTGCTCGTCATTTCCTCGGTTTACCGGCGTCCGAGCGTTTCTCACGAACCCTTCCGTCATTGTTGCGATCGCGAGGTTGTTTGCCACCACCAGGTTTAGGTACGACTACGTCTGGATTAAGTGGTCTTCTGTCAGCCATGTTTCCGTCCCCAAAGAATGGCAAAAGTGCCACCAACCGTGATACGCCTCGCTTGTTTACCTGGCAACGCGGATCAGACTACATATTGAGCAGCATCAAGTTTATCCTTTGCGCAGGAAGAGGCGTGTTGTACGCAGGCCAAATTTAACGCCATGCACATCCCGGTCATTCTGGCCGGGACTCACCAGAAGAGTATGGTCGTGGTCAGCTACTGTAGGATATTCAAGTCCGCAGAAACGATTTTAGGGGTTTTATGGATCTGACCAATTATCTCACAGATGTCGATGGGGTTTTCTACCGGGCAATTGACCCGGCTTACCGGAACGTTGCTTTATCCGGCTCCAGGGGGCCAGGCCGCTATTCAAACAGCAATCAACCGACACTCTATCTGAGCTCATCGCCTGCAGGCGTAGAGGCAGCTATGCGTTCCCATCGTGGCAACAGGCGCGTTAGCCTTGAGATTGTCGAAGTCAGGGTCATTGCGAATAAAATTTTTGATCTCAGGAATGCAGATGCCGTGCTGGCTGCGGGCATTAACCTTCACGATGCGATTGCGCCATGGCAGGAAATGGTGAAGGAGGGTGGTGTTCCTTCCTCATGGGCTGTGCGTAATCGTCTGGAATCACTTGGGGTAAACGGTTTAATTGACCCGTCTCGTAAAGCGCCTGGGCTCTGGCACCTGGTGCTTTTTTCCTGGAATAACAACAGCCAATCTCATGTGAAGATGATTGAATAAACACCGACATGATGGCAGAGCAACAGGCACTGCTGCCGGGTAAAGTGCGTGACGACCAGACTAAACGCCCGTCACGAAGCCGCTTTTGGCAATTACGTCGCGGTGTTGTCTGGCAATTTTCCCTTCTTGCGAAACTCGTTCACATTCCCTTCTTGTTGGCGGGCTATCTTCCCTCTGGTGACGTTTTTTTAACCACAAACACGGAGAACAGCATGAGAAGATTAATGAAGACATTTATTGCCACTGCCTTTATGGTCTGTGCCTTTTCTGTTATTGCTGCAACAGACGGGGATGTAAAACCACCGCCTTTACAAAGAGATAGCCCGCCCATGACGGGGCCTGCACCTCTTGTGTATGGCGTCGTTCAGCAAACCACCACGCCGGTTGATGCGTTAAACACTGTGGTTAAAAATCTTCCGGCGCTGGAAACTGGGAAGCGTTATGAAGTCAGGCTGGAGGTGAGGGAACTGGCACCCGCGCCGCCTGTTCCCCCGGCACCATAACTCACGCGTGTTTAGCCCCTTACTGGGGCTTTTAAACAAGCACTTACTGGATTCTGTTTATACGTTACTCTTTCGTCCCTTTAACAAGCTCAAACGCCTGTCAAAAAATGCTGTTACCGCGATAAAAAATACCGGCACGAAGAACACCGCGAACAACGTGCCGCTGATCATGCCCCCGAAAACCCCTATGCCAATCGCATTCTGCGTGCTGGCGCTGGCTCCGCTGGCGAGTATCAGAGGAACAACGCCCAGCGTGAATGCAAGCGAGGTCATCAAAATCGGACGAAGCCGTTGTCTGGCCGCCAGTAACGTTGCTTCCAGCGTGCTCATGCCCTGGCCGCGTAGCTGACGGGCAAATTCGACAATCAAAATGGCGTTTTTGGCTGAAAGACCAATCAGAGTAATCAACCCAACTTTGAAAAATACGTCGTTGGTCATATTCGCGGCGCTAACGGCAATAAGCGCGCCGATAAGCCCCAACGGTACGGCCAGTATCACAGAAAATGGAATTGACCAGCTTTCATAAAGCGCAGCCAGCACCAGAAATACCACCAGCACAGAAAGCATGATTAACCCCGGCAACTGGGAAGCTGAGGCCTTTTCCTGCAATGAACTGCCAGCCCACTCACCGGTAAACCCTGGCGGTAATGCCTTTGCCAGCTGCTCCATGGTTTTCATCGCATCACCACTGGCGTGGCCCTGAGCGGCGCTACCGGTGATGCGGATAGCCGGATATCCTTGATAACGATTGAGTTGCTGGGGTGCCTGCCGCCATGACGAGGTAACAACAGCAGAAAGCGGCACCATTTCCCCCTGTCTGTTTTTTACGGATATTTTTAACAGTGTTTCAGGCTGCATTCTGTAGGCCGCATCGGCCTGCACAATCACCTGCTGGACACGGCCAGCATTGGTGTAGTCATTGACATAGTTTGAACCCGAGGTTACAGAAATGGCCTGATTGATCTCCTCAAACGATACGCCTAACGCTTCCGCTTTTTCCCGGTCAATATTCAGGGAAATAGAAGCGCCCTCGGGTAATCCGTCGATGTACACGTCCGAAAGCTTTGCACTCTTGTTTGCCTGTAAAACCAGCTTGTCTGCGACCTGTTTCAGCGCCTGATACCCTTTACCCGCACGGTCTTCAACATAAAATGTGAACCCGGAAGAGGTGCCCATATCGGAGATGGCTGGTGGTAGCAGACTCATGGTTACCGCGTCGGGTACGGATTGCATTTTCGACTGGATGAGATCGGCTTCATCCTGGGCTGCAATGCCCTTGCGAGATGGCCAGTCTTTTAATGTCGTAAAGGCCAGTGCGGAGTTTTGTCCCGAGCCAGAAAAACCGAAACCTAAGATCATAATATTGCTTTCAATGGCTTGCCGGGCTGCGACCTCATCTTCATAGCGTTTCACCACCGCGAGAGTGCGCTGCATGGTGGCTTCGGAAGGGAGCTGAATGGAGGACATAAAATATCCCTGATCCTCTTCGGGTAAAAAAGAGGACGGCAGCGTGATTAACCCCATCAGCAGGGCCGCACACAGCGCGGCATAGAGCAGCATCATTCGCCCGGTTCGCTTTACGACATACCCCAAACCCGACGCATAACGTGAAGACAACGTATGAAAATGACGGTTAAACCCGGCGGCGAATTTGCCCGGTGAAGACTTTTTATGCGGTTTCAACAAAGAGGCGCAGAGCGCGGGCGTGAGCGTTAAGGCTAAAAAAGCGGAGAGCAGGATGGATACCGCCATGGAAACCGTGAACTGGCGGTAAATCACCCCGACCGAACCACTGGCAAAGGCCATCGGGATAAACACGGCGGTGAGCACCAGCGTGATGCCAATAATCGCCGGTGTGATTTCCTGCATCGCTTCACGGGTCGCATCGCGTGAAGAAAGGCCTTTTTCTGCCATCAGCCGCTCAACATTCTCGACGACGACGATCGCGTCATCGACGATGATGCCAATCGCTAACACCATGCCAAACATGGTCAGAATGTTGATTGAATACCCGCTTAATAGCATCACGGTAAATGTCCCGAGAAGCGCCACCGGAACAACAATGGCCGGGATGAGCGTGCACCGGATGTTGTGCAGAAAAATCAGCATTACCAGAAAAACCAGCACCATTGCTTCGGCTAACGTTTGTACCACTTTCATGATCGACACCTTGACAAAAGGGGCGGTGTCGAACGGAACGGTAAACCCCATTCCCTGCGGAAGCGCGGTGCTCAGTTCGGCCAGCCTCTGGTGAATTCCGGCGGCGGTGCTAATCGCATTTGCGCCTGGCGAAAGCTGAATCGCTGCTGCCGTCGCCGGAACGCCATTTTCCCGGATGCCGTAGGTGTAACTCTGTAACCCTGATTCCACGCGCGCAATATCGCCGAGCGTCAGACGCGCGCCGTCCGTGGTCGCTTTAAGCGTGATATTTTTAAATTCCTCAACCGAGGTGAGTTGCCCTTTAACGGTTAATGGATAAGTGACGTCCTGGCCTGGCTGCGCCGGCTCGTCTCCCGATCTTCCGGGTGATACCAGCACATTCTGTTGGCTAATCGCGCTGGTTACGTCACTGGCTGAAAGCTGGTAATGGTGCATTTTTACCGGGTCAAGCCAGATGCGCATGGCTTTTTCACCCCCGAATAACTGAACCTTACCCACGCCCGGCACGCGGCGAAGCTCATCGCTAACATTTCGGGCGAAATAATCACTCAGATCCGCTTCCTGATAGGCTCCCGTGATGGATTTCAGACCGACCATCATCAGAAAACCAGACTCGGCCGCTTCAACGCTGACACCGTTTTGTCTCACCGCTTGTGGCAGGCGCGGTTCTACCGTTTTGATTTTATTTTGCAAATCCATCTGGGCGAGTTTGCTGTCCGTTCCGGGTTTAAAGGTCACCGTGATAGACGCCATCCCCGTCGTGTCGCTGGTGGACTCGAAATAGAGCAAATTGTCCACACCCGAGATTTCTCGCTCGAGGAGTGAAACCACGGACGTATTCATCATGTCTGGCGTCGCGCCAGGAAAAGTGACCGAAATAATAATACTCGGTGGGGCGACCGCCGGGTATTGCGCGACCGGAAGATGCGGTATGGATAAACCTCCACTTAATATAATGAACAGTGCAACAACCCAGGCAAATATAGGCCGGTCAATAAAAAACTGTGGCATGAATTAATTTCCGAACATTAAGGCGAGATAATTAAAATCAAGATTTCTGTTGCAGTGATAATGTCCCGCTATCGACATCATCGGTCTTGACGCGTTTACCAATGTCTTTAAGTTGTGAAAACTTCTCAAGAAGCTGCGGTGCATCATCAAGGCTGGTGGCAAACATCCACATGTACGTCATTACCGAATAAATATGCCCGGCATTCACACCCTGGGTTGTTGTCATCAAGATAATGGTCAAGGTAAATAGCAGGGCGATCAAGGCACCGATTGCAAGGTATCCCAGAGCTTCACGATCGGAAAGGCAGATACGCAAACGGGCGAGGGATGAATAATGACGATTAAGCGAGAGCGTGGTGGCTTTATGAACATAGTCCACTTCCTTCTCCAGCCGGTTATTCAGTCGGTTAAACAGCAACTCATTTTTTCGTGTGTAACCCTTGAAAAAGCACGACAGAATAATGACGATAACCATACACATCACCCCGGCGTGAAACTCAATAATGAGCAGCATAATGGCGGCGCCGAAAAGGGAAATAATCGAGGTCATCAGCATCGGCAGATGCATCTCAAAGAAATCAACAAATTCACGGGATAACACTACTCGTGCGGCGATGGTTGAATGATTAAGCTGATATTTACGCTGAGCAATAATAACCGATACGGCCAGACCAGCATAAATGCGCGCAAACGTACGCGTATCGATACTGCGCCGGGTTGCGCCGAGGACCCAGATAAAAAGAATCATTAATCCATAAAGTGCTGCCGTGAGGGCATCTCCCGCCAGAATCGAGTTGATAGCGATGCCCGCCAGCACGGGATACAATAAATAGGTCACATTTTCCGCAATAACCAGGAAAAACGTAATAGAGAGTTTTTTCCAGTTTTTTACGGCCAGGTGTTTTAATGTCCTTTTCACATTTTCAGTAGAGGACGGTGGGTTTTTATTTATCGACGTCATTATAAAAAATTATCTGCCCGGTATGGATGAAGAATCCTGGCTTACCTTTATGCTTAATCATCGATGTGCTTTCATTACGAGCCGATTAAGATATGCGCCTGGATTACACTGCGTTTATGCAGTCTATCGTTTTGATGTTTACGTAGAATGAATGCTTTATGGAGGCAATATGGAGTCGGTTACTTTCCCTGAGATGTAAATAGGCCGGCTTTCTGGCTGCCTGTCACTATTCCCATCGCCAAAGCTCACCGCTTCATATTCAACGAGATTCAGAGGATCCTCAATAACAGATACATAGGCGTGACACCGAGGAAAATAATCAAAAAACACTCATAGTAAAAGCTGAAGTCATAAATATCCGGAAGCCTGAGTAAGAGAATGTTAAAAATCAGAATAAGGTGAAAAAAAATGATCACCAAAAAGAGTGTTACGATAGCCAGCTCTTTCAGTACGCCGGCTTTTTCTTGTATCAAAAACAATAAAAAAGAAGCGATTAACATGGCATAGATAAACGGCGATGAAAGTAGCGTCGCGCCTACTTTTTCCTCAACGTTGTGCATCAAAATAAGCCATAGATAGAACATTCCCCATAACCATAAAGAAAATATCATCAATGAACTGATTTTTTCAACGGTGAGTTTCCGTAAGTGTTTCATTGCTACTTCTACTCCGAGAGAGGGCTTTGCCGGTAATACAATGACACCACACGATCTATTTTACCGTGTTAGCGAATGTCATCTGTTTTCCAGTAGCGCGTTATTTTATATGGCTTACTTTCTATTGTTATCCAGGACTGTGGAAAATTGATTACCCGAGTGTGGAGCGAGTGTGTATGCCTGCCTGGTAAATATTCGCTTGCGGATGTTGCTGTCAGACATTGAGGAAAAATAAGACGCCAACGATTTTAAGTGGATGCAACTTTCGCCGCACAAGCAGGTCTCATGTTCGCTGATGACTTGCGCGTCTGCTGGCAGGCTTCAGAAACAGCTTAGAAAAACGGCATTTGCATGAGTACATTAACCGAACCGGATGTGAATACGACAGCACCGGTGTTTGCTTCAGCGCAAGCCAGGTCACACAATGCCAGCAATATCAGTAGTGAGTGGAGAAATCATGAACGATAACTATCTTATTCTTGTTGCTGAAGACGATGATGAAATAGCGGATATTCTGACCAGTTATATTCAGCGTTCAGGGATGCGCGCACTTCGCGCGGCGGACGGAGAGCAGGCGATAAATGTGTGCCGATTGAAAAAGCCCGATTTGGTGTTATTGGATATACAACTGCCCGTGTTCGATGGCTGGACTGTCCTTTCCTCGCTGCGAAAAGAGAGCAATATCCCGGTCATCATGGTCACGGCACTGGACCAGGACATCGACAAACTGATGGGGCTGCGCCTTGGTGCGGATGATTATGTCGTTAAACCTTTTAATCCCACAGAGGTTGTTGCGCGTATCGAAGCCGTGCTGCGCAGGGCAAAAGCCAGTCACGAACAACTCTACAATAAGCCTATCCGGACATCCTGTTTAACGGTTTATCCAGAAGACTTTTATGTGGAGATCAATGGTTGTGGCGAGGTTATCTCTCCCTTGCTCACAACGACAGAATTCAAACTGCTGGCCTACCTGGCGCGGAACCCCCGCAAAGTCTGCTCGCGTGAAGAGTTACTCAATGCCTGCCTGCCAGAAGGCGATACGCTTGACCGCACGGTTGACAGCCATATGAGCAAGCTGCGCAAAAAGCTGGAAAACTGCGGGTTAAAAGGGGTTCCGGAAAGTATTCGTGGCATGGGTTACCGATTAGGTGAAAACAAATGAACAGAGGTCATCCGTTAAGCCGCCAGGTACTGGCGTTTATGATCTTGCTGACGCTGACGGTTATTGCTGTCTCTGTGATTGGCTCCTATCTGTTTTATACCTTCGTCATTTATTACATTCCCGGCGGGGCAATGGCCGGGAATGAGGATCAGATGACCTATCTTGACTGGTTATGGATCCTGATTGCCTCTTTAATAAGCTTATCCCTCTCGCTTTTTTTTACCGTAAAGCTGTCGGCAAGAATTTTGACCCCGCTAAGCTCTGTGGCGACCAGCCTGCGCAGGATAGCCCAGGGTGATCTGGGTGCGCGGGCGTTTTGCGCCAGCTCGCACCTGGGCGAACTTAATAATCTTGTCAACGATTTCAATGAGATGGCTGAAAAACTACAGACGATGGATGCGCAGCGTAAATCCTGGAATGCCGCCATTGCCCATGAGCTTCGCACGCCGGTGACCATTCTGCGAGGCCGCTTACAGGGGCTGGTTGATGGCGTGTTCGAGCCAAATCCGACCTTGTTTAATAATCTTCTTAAACAAACAGAGGGCTTATCCAGCCTGATAGAAGATCTTCGGGTGGTGAGTTCATCCGGCGGCGCCGAATTTACGTTAACGCTTGTGGATGTTGATTTGCAGGAGATCATTCAGAGCGCGGTGGATTCCTTTGCGCTGGAATTTAAACGCAGCCATTTTACCATCGCGACCGAATTACATCCCCAGCAATGTCAGTGCGATCCGCTGCGGATTATTCAGTGCCTGACTGTCCTTTTCGATAACGCGATAAAATACGCCACCTCTAAAAGCATGATGGTCAGCCACGGCACCAATGAACACGAGAACTTTATTGTCGTTGAAGATAGGGGGCCAGGGATCCCAGAAGAATTTCACAAATTTATGTTTCACCCTTTTCAGCGCGGCGCCAGCGCAAGGGACACCAATCCGGGTGGCTGTGGGTTGGGATTATCGGTGTTGAAAGCCATAATGCTTGCTCACCAGGGCGATGTAACCTACGCGTTAACCGATGAGGGCCATTCCATTTTTAAACTCTCATGGCCCTTACGGAAAAAACACTGATCACGCTTTCTGCGTGCGCAACGGCTGGTTGCTTTGTATCGCGGTCATTTTCCACATCTCACCCAGCCGGGTATCCCACTCTGGCGGTGAGATTTCCAACTTGCCGCGCCGGGGACTGAGGGTGATTTCACTGAAATAAATCACATCGCGCTGGAGCATAAGATCAATTCGACAATAATCGATCCCGGTGGATAGCTCCTGTGCAGCGGTTATCGCCTTATGCAATAATTCCGGTTCGGGGATCGCTCCGGGAGTATTGGGATATTCCATCTGAAAGGGCTGCAATTGCCAGCAGCGATTGTAGACATTAATGAAACCATTACCGGAATCATCGGTAACATCTGCTTCGATAAAACCCGCGATGCCGTGAAAACAATGTATCCTCAGCATTTCAGGTGTTCGGCTTTTGTCTCGTGCTGAAAATAAATCAATGTATTTCTCGCACAATATAACCGGTTTGATGTTTTTATACTGCCATTCACGGGTGGTGTAATACATATTTTTGCGCAGGGCAAAATCAAGCTTCTGTAACGCGCGTGGAATATTGAGTTTATCCTTATCCGTGCATATTACTGCGCTACCGCTATCGTGATTACACTTCAACACAAATTTGTCCGGTAATTGGCTGAAATCGATGCTTTGCACGTTTTTATAGACGCAAAGCAATGTGGGTAACTGTACTCTTTGTGTACGCGCAGAAACGTAATCGCGCACCGCCAGTTTATCTGCCAGTCGCGTGTAAAGCGGGTTATGGTCATGTATCATTCGGTAGCATATTTTCTCGCTTAGCGTCACCGGATTAATCAGATCGGGGGTTCTGCCAGAGAGCCTTTTTAATCTTTTGCTATGAAATTGCTGGTCCTGAACCATACAGGTTAAAAGTTTCCGACCAAGGTACTCGGTGTATTTAATGAAATAAGTAAATTTGTTCATTTTTCCTCCTGCGGACAATGAACATTCTGCAGAGGATTTATTGATTTATATTGCCGCTAATATGGAGCGACGATGGAGTGGCTATTTGCAAAACATTTTTAAATGTTATGAGCAGGTTCTGCTTATTGACGGGGAACGATCACTATTTGTTGCTTAAGCTAAATCTTAACGCGGCTATCGCCATGTCGACTGCTGAAAAAAAAGCTGGCGTCAGAAAGGAAAAACGTGAATGGTCACTGCCGATAGATAGGGAACGATGAAAGAAAAGGGTATTTCTTACCGGCTTAACAGATTACGCAGAAAACAAGTTCAGAATTCGCTTAAGCCAGATATATTACCTGTCAGGTAATCTTTTCTATGAGGGAGTGAGAAATGACAGATTACAGTTTTTATCAAAAAGGTAAGCAAATCGTGGTGCTGAAAAGCGCGGAAGTGGATGCCGCTTCTCAGCTAGTGGCACAGGGCTTCGAGAAACAGTTTGAAGAGGTCAGCGCGACCAGTGAAAAAAACGCGCTTGCCCGCTTTGCGGATATTCGCCGTGATAACCAAATCGATCGTGAAAACTTCCTCGCAGGCGCAGGACCGATGCCGCTTATCGGCGGATTGACGGCCATTATTACGTCTCTTGTGCGCAAAAAAGAGCAGTGATCGAAAATTGAAAGCGCTGCCGGTTATGTTAATTGATGAGAAGTGAGGCCGCGCACAGTTCACCCAAATGCGAATTGCCGCGTAGCTACGCCGATAAAAGGTCCATGATGAAGAGTATTGATAAACTAAAGACGACATATCCCGGCGCACAGGCATGGTCATTCGGCGACAGCCCGGAGATGGCAAGCGCGCTTGCAGGCTTAGTGGTGAGTGGAGTGAAAACAGCCTCCTGCGGCTCGCTTGCCTCGTACCTGGCTGAAGAGCCGGCACCCAAAATCGGCAGTTATCATATTATTCTCAACGGGCAAAATTCCCCGGTATGCGTCATCAGAATGCTATCGATGCGCCTGGTACGCTTTTGCGATGTGACGGAAGCCTTTGCCAGAAAAGAGGGCGAGGGCGATTTAAGCCTTGAATATTGGCGCAAAGAGCATAAAGCCTTTTTTACCCGCGCGGGATTTTTCGCCGAAGAGATGGAACTCGTCGCGGAAGAGTTCGCGGTTGTTGAGGTTCTCTAAACCGGTGCATCAGCGGTTGACCCGCATTTTCCATCCCCCCTCTGCGAAACGCGCCGGGCACGTTTCGCCTGTAAGGCAGCAAATATTCACCTTCAAAATGCGCGCCGCTGCAGTATGTCGACAAGCGCACTGTGCAGAAACGCAGCGTGCTGTTCAGATAACCGTCATCTCTCTCAACCTCGTTCAAATTGGTTAAAAATCCCTGATTTACGCAACATATATCGCAAAACGTGGAGAAAGAGGTTTTAAAAATCCAGCCAATACGCCAACTTTTGCTGCCAGCCTTCGTGAGTAACCTTTATCAGATGCACGTACCGGCAACACGTCGCGGGTGCTGGCGCTCAGGTTGAAGCGTGGTGGGAATGCGTGCTAACGGGTTCTATGTTAACGAGAAAATATAATGAGGGAGTGGATATGAAAACAACTATCACCGGGCTGACGTTTGCTATCTGCACACTTTTGGCGGGCGCGACGCTTCCTGCCGTTGCCGCGCCTTTTCCGGCAACCCCGGACTTATCTATGCCGGTTAGCCAGTATGTGACCCAGGTTAACGCCGATAAAAGTATTACCTTTCGCCTTTTCGCGCCGGGCGCAAAACGGGTATCGGTCGTGACTGGTTCTACCCCGGATAGCTCGGTCTCGCACGATATGCGCAAAGATGAGAGCGGTATATGGTCGTGGAAAAGCGCCACGATGGCTGCGAATCTTTACGAATATTACTTTGATGTTGATGGTTTTCGTTCTGTGGATACAGGAAGCCGGTTTCAGAAACCGCAGCGGCAGGTCAATACCAGCCTGATTCTGGTGCCGGGCAGTATTCTCGATGATCGCGCCGTCCCCCATGGCGATCTGTTGACGGTGACCTACCACGCGAAAGAACTGCGTTCGGAGCGCCGTATGTATATCTGGACGCCGCCGGGTTACACCGGTAAAGGCGAGCCGCTGCCGGTGCTCTATTTCTACCATGGCTTTGGCGATACCGGCCTTTCCGCCATTGATCAAGGGCGGTTACCGCAGATAATGGATAACCTGTTGGCCGAAGGGAAAATCAAACCAATGCTGGTGGTGGTGCCGGATACGGAAACGGACATTCTGCAGGCGATTCCCGAAAATTATCCGCCAAAAGATCGTCGCAAAATGTTCTATCCGCTTAATGCCAAAGCGGCAGACCGCGAACTGATGTACGACATCATTCCGCTGGTCGATGCCCGCTTTAATGTGCGCAAAGATGCTGGCGGACGTGCGCTGGCCGGGCTCTCACAAGGGGGCTTTCAGGCACTCGTTTCCGGGATGAACCATCTGGACAGCTTCGGCTGGCTGGCGACATTCAGTGGCGTCACGACTGCCACCGTCCCGGATGCAGGCGTGACTACTCAGCTCAATAAGCCGCAGGAAGTGAATAAGCAGTTGCATAACTTCACGGTGGTGGTCGGCGAAAAAGATGCGGTCACCGGGAAGGATATTGCCGGGCTTAAAAAAGAACTGGAGCAAAAAGGCATCACGTTTAGCTATAAAGAGTATCCCGGCCTGGGACACGAAATGGATGTCTGGCGTCCCGCATATGCTGAGTTTGTGCAGAAACTGTTTAAATAAGGTATTGCAATCTTGTCCGCTGGCGCTGATCTGCCAGCGGACAAAATAGTAAGACTCCCTTCGACGCTTTGGTTATTCGCCGGTTATTCGTGTGAGTAATGACCGGGACGTTTTCCGCCCGGAAGGTTCCACCGACACGCTGGCGGATAAACCCGCCACTAACTCCACGCCCGCGGGCAGCTTGTCGATATGAATACGGACCGGAACGCGCTGCGCAAGTCGCACCCAGTTAAAGGTGGGGTTGACGTCTGGCAGGCCAAGACCGCCCGTTTCGTCGTTGCTGTCGCCGATGCCGTGCCCGATGCTCTCAACGTGACCGGTGATGACGGGCTCAAATCCCATCAGCGCGATGTGCGCGCGATTTCCGACATGAATATGCCGCAGTTTTGTCTCCTCAAAATAGCCCACCACCCAGAAACTGTTCGCATCAATGATGGCCACTTTAGTTTCGCCGGCGGTGGCGTAGTCGCCTGGGCGCAGCCTGAGATGCGTGACATAGCCCGCTACCGGCGCGCGCACCGTGGCATGCGCTAAATTAAGCTGTGCCAGTTCCAGCGCCGCCAGCGCGCCGTGATAGTTTGCCGCCGCGATGCTGGCCGCACTGCCGGTTTGTTGTAAGTCTTCGCTGGAGATCACGCCTTTGATCTGTGAACGCCTTGTCGCCGCATCCTGGCGCATTAACATCTCATGACGTTTCGCCTCGACATCCGCCTGCGCGCTGGCCACCGCCAGCTTCAGCCAGTGCGGATCAATCGAATAGAGCACATCGCCACGATTAACCCACTGGTTATCACGAACGGCGACATTTGCCACCGGCCCGGAAACATCCGGCGCTATTTGCACCACATCAGCACGCACCCGGCCATCACGGGTCCAGGGACGCTGCGCGTAATGTTTCCACATCATGTAAGCGAGGAGGGTTGCCACCAGCACGGCGCTTAACGTCAGTGCATAACGGCTCAAAAGAGAAAAAAAGGATTTCATACGACTAACCCCAGCGCGTTCAGCCCCTGCATGAGCAGGAAAAAAGTAACAATGTAAGTGGAAAAACTCATCAGCGGACGCAAGGGCAAACGACGATAGCGCCTGCTGAAAGTGAAAAGAGGTAGCCATAACAGCGTGCAGAACAGGGCCGCAAGGGCGATAACCAGCAGTCCGGGGATGTAAACGCCACCGAGATTAATGTCATTAATCATCGACGCACCCCGCGTGCTGTTCGCTTAATGCGCAGTGCAGATCAACCAGACCGTCAACGAGCTGGCGCGACTGTTCATGGGGCTGCAGGGATGAGAGACCAATCATGGCCTGAATCCGCTGACGTAACGCACTGGTTGGTATATCGCGGGCAAGCAGAGAAAGGATCTCGCCAATTTCATGGGCTTTTTTGCGATCTTTCTGCGCCTGAAAACGGCGCAAGTGCATCACGGAAAGGCCAATGCGCAACGAGTGCAACATCTGGTTAAGCGTTTGCTCTGCGGAGTGCCCGCTCCGCTGCAAGCGCGGCAGTAACAACGCGGTCCGGTCGATCATCAGATTGGTCCAGTAAGTTTCATCGGGTTTGAATACACCTTTCACGCTGCGTCGAACGTCACGTCGGCAGACGCGTAGCAAGCGTTCAATGGCGGCGTCAGCCTGCACAGTTTGTAGCAAGCTCATACTGACCATCGCAAAGCCGGTTGCGGCAAAGAGCGCGATGGCGGTATTGACGGCCACGGCGAAATCTCCGCTGTAGTGGGCCCCCAACTCGCACAAAATAGGCAGTGTCAGGGTGATCCCCATGGCCATGAACGTAGTGGCTGGTCGAGCCTGCAACGATCCCGCCAGCAAATATGCCGGTGCGAGCACCGCAACCAGCACCGAAAACTCAGTCACCCCAGGCAGCAGGGCGAAGCTGTAGAGCAGGCTTATCATTACGCCCCAGGCGGAACCAATCATATATTTAACAATATGTGGCGCCGGGGTATCGAAACTGCCAAACAGCGTGCAGCAGACCCCGAGAATAGACACCGCCGTACCGCCATCGGGCCAGGCTGAGTCAATCCAAATCAGGCAACCACTCAGTATGATGATAAAAGCACCCAGCGCAGTGCGCGCCGCTGACCGGCTGTCGCGGTGGAACACATAGCCTTTCGCCGGTTTATCTTCGGCCTGTATTTGCGCCGGTTTTGCGTGCGCGAGTGCGTCCGCGAGCCGTTCGCATTGCAGCAACAGGATAATGGCCTCATAAAGGTGACGGACAAAGTTCATCTGGAGCGCGGTTTCAAAGGTCAGCGTCTCTGCGGCGGCGAGCTGCTTGCTTAGCGCTGCACTGCGTTCTGCCAGCGCTTGCCCGGTTATTTTCCGTTTCGCTGTATCTTCCCCGGTGAGCCAGTTCTGCATTTCTTCCTGCAGCGTCCGTATGTCGTCGGGCAGCGCAGTGATCATCAACAGGCGATCGTGTAATTCACCGCTAACGATTAACAAACGCGCCAGCTTGTCATGCAGCGCTTTTCGCGCATGGCGAACAGGTGCCGAGAAGGCAAAGTCGTAGGGAATATGGTGGCTCAGGCCTTGCAGGAACTGTAACGCCAGCGCCAATCGCAGATTAGCGGCCGCTTCGTTGGCACTTCCCGCCAACGTGTCTGCCAGCATCTGACGTGCAGAATTCAGTGTTTGCGCGATTTTGCTGTTGAACAGGCCGGAGATTCGTTTTGGCAACACATAACGGTGAATCAGTGCCGCGCAGAAGATGCCAATCCCGATCTCTTGCACACGAACAATGGCGGTATCGAAAATCTCACCGGGGTGAAATACCGCCGGAAAACCAATCAGACTCGCCGTGTAACCGGCCAGCACAAAGGCGTAGGCGCGGGGTGTGCGTTCAAGCAGCGATAAATACAGGCAAAAGGTGATCCAGCCGGTGAGTACCACGCTACAAAAAATCGGCATGTTCACAAAAGTCGGCACAATCAACACCGTCGCGCCGGCACCAATGATGGTACCGGCTAATCGGTAGACGCTCCTGCTCAGTGACGCGCCAACCGAGGTTTGCGACACAATGTAAACGGTAATGATCGCCCAGGAGGGTTTTTCAAGGCCTATCGATAAGGCGATGTAATAAGCGAGCATTGCCGCAGCAAAACTCTTGGCAGAATAGAGTAGGGCACTGGCATCGTCCCGTAAGGTGAATGAGGCCAGCGCGCCACCCGTACGATGAAGCGCAACAGAAATTGCCCGCAAAAAGCGGCAGTGAGAGAAGGCTATTTTGTTCATGCCGGGAAGTATTACCGGCTTGCGCATGCCATTAAATACTTTATTCTGTCAAAAAATACCTAAATGTTGCCAATCGTATGAAGCCTAATTACGCCACGACCGTGTTTGACCCCGATGATACGCACAGCCCGGCCGTCGCGCGCCGTCTTGACTTCGTTGATTACGAAGCCGAAGTGCCAATACATACGCATCGCAAAGGGCAATTAATCATTGCGCTGTATGGCGCGGTTATCTGTCGTGCGGAAAATGAGATCTGGATAGTGCCGCCGCACTGCGCAGTATGGATCCCCGGCGGGGTTCCTCACAGCGCCAGCGCCACCTGGAACGCACATCTGAATTATCTTTTTATTGAACCTGGAGCCGCAGCACTGCCAAATCATTGCTGTACGCTGGCCATTTCCCAGTTGATTAAAGAATTAGTTGATCGTTTAACCCGTGAACGTGTCGATTATCCGCCAGATAGCCACGCAGCGAGGCTAACCCGGGTCACGCTTGATGAATTGGCCACCATGCCGCAGCAGAACTTCAATTTACCGGTGTCTGCGCATGCCAAAATACGCGCCATGGCCGATACGCTGGTGAGCCATCCGGAAGATCGCAGCACCTTTAAAGAGTGGGCGAAACGCCTCGCGCTGAGCGAGCGCTCATTGGCGCGCTTGATGTTGCGTGAGACGGGGCTGACGTTTGGGCGATGGCGTCAACAACTCCATTTGATTATTGCGCTGCAGGCGTTAGCCAGCGGCGAATCAGTGCAAAACGTGGCGACAAAACTCGGTTATGAATCCGTTAATGCCTTTATCACCATGTTCAGAAAAACGATGGGCAGCACGCCAGCACACTACTTTGCCGAACGAAAAACGCCGTAGCCTGCAAACGTGAATAACCGTTTTGGCTGCCAGGCCGTTTGTAACAGGCCTGGCGCTTGCAAGCAGGAACAACATTTACGGCACCAGCAGGGCAATTAATGCAAGCAGTGCCGGAAGTGCTTGTACATAGAGTATTTTTCGGCTGGCTGTGACAGCACCGAAAATCCCGGCAATCAGCACGCAGATCAGGAAAAAGAGGGTGACAGGCACGCCGCTTGCACCCAGCCATAATCCCCAACATAGCCCCGCCGCCAGAAAGCCGTTATACAGCCCCTGGTTCGCAGCCAGCACGCGGGTGTCGCGCGCAAACTCCGCGCTAAGATTAAAGGCTTTGCGGCCTGTTTTGGTGTCCCACAAAAACATTTCGAGCACCAGAATGTACAGATGAATGGCAGCGACAATCGCAACGAGAACAGTAGCTAACACAGGAAACCTTACTGGATAAGGGCAGGTGACGTGGAGTATAGATAATTGCGGCAACTGGTGCAGCGAGCACGATGAGGATTATGTCGTTTTTCGTGGCTCATCGCATTTTGCCCCATTGACAATATGACTGACGACAGGCTTGAGCAAGGTAGCGGTTGATGATGAACATCTACGAAAAACAGTATCGGGAACTGATAGCAAATGGAGAAGCCGCCTGGGCTGGGGGCGGTTATCTTCGGGCGAAAGAACAACAGCAGCAGATTTTTTCATGGCTTGAGGAGCACCAGTACCTCCCGCAACCTGGCGCAACAGTGCTTGAGTTGGGTTGTGGCAATGGCGCGATGGCCGCGCAATATTTTGCGCAACGAGGTGACGATGTCTGGGGCGTGGATTTCGCGCAGACGGCGATTCACTGGGCTGAGGACCGTTTCAAACAATCAGGGTTGTGCGCGCGCTTTTGGGTCGGAGATGTCTGCCACCTTCCTCAGTGCAAAGAGGCCATGTTTGATCTGATTATTGATGGCAGCTGTTTGCACTGCCTGATCGGGGATGCCAGGCCACGCTGTTTTGCTGAAGTGCGACGATTGCTCAAACCCGCAGGGTATTTCGTTGTCAGCTCGATGTGCGGGATGCCGCGCTTTCAAGAAGACAGGGAGAATTACGATACCGAACACCATTATTTGCTCAGAGAGGGTCAACCCTGGCGCACGTTAAAACCACTCCCGGCCTTAGTGGAGGAGCTGCAGCAGGCACAATTCACCGTGCTGGCAAGCCACGTTAATCCTAACCCGTGGTGGGATCATGCGACCTTAGTCTGCTCAGCGCATTGACCTGCTGGGATTGATTTACCTCGACGTGCTAAGGCGAAATATCCATCATGGCATGCGGCAACCGCTGGCCGTTGCGTGACGCGCCGCGAAAAAAAAGACGACAAGAGATGTCGTCTAAATGTGGAACGTGAGGAGCCCGTATCAGGGTCATTCGAGCTTTCTTTTCATGGTATTCAGTTGACGGTCAGACGTAGCCCAAGCACGTCCGGGTAGGGGGAAAAGTAATTTTGTTTTGCCAGGTAACGATCCGGGTACTCGGCCAGATAATGCTTCAGTAGCGTTATTGGCGCGAGGATCGGCAACAACCCGTTGCGATAATGGAGGATCACATCGCGCAGCTCGCCCCGCTGGCGGCTATTCAAATGCTCACGGAAGTAGCCCTGAATGTGCATCAGCACGTTGGTATGATTTTTCCGCGACGCGGTTTTTTTCAGGATGGTCATCAGTTTTTCGCGGTATGCCACAAAGAAGGCGTCCGGGTCTTCCCACTCGTGCAGTGAGGCGACGAAGGGGCCAATCTCCCGGTAACCGGCCTGGTCGTGTGCCAGCAACTGGAGCTTGTAGCGGCTGTGGTAGTCCAGCAGTGCGCGGCGGGTCAGACCGTTAGCCTTGAGTGTGTTGAGCTCATGCAGAGCGAAAACGCGCTCGACAAAGTTTTCCCGCAAAAGCGGATCGTGCAGGCGACCGTCTTCTTCAACCGGCAACCACGGGAAGTGTTCCAGCAATGCGCCGGTAAAAAGACCCACACCCTCTTTACGCCCGCGATTGCCTTTTTCATCATACAGCCGCACGCGCTCCATGCCGCAGCTCGGTGATTTGGCACAGACGATAAAACCGGATAACGCGCTCACTTGCGGAAGATAGGCCTGAGTAAAATCGACCATTTTCTGTGTCACATCTTCATGCGGCGCATGGCTGAAGCGCATGCTGAGCGCTGAATCACTGCTCTGAACCAGACGCAGTGCCGGGCGAGGCACGGGCAGGCCGATAGACATTTCAGGGCACACCGGTTTGAACGTCACCCACTGTGCCAGTTCGTCCATCACAAAACCCACGCGTTTGTGCCCGCCGTCAAAGCGTACCGCCGAGCCGGTTAAACATCCGCTGATGCCAATGATGGGTTGAGTGTTCATGAGGTTATCCTCTTATTACTGCGCGTGATGGATGAAGAAAAATGTCGCTCTGCAAATGGTCGTGGCGGATTTCGTCATCCCGGTTGTATTACGTACAGCCCTGCAAAAACATCCTGTAACTGCTGCCGATGCTGTTCACCGGCCTGCTGTAACGCCAGGTAATGCCTTACCCCCTGCGGAAGCGAACTCATGCATCTTTTCGGAGGCGTTAAATAGCATGGTGTAACGGCATACTTCAAACTTACACAATTAAATTTATTTGTCCAAGTTTTGCTGGCGATATTTTTTATTTGGCAATAAATTCAAAGCATTGTTACTGGCGTTATTATGCGTTTTTTATGACTGTGGCAGATCCGCAACGTTTCACGGTTGTGTCGCGAAGCGGTGCCAGCGGGGAGGATCGGATTTAGAGTGAGATAACCTCGAGGGAAACGACAGAGGACTGCCAGAGCGCGATCTGCTTTTTACGTGCGGCGGAGAGTGTGCCCGTGGTGACCAGCAGCCACTTTCGCTGCGGGAAAATCTCCGGGGCCAGCGTGGCGGGCGGCACAGGAAGCACGTCGATACGGTGACCTTGGCCGGTACGTTTAAGCGCTTCGAGCCAGATTTCACACGGGTCGGTAAGGTGCCATCCGGTAATGAGATAGTTATCGCCCGGCGCCTTTCTGTCCCCTTCGAGGCAAAATGAGGTGTAGGAGAGGATGATGCCGTCCAGAATTTCGCGCAGGGTCATCATCGCCGGGATATTGGCTGACACTTTGCTGCGCAGCGGACGCAATACTTCAGTGACCAGCTCCGGCCGCGGGTATTCGCGGCCTGAATCGTAAATCAGCTGACGCAGGGATTCGATTTTTCCCTCTTTCAGCCGCTGCAACATGCTCTCCTGCAGGGTGAGCCAGTTGTTTGTCCTGTGCGTTTCCGGACGCGCCAGCAGGGGTTTCACCTGGCTTACCGGAACCCCTTTTTTTACCCAGTCGAGGATTTTCAGTGCCTGCTGGACATCATCATCGCTATACAGCCGGTGACCGCCCCCGGTGCGCATCGGCTTAAGCAGGCCGTAACGACGCTGCCACGCACGCAGCGTTGTCGGGGTTATCCCGCAAAGTTGAGCAAATTCGCCGATGGAGTAAGACATGAGGGAAACCTGATAATAGAGAATGCTCTCAATATACTACGAATAGTAATGGGTTGAATGAAGAGCGGAGCGTTTGCACTACACTTTACTCCCAACCGCGACGATGAAAGGCGTTCTCATGAAGCTATGGCCTGTGGTGACCGGTGTTGCTATCGCGTTGACACTGGTTGCCTGCAAATCCCCCACGCCGCCAAAAGGGATTCAGCCGATCACTGGCTTTGACGCCAGCCGTTATCTTGGCAAATGGTATGAAATCGCCCGCCTGGAGAATCGCTTCGAACGCGGGCTGGAACAGGTGACGGCCACCTACGGCAAGCGCAGCGACGGGGGCATCAGCGTACTTAATCGCGGCTATGATCCGCTGAAAAACAAGTGGAGCCAGAGCGAAGGCAAAGCCTATTTCACCGGCGAACCCACGACAGCTGCGCTGAAAGTCTCTTTCTTTGGCCCATTTTACGGCGGCTATAACGTCATTAAGCTTGACGATGATTACCAGTACGCGCTGGTGAGTGGCCCGAACCGCGATTATTTGTGGATCCTGTCACGCACGCCAACGCTGCCCGAGGCGGTGAAACAAGATTACCTGAATACGGCGCGAGGTCTCGGTTTCCGGGTTGATCAACTGGTGTGGGTGAATCAGTAACAGGGCGTTAAAAACATACCTCATGTTGCGCTGAAAAAACGCTCGTCGGTGGGGATTATCTACTGGCGAGTCAGCCGCGTAGTTCAAAATGTCGGGGTTCGGCTTTTTCAGGCAGCAGGGGATTTTAGCTGCGCTGTCGTGAGATTGTATGAGATGTCATGAAAACAAAAATCCACGCAAGCGCGTGGATTTTATAGATTTTTGTGGCTTTCATGAGATTCGATTAAACCTCATGAGACAACACATTTTATTTAGACGTTGAACCGTGATTTTAATTATATTTTATTGATATTTAAGTTTTATATAAAAATTAATCTTCAGAATACTCATTCTTGTACTCATTTTGGAGTTGGCTTACTTTCGTAAGGCGAAGGTCGTAGGTTCTACTCCTATTATCGCACCAATCAAGCATCTCTCAAAGTCTACTCCAGTTCACTGAAAACCCTTATAATCAGCATCTTCCAGCTCTCGCTTGTATTCTGACGTCTACTGACACCCCCCAAAATCTACATGCATATGGGGGTACATTTTGGGTATGTGCTGTTCGGTCTTATGGATATACCCCCAGTGAAACTTAACGCCCGTCAGGTTGATACCGCAAAGCCAAAAGATGAACCTTACAAACTCTCTGATGGTGGGGGACTTTACCTTTTGATTATTGGCGGCTTAAGTACCGTGTTGCTGGCAAGGAGAAGTTGCTTGCTCTTGGGGTTTATCCCGACGTGACTTTGGCTGAAGCTCGTAGTAAACGTGAAGAGGCTAAAAGGGGCATTGCTGTTGGGATTGCCCCCAATGTAGCGAAGAGAGAAGAGAGAAGAGAGAAGAGAAACTAGCCCGATGCCCTCATTGCCGAATCAGCCTACCGAGAATTTTTGCAGAGAGATCCGACGCTGCTAACCAATCAGAGACAAAAGGTACAGGAGGAAATCCGTGCTCAAGAAGTTGAACGTCACCAGCGAAGGAATTTTATACAGAAACTTGCTGTGTGGTTTGTTCGTGTCACTAGAGTATGAAATGCATTCTGCACGGTTCGCCATCGGTGAGCTCATTTCCCGTTAGCAGAGTCAGTTCTGACAGCAAATAGATAAGGATAATTGCCGCCAGTTCTGCATCCATGTAACAGCTACACGTATGTTTATGCAGAACCAATTCAACTTCATTCTGATGCGAATGACCCACAAGCATTCGCATGCCTTCAAAATTTCTGCTTGAAAAGCATGCTTAATCAATGAATTAATTTTGATTGCATTTTGGTTTGAACCCTTGCGATTTAGACGTATTATTTTGAGATTAATCCACTTGCCCAACCTTCATTGCTGCTTGTGAGTGTGCGTGAGGAATGATTTTAAGGTTATATATCATGGAGTTATTGAAGTTTCTGGCGGCGATTTTAGTAATTTACTTGTTGTTTTTTAGAAAGAAAAAACGTAAATCTCCAAAGTCTTATGCTTCAAGCCCCGTGAAAGCACCGCCAAAAGAATGGCTCGCTGACATCAAGAAAAAAGAGGCGGTTGTGCGAAACGATGATAGTGAAGACGATAACCTTGCAACTTTTACATTGAGCGGTGGCCGGGGTGTTGAACTTCGGGTGACAACCAATCATTACCGGAACACCTCAAAGTCAGCAGGTGCACTAGCTCGATGGGTACTTCCGGGTGAGATGATAACTGTAGCTGGTGTAGCAATTAGCGGTGGCCACATTTACGTGGGGCAACGTATGAAGCCATCCGGTCAGGAATCAGGCGGCTATTATGACGATGGAAGTGAGGCATCATTAATTGATGACACATGTAAGATAAAACCTACTTCTTATCTTTACGAGGACAGTTCATTAGGATACTGGCCCAGTTTTTCCTCTCTTTCCCCAGAAGCACGCGGTGCATATGTCAGTTGGCTCGCCAGCGATAGGTCTGATCCATCGTGTCCTATCGGCTATGTTTTTATCTACCTTTACGGCCTGGAAAGAAAAGCGCTCGTAGATTCCACTGACCCAAAATTCCCTGATGCTGAGTTCCGTAATCTGTTCAATGAAGTCGCTCGGTTAAGATCGGTATTCATTGAGAACCGCTCATTCCGTGGATATTCGGCCCAATTACTCGAAGCCATGTCTATTCTGCGCCCGAACATGGGCTTAGCCACTGAGCTCGATAGCAATTCAGGTTTCAGCAACAGCATGCAATTTAAGCTGGCTCTGGCAAAAACTGTACATGAAGGAGTTCCTGTATCAGCTGAACTGGCGTTGAACTGGGTAATAAACCACACCGAGTATTCGCTGCGTACCCCGGCTCGCCGCTGTGCTAAAGAGTTTGCTGCGCTTTTCAAACGGCGTTACACCCTCAAATATGGTGAAGGGATGGTCGTTAAGGCGAATAAAACGCGCCTAAGGTTAGATTACACACCAGCAAGTCCTAGTTTGCGAGGTGTTCGACTTCCTGTTCCCGACCTGCCTGATCCAAGTGCGTTGAAGAGCCCTGTCCAGAAAATTATGGCTCTTGCCGACATATGTACGGATGAACTTGATGCTTATAGTCGCTACCTTGGTAGGAAAGGTACGTCAGTCAATGATACGGCTGCAATTATGTTGCTCCCTTCAGAGATTGTTAATGAAAGCGCAGAAAAAATATTAAGCTCATTCAAACGCTGGGCTGATGAGGCGATCCTCGTCAAGGAGGGGTTAGTCTCAGTTGCTGACTTTTGGGCACATATGAATGCCAGTTGCCCCAATAAGATCAATAAAAAAGAGGCCGATTTGATGCAGGCCTTTGCTCTGAAGATGGGTTACGGTCTGGCACCTGACCCGTATTATCACCATGTGAAGGCGGATGTTGATGGGACACTTGTTCTATTCCCTGCCGCCGAAGGTGGACGCTTCTCACCTTCTCCTGAATTTATCTCAGCAGTAATGACGCTCAGATTAGGGGCGATGGTCGCCTTGATTGACGATTCTCTTGATCAAGCTGAACAGAAAGTGCTTGAGAATGCCATCAACAACAATACTGGCTTCACCGATGATGAAAAACGCTCTCTACATGCGTATTTAACGTGGCAACTTCATACCCCAGCCAATATGACAGGAATGAAAAGCAGGATTGAGTTGATGGGGGCCGCGGAAAAAGCTGCTGTGGGTAAAGTTATCGTTAGTGTTGCCTGTTCGGATGGGACAATAGCGCCTTCCGAAATCAAACAGCTTGAGAAGATTTATTCAAGTTTGGGGCTGGATCCCTCATCTGTCTCGAGCAATATCCATCAGCATTCCGCAACTGAACATGATCTCGTCTCGTCTGTACCAACTGATCAGCCAGCATCAGGGTTCACACTGGATGCTAATGTACTTGCCCGCCACGAATCTGCCACGGATGATGTTCGTAAATTGCTGAACACAATTTTCACCGAAGAAGAACCGGAAGAGCCAGAAAGCGCTCCAGTCTCATTAACGGAGGCGGGGGGCCTTGACTCCGCACATAGCCAGCTTTATCGCAGTTTGCTGGAGAAAGAACAGTGGTCCCGGAAAGAGGCGACAGAATTGTGCGGAAATTTGAATTTGATGCTCGGCGGTGCGCTTGAGGTGATCAATGACTGGTCCTATGCGGTGGTTGATGCTCCGGTGCTGGACGATGCCGATGATGATATCTGGGTTGACCTGGAAATTGCCAAAGAATTAGAGGGATAGTGAATGTCTGTAACACGTATAAGAGTGAAAGAACGCGATGCTATTATTCAGTCACTTAAGTCAGGTGTAACGCCAAGGATAGGCATTCAGCATATCCAGGTTGGCCGCGTGAATGAAATCACTGCTCTCCATCAGGATATTGAGAGGATTGCTGACGGTGGTGCAAGCTTCAGACTTATCATCGGTGAGTATGGTTCTGGTAAAACGTTCTTTCTGAGTGTTGTGCGCTCTATTGCTCTAGAGAAAAAGCTGGTGTCAGTCAGTGCTGACCTTTCTCCTGACAGACGTATTCACTCATCTGGAGGTCAGGCTCGTAATCTCTACTCAGAGCTTATGAAAAACATGTCCACCAGAAACAAGCCTGATGGTAATGCGTTACTTAGCGTTGTTGAAAGGTTCGTTACGGAGGCAAGAAAGGAAGCTGACACGGACGGCTCCGAGGTTTCATTAGTTATTCATAAGCGCCTGGCTGCCCTGTCAGATATGGTGGGCGGATATGACTTTGCGAAGGTCATTGATGCATTCTGGCGGGGGCACGAACAGGATAATGAAACGCTAAAATCCAATGCCATTCGCTGGTTGCGGGGAGAGTACACCACCAAAACTGATGCCCGTAACGATCTAGACGTTCGGACTATTATCTCAGACGCTTCATTCTATGATTCTTTAAAGTTGATGAGCCTTTTTGTCCGCCAGGCAGGCTATGCCGGTCTTTTGGTCAGCCTCGACGAAATGGTGAACCTCTTTAAGCTGAATAATACGCAAGCAAGAACGGCGAACTACGAACAGATTTTGCGGATTCTGAATGACTGCCTGCAAGGCTCAGCCGAGAACATTGGTTTTATCCTCGGGGGTACGCCAGAGTTTCTTTTCGATCCGCGTAAAGGTCTTTACAGCTATGAGGCGCTCCAGTCGCGTCTGGCGGAAAACCGGTTCGCGCAAAAAGCAGGAGTGATTGACTACTCATCCCCCACTTTGCATCTTGCCAGCCTGACCCCTGAGGAACTGTATATTTTGCTGAGAAATCTTCGCCATGTTTATGCAGGCGGAGATCCAGAGAATTATCTGGTACCAGATGAGGCACTGACTGGATTTCTGCATCACTGTAGTAAAACCATTGGAGACGCTTACTTCCGTACCCCCCGTAATACCATAAAAGGTTTCCTGGATATGCTGGCCGTGCTGGAACAAAACAGAACGATGAACTGGCAAACACTAATCGAGGGTGTGGCGATTGAAGAGGACAGGCCCAGCGATATGGATGACGCCATTGCGGAGGAAAGCGATGACGACGACGGCCTGGCGAACTTCAAACTATGAGCAGTGCCTACGATAGTCTCGATCCCCGCGTCCGTAAGTGGGTTTACAAGCAGGGGTGGTCTTCATTAAGGCCTTTGCAGGAGAGTTCTATCCCGGCAATTTTAGCCCGTGATCGAGACGTGCTAATCAGTGCAGGTACAGCAGCGGGTAAAACAGAGGCTTTCTTTCTTCCTGCCTGTTCGGCAGTTGCAGATCTCACTAATGGATTTGGCATAATTTATATCAGCCCGTTGAAGGCATTGATTAACGATCAGCACCGTCGTCTTGAGAGCCTTGGAGATGCATTGGAAATGCCAGTGACTCCCTGGCACGGGGATGTATCACAAAGCAAAAAGAAGAAGGCTCGGACGAACCCTGCTGGCATTTTACTGATTACACCTGAGTCACTTGAGTCTTTGCTCATAAACTCAATGGGCTGGCTCAAACAGGCGTTTTCTTCAGTCGCATACATCGTTATTGATGAGTTTCATGCTTTTATAGGCTCAGAGCGTGGTGTACAGCTGCTTTCTCTGCTCAATAGAATTGAGCATGTGCTAGGACGCCAGGGAAATCCAATTCCCCGCGTTGCGTTGAGTGCCACGCTGGGGGAACTGGAGAAAGTGCCTGAACTGTTGCGCCCGGACAAACGACTCCCCTGCGTAACTGTTACAGATAGTAATAGCACGGCCACTCTTCAGGTACAGGTCAAAGGGTACCTGGAGCGCGTGATCCAAAAAGAGGAAGAACTTCAGAGTTCAGCTGAGCATGACGTTTGCGCTGACATTTTTAGACTTTGTCGTGGCGATTCTCATTTGGTCTTTGCAAACAGCCGAAAGCGCACTGAAAGCATTGCGGCAACGTTGAGCGACATGTGTGAGGAACAAATTGTACCGAATGAATTCTTTCCCCACCATGGTTCCCTTGCCAAGGAATTACGTGAGGCGCTTGAATCTCGTCTTCAGAAAGGAAATTTGCCCACAACAGCTGTTTGTACAATGACGCTCGAGTTGGGCATTGATATCGGTAAGGTTAAGTCGGTTATACAAGTTTCGCCTCCGCATTCTGTTTCCAGTCTGCGTCAGCGTATGGGACGTTCTGGGCGACGCGACTCCCCATCAGTTATGAGAATGCTAATTACAGAAAATGAGCTTACTGTAACTAGCAGCATCGTTGACCACCTACGGCTGCAGCTGATCCAGTCGATGGCAATGATCAGATTGATGATCTCTAAACAATGGTTTGAACCAGCTGATGCTCAACAGATGCATTACTCCACGCTCCTACACCAGATTCTTGCTATTACCGCACAATGGGGCGGAGTTCGTGCCGATCAGCTCTGGTCACAACTATGCCAGACAGGGCCGTTTAGAAATGTAGATTTGAACGATTTCAAAAGTCTGCTTAAACATATGGGAACATGTGGCCTGCTCACTCAACTTGCTAGCGGCGAAATGGTTGTTGGGGTAGAAGGGGAGAAACTGACTAACCATTACACTTTTTATGCCGTGTTCAATACACCAGAAGAGTTCCGCATTGTCACCGGAAACAGAACCCTTGGAACAGTGCCTGTGGACTCCCCACTGCTTCCAGACCAACACATCATCTTCGGTGGGCGGCGCTGGAAAGTAACAGAGATCGAGACAGAGAAAAAAGTTATCTATGTAGAGGCGACCAAGGGCGGTCAGCCACCACAATTTAGTGGGGGAGGAATGTCTGTTCATGATGCCGTTCGTCAGGAAATGCTCGCTATCTATAGGGAAGGTGATTACCGCATAGCAATAGGTAGCAAGAAAGTAGATTATGCCGATACTGCCGCCAGAAACCTATTTGCGGAAGGCTGTAGTAACTTTCAGCGTTATAACCTGCAAAATGAATATTTTATTACGAGTGGGCAACACTGTTACGTAATTCCCTGGATGGGGGATAAAGTTGTGAATACGATTACAGCCTTGCTCATACGTTGTGGCTTTAAAGCTAATTCTTTGGCAGGTGTTATCGAGATTGATGATGCAAGTGTAGCAACTGTTCAACAGGCGCTTAAAAAAATGCTGTTGTCAGGCTTACCATCTACATTTGATCTTGCGGCAGATGTTCCAGAAAAGTACTTGGATAAATATGACGAGTATTTACCTGAATCCCTGCTTGCTAAGGGATTTGGGCAAAAAGCATATGACATTGAAGGTACTCGTATTTGGTTAAAACAACACCTTCAGTAAACTGGTTACATAATAAGGGGGGGGCTCCCCCTAAGATTTAGGCCGATTTATGATTTCAATGTTCGCTCTTGGCTCGGATCTGCCAGAAGTCGAGGTCATAAGGTCTGCTTTGAGCGAAAACGGAACTTTCGAAAATTTTCTCTCTGCTAATTATGGCATTATCGGTATTGCCGTTTGTTAATTATCCGAGTACAGGTCACAATAAGCGCTCATATTTTCCAACCAACCAACCAACCAACCAACCAACCAACCAACCAACCAACCAACCAACCAACCAACCAACCAACCAACCAACCAAAGGCTTGGGATTCATAAAATCATTGTAAAAATAAATCAGATACTAATTATCCTTTCGCCTTCTCAAATACACAAGGATTCAATTCAGGTCCGCTGACCAAGTAGGGCTTCATTATGGACCTGTAGGTTGTAATATAATGACACATGGATAGTGGTAAATAAAATTATCTAAATATTTAAAGCAGTTTCCGAAAAATGAGTAAGCATAAGGGATGCTTGTGGAACATCAGTTGGTTAAACTGTGATATGCTTAGTTTTGAATTGGCATCTATGGCTGGATTTTATTTAAATTTTTGTTAGGTTGTATCTTAAATTCCTCTTGGAGCAAGAGGCAATGATTAAGAACCTTAAGGAAAAGCAATGAACGAGATTAGCTTAAAACCACACGATTTTTATGAATTTCTCAATGGGGTTTTACTGGGAGATGATGACCTGCCCCCAAGATTAGATACAACGCTCACTTAGTAATGTCGGATCCTTCACTCTCAGAATTACCCTTTCTCCAGGCCGCCGCAAATTCAGACGGCGTCTGATAATTCGGCGCGGAGTGCGGGCGGCACTCATTATAATCCTGACGCCATTCACTGATGGTTTTCCTGGCATGACTGACGTCACTGAACCAATGTTCATTCAGGCATTCATCGCGAAAGCGTCCGTTAAAACTCTCAATAAATCCGTTCTGTGTAGGCTTGCCGGGCTGGATAAGCCGCAGTTCTACGCCATGCTCAAAGGCCCATTGATCGAGCGCGCGGCAGGTAAATTCCGGGCCTTGATCAGTTCTTATCGTAGCCGGGTAGCCGCGAAACAGCGCAATGCTGTCCAGAATACGCGTGACCTGCACACCCGAAATCCCAAAGGCAACAGTGACCGTCAGGCATTCCTTCGTGAAGTCGTCCACGCAGGTAAGGCACTTGATCCTGCGCCCGGTGGCCAATGCGTCCATGACGAAATCCATCGACCAGGTCAGATTGGGCGCCGATGGACGGAGCAGCGGCAGACGTTCTGTTGCCAGCCCTTTACGACGTCTTCTGCGTTTTACGCCCAGGCCACTGAGGTGATAAAGCCGGTACACGCGCTTATGATTAACATGAAGCCCTTCACGGCGCAGCAACTGCCAGATGCGACGGTAGCCAAAACGCCTGCGCTCCAGTGCCAGCTCAGTGATGCGCCCTGATAAATGTGCATCTGCAGCCGGACGCTGAGCCTCATAGCGGCAGGTCGACAGGGATAAACCTGTGAGTCTGCAGGCACGACGTTGCGACAGACCGGTCGCATCACACATCAACACCACTGCTTCCCGCTTCTGGTCTGTCGTCAGTACTTTCGCCCCAGAGCCACCTGAAGCGCCTCCTTATCCAGCATGGCTTCGGCAAGCAGCTTCTTGAGTCTGGCGTTCTCTTCTTCAAGCGACTTCAGGCGCTTAACCTCAGGCACCTCCATACCACCATACTTCTTACGCCAGGTGTAAAACGTGGCATCGGAAATGGCGTGCTTGCGGCAGAGTTCACGGGCGGATACTCCGGCTTCGGCCTCGCGGAGAATACTGATGATCTGTTGGTCGGAAAAACGCTTCTTCATGGGGATGTCCTCATGTGGCTTATGAAGACATTACTAATATCGGGGTGTACTAATCAACGGGGAGCAGGTCAATGAAGTAGAGTATCGTCTTGAAGAAATTGATGACTACCTTATTAACTTAATTAGTGATTCACCTGATATGGATAAGGTTAGAGAGGTGGAACGCTGCGCCCAGATCGCAGTTACACTAATTAACCCCAAATAGATGGCTATTCTTTTTCATGGGCGCTACATTCTTTACTGGCGTGCAAGTGTATTCTTGGGAAAGTGGATGATGTAATAACCAACCTTAAAAATCTCATTTCACATTGTGTCGATACAGGCTCAATAACCCCTTGTGTTAGTGTTATAAGAAATATTAAACAGGGGTTGCTTGGTGAAATAGCGGTAGATAAGTACCCATATTTAATGAATGTTATAATTGGTTTTTTAAAAGAAAATAACTTCGAAAGAGAGGTTGTTGAATGCTATATTTCGGCTGCATATTTCTTCTCTGATAACGATTCTTATCAGTCAGCAATTGATGTTCTTAATGATGCTTTAGAATATCTCGAGGAAAATGAAAACTTAGATAACGAAGCTGAGTTTGAGATTCTTACAGTTAAGCATGGTATATGTATCGTTAGCGAAGATCATGCATCAGCAATTGAAATCTGGAACAAGTTATTAGAGAATTGTGAAGAGATTGGGATTAGTCCAGCTGACACCTCGATATTAAATCACGCCACATTACTAATGCAATTGGATGAATTTGATGATGCCATTGAATTATATTTAGAGATATTATCCCGCGAGGATTTCGAAGTTAAAAGAAAAGCGATAATCTCAAGTAATATTTCAGCCTGCTATAGAGAAAAGGGAGATCGTAATGCTGCCTCGAAATATATGCGTGATGCGAGAAAAATCCTTGAAGAGTTAGGGGATGATTCGTTTGATGATGATTTCTTGCTAGAGATTGAACTAATAGATGCAAAAAACAACGTATTTTACGGTGATCAGGTTGCATTAGTGAAATGTTTGTCATCTTTTGCTTTTAGAATGAATAAAACTCTGAGGAATATATTTAAAATCCATTATAGAAGAGGGGTTAGGAGTAGGTATGTTGGTCGCTTTGAACATTTGATAGCTAGTATTGCGGAAACTGGAACTGCTGAAGATATAATTCCATTATTGGCTCTTTCACGTGTTAATCAGTCAAGCGACTGGCTAAGTATATTAAAATGGAAAGAGGATATATCATCAATTGTATCACATGATGAACTAATGCAGTTATCAGAGACCATCGAAAGATTAGCTAGTTATGGAGCTCCTCATCTTTACGGATTTGCAGAAAAATATGACAATGCCCTCTATGGAAATAATAATGACCCGTGGGATTCATTTATTTCTCAAGCTGAAGGGTTAAGGTTTAAATATAATATTAATTCTCCATACCATTATACCTCCAAGGAATACGTTTCTACGCTACTTTTCGATAGAATTGAAGAAGGGCATGCTCTTATATTTGACTTCTCTGCATCACAATCAAAATTGATTACTATATCTGATGGTTGTTACATTATGGAAAATATTCCAGAAAAAGAAGGTCGGGATTTCTTCTTCGAACTGAATAAATTCAGGGGAGGGAACAATAATCGCGCGGATTTTAATCAGGCGTTAATAAACTACCAAACCACTCTTATTTACAACCTGACAAATTCCATAGCAATTCTCGAGAACTCTAGCCGCGGCGTAATATTCTTTCCATCTAAAATGGATTTCCTACCATTGAACACGCTGTTGATTGGCAATGAAAAAATAAGGAATAAAATTCTTTTTGGAGATTTTGAAATCAGGTCTTGCTTATGCCTACATCCAAAGGATGAGAGTTATGAAATACATTCTTGCCTTGGCATGGTTGAGTCTGTCACGAACTTAGAGTACGACAAAGCAGAAATACAACACTTTATGAATACCGCAGGTCTCAATGGTGAAATTATATCTCCAGCAGAACAAAGGGATTTCTTTGAACGCGCTGCTGCTTATGACTCGATCGTTATTTCACAACATGGCTTTTCGGCCTCACTGTTCACTGATCCTGTTTTTGCTGATTTAGCTGGTCCTCATGCAGAAAGGAGTGCACTTAGCTATGAGAATTTACAATTACACTCTTATAAAATGGATTATAAACTAGTGCTTTTGAATGCTTGTTACGGTGGTGCATTAGTCAACAGGAATTATTTTAAGTTATTCAGAACACATGAATTATTAGGGTATCCACAAGCATTTTTGCTAAACAGGAAAAGCACTGTTATCGCTGCATCATGGACTATAGTTGATAGGTACAATGCATTAATGATGCATAATTTTTCGAATTACATAAAGGTTCATAGCCCGAGTAAATCTTATGGAATGTCTTTAGCCAAAGCATTCGAGATGTCTGTTTCTGAAATTAAATCTGCATTAAACGAAGTTTCTAGTGAAGCCTTAGTATTACCAAGTGATAAAAATTTAGATCTCATAAGAAGACAACCATTTTGCTTTGCAACATACCAGAATTACACACTACTGTAGCTCCAATAATTTATGAATAAGGAGGTTAACGACAATTATTGACCTGTTCCTCGTATTAATTCAATATTATGTTAGCAACGTCAGCTGATGGCACTAAGCGGGCTAAATCTGACAGATTTGACGAGATAAGGGTATAGATGAATTCTCCATACCCTTGAACGATTACTTCCCAGTTGATTTGCTTGGTTTCAGTCCTGGGGTATTGCCGGGTGTATCCTTATTATCACGTCTGCGTTGATCGGGTTTTCCTGTTGATTTTGCAATTGGTTTTGGACCTGGTTTAAGCCCCATAATCGTGCTCCTTAGCCTTGTCAGAGGTTATTCCTCAGTGTGGATATAAGGGGAGCTGTAAGAATTATCAAGCTAGGATGGGCGGTGGATAATGACTAATAGACTATTATGTGAGCAATGTCAGTTTTTGACAGGTAGCGACCGGTTCGATACTGAAGTAGGTTGTAGATTGTTCGCGATGCGCCCTCAACAATGAGGGCCACCTCGGAGATTATCAGGTTCATTGCGCCAATTGCCGATGCAGGACCTGCAGACTAGTTCCCGCCCCTGCCCATGCAGCAGCCGAGCCGACCACATACAGGTTTTGCTTGGCGCGTGAGACGGCTACATTGATTATGTTTGGCGGGCTTGCCGCCCACTGACGCGCCCTTTGCTGACTCGCTTTCGGCGCACCCAGCAACAGGATTACCGTGTCCGCCTCTCGGCCCTGGAACGTGTGGATTGTGCCTACACGATCACGGCACCATTCATCCAGCTTTACGCCGAACGTTCGCAGGAGGTCGGTTTCTCTGTCGAGACGCCGACGCATGTTCTGCTCTACGATCTTGAATGGTGTAATGATAAATACGTCTGGATTTGTAATGCCCGATGCTGCCAGCTCTTTGAGCATTCGTACAACCGCTTCGCCCTCATCGGGGCACCACTTCGTCTCAGCATCGCCATTGATATCCACCCAGTGAGATCTCCCCAAAGCCGAGCCGATAGATCCAGGTTTTTTAGGCCCGACAGCATGGACCATCTGCCCGGCATAGGCGATGGAGTTAGAAACATCGAACATTGGGTTCTGGCAACGCCTGTGAACGAGCAGTGGCAGCCCGACTTCTCGATCACCTACATCCATGACGAAGGTGGATTTGAAGCGCGATGCCTGATCAGCAAGGGTCTGCGTAGATGTGGCGGGGGCAGACCATTCAATTTGGTCAATGTTGAAGAACTTGCAGATTTCGGCGTTCAGCTTCTCGGGTAGCGATACCACAGGTGGGATTTGCAACGGGTCGCCCACCACGATGGAGCGTTTTGCCCGCATGATTGCTCCAACTGCCGCTTGAGGAACGGCCTGGCCCGCTTCATCAATCAGAAGCCAGCCAATACTCTCTGGTGGCAGATCTCCGAACATCGTCCGTACTGAGGCAAACGTTGTGGACACAGTCGGCACCACCATGAAAAGGCTCGACCAAAGATCAGGGAGAAATTCACGGTGAGCGGAAGACTGGAAGGCACCAGCCACCATGCCCGACATCAATAGCCCAAGATTGTGTTGCAAGCGGCTGGCCGAAGCATCGATGAACGTTTTATGCACAGTCAGGGCAGCGGCGAAAATATCCTCCCGCAGGCGATGAACCTCATCGGGAAGCCATGGCGCAGTCAGGTGGATAGCCTCGTGCTCGCGCTCGAAGAATCTCTCATCAACGACCCTGTCTCCCATGCGGTTTCGTGCCTCTGCCTCGGTTGCCTTCAATTTCGAGACAGCCTGACATTTGCTGGAAATTTCCTGGTCGAGTTGCTGTAACTGGGACTCAGTATTGCTCCACTCAGTCCTTGCAAGCTCCAGGGCCCTGTCTGTCTCCTGCGCCCGTAAGACTGATTGCTGCAAGGTCGCCGAGAGTTTCTGCAGTGTCGATCTCCACGACTTCCAGGTCGCAGTCGCGAACAAACGGGAGAAGAAACCTGGACGGCCAGCAAGATGGCTGTCGAGCATGATCTTATCCTGCTCGATCTGCGATTTTGCCTTCTCATGCTCCCGTTGGCAGGATTCAGCAGTCTGGTGTGCCTCTTCGACGGCTTCATTCAGACTCGGACGACGCTGTTCCACACTTTGAAGTTCGGTGGTCGCTCCCTTGAGCGCCTGGATATCCCGTCGCATTTCTTCGATGCTGGCGATTTCGGCGTCTACCGTCTCCTTGAGTTTAAGGAAAACGGTTCGCGCTTTCCGCCAGGCCGCTAAAGCGTCCACTTCGTTGGTGCTGGGCCGCTCATTGACGACCACGCTGGGCATCACGCGATCGATGATTTCGCCAGTTTGTTCGTCCTTGATCTCACGCAAGACGTTTAAGCCGCGAGCTGCTTTCAGGTAGGTAAGGAAACCACCGTCTTCATTCCACCAGAAACTTTGCTGGAACGCGCCTCGGTTGCTGCTCTTGCCGAGAGCCGCGGCGATCAATCCCCAGGTTTCGACAGGGTCGGAGGGGATGTCCCCCTCGGCCTCGGCTTCGAAATAGCCGGCGCGTTTGGGATTCGCAATCAGGTCGCTGATGGACCGGAAGTAGGCGATCTGTTCATGGCGACCATTGGCTTCCTTGAGAGGAAGCTCTTTACTGACGTTTTCGACCGCTTTGTTATTGGAGGAGGCTACGACGATCTCATGGCCCCTCAAGGATGCATGTAACTTGTAGAAGTGCAGGAATGCATTGGAACCGAATGCCAGCTTCTCGCCTGTTGTGGAAAAGGCATCCTGCGGTTTATTGAAGCCGCACATCGCCGTGGCCCGATCAAGAATGCACCCAACGACAATATCTCGCAGAAGAGTGGTCTTTCCAGTACCAGGGGGCCCATTGACACCGATGATACCTGGAGCATCATTCAGCTCAGCACGCGCCGCATTCACGGCAGCCTGTTGAAGCAGTACCAATGGATGACCGCCTTTCGAAGGCCAACGAGCCTGCGGCATGAGCGACGGTGCAACGAAAGGCTCAACTGCGGAAATGGGCGATAGCACGTCGATTTTTTGGTCAGGCCTGCCAATTCCCATGTAGCGCCGCAAACCGGTTCCGGCCTTGCCCGTTTCGATCAATTTGGCTGCTTCACCGAGATCTTCAAGGTAGAAGGAATTTAGTAAAGAAGGCTCAGGCGGCGCCTTGGCCTTGAAATGATGAAACACCTTAATCGCGAATGTGGGTGGTTCAACCAAATGCTCGGGCACACCGAACTGCGACACAAGCCATTTATAAGCGTCAAGAACGATATCCAAATCGATCGGTATGGGTTCTCCATCCTCGTTGTTGCGACGAACCATTCGGTCCAGATGCTCGATAATGCGCGGTTCAACATTCGGCCAATTCCCTAAGCTCCCAAGCTTCAGATCGAGAGCAGACTTGAGCGCCCAGGCAAAACTGGAAACGGCGACGCCTTTGTCCTCAAGCACATAGCCTTCCTTGTCGATCAGGATCGAGCCGATGGCCGCTTTCTTGCCGTCCGGGCGTGAACATTCCTCATCCTCGCCAAAAACTTTGACTAGTTCGTCCGTCGCCTTGTCGAGAGCGATGGCGCCGAGGACGACCTCGAAATAAAGCCTATGGTTGGGCTTGCTGCGGGCATTTGGTCCCCATGGGACGCCTCGCTCCAATAGAGCAACCCTGGAGCGGTCGCCAGTTGCCATATCCTCTGGGCGCTTATAACCTTGAGGCGACAGTGCTTCGATGGCTGTCCATGCTGCCAGTATCGCGCGCGCATCATTTGCCTTAACTGGCGGAGAGAAAGACGGAAGCGGACCGAGGTCGATCTGGTCCTTGCCGAATTGCTGTTGCATTACAGGATCTGGAGTAGCCTTCGGTCGCAGTTGCACTACCGTTGCAGGCTTATCGCGGGGCACAACTTGGGGAGATTGTGTGGGCGCCGAACCAAGATTACTTGCTGATGGACTGGAACCCGACATGGAGGCCACTCTGCGACCGCTAAGTTCGGTTAGGGCTTGCTCGATTTTAGTCGTCAGCGTCCGCGCCCTGGCAGTGTTGCGAAAGGTCAGCTCGCTCAACAGCTGTTCAAGTTCACTAACATTGTTGCGAGACTGTTCGAAGATTGCTTCCAGATCGAAGATTGATTTTTGCGCATACTGCCGTGTCTTCATTTATTTCTGTGGCTCCATATCCCTTCAGTTAAGAGATATTATGCTAATTAGCTTGATTTCTAAAACTATTAACTTCCGATCTTGGCGCAGATCCAGATCTCGGTGGGATGCTTAGCTGACTGCTTACGTGCGAAGATGCATTATGTGCAAATCAATATAATGCAGGTTCGTTGGTATCACTAGATGGTTGAGGGCTAGCCAAAGGCTATTACCCGTGACCTGCTCCCCGTTGATTAGTACAACCGTCGGTTAGTAATGAACTACTTTTGCCCCTGATTGAACCCACTATTCGCTACGTTGTCAGCCACGGGGAAGCCTTACGGGATGCAGCTGTGAGGGGGGATTGCCTTTCTGTCAGCATGGCTGGCCGGAGACGAAATCGCTAAAGGGGAACTGAGGATTATACCTGTTAAGCCCTCAGTATGATGCCCCGGTTACAGCGCTGTGGCCTGCTTCATAAAATCTCTCATCCCGGATCCGGATGGTGGTAGACAAACTGAACGCGGCGCTCAATAAGAAGACAGCCCGGACCCGATTGTGATTGATGCCGGAGCGAGACAATTTAAGAACAAACCGCCCCCGGTTAGAAGGATCGTTTCGCCCGGCAGGAAAACATACTAGCACCAACAAGAACTTTCTGTCAGTGCCAGTCCCCGACTCATTACCACCAGTCTATTTTTCACCGCTGCGAAGCAAGGGGCGCTATGCCCCCGGCTATGTAGGGGCAGATTTTTTCTCCTGTGTGCTTTTTGTTCTCCATATCTGCTTCCGGTTAATCGTTTCCCTGCACAACCCGTCCCGCAAGGGTGAAGTGCACGCATGCTGCGCCCTTGCGGGCCAGAACGATGCCGGGAAAGCGAACCGTCAGGCGATACGAAGACGAAAATCACACCACTGACGGAGAAAAACCATGATGACTTCCCTGCATACCCAGACCAGCGCCCCTAACACCGCAGCGGCGACCAGCGTATCCCCGCTGGACCCGTCAGGCTCCTCAAAAACGAAATTGTCTAAAACTAGAACCGATATTTATCAGACCGTCACCGACAGCATCATTGCGGCGCTTGAAGCGGGTGTTAAACCGTGGTCCTGTCCGTGGCAGCGCGTACCGGGCATGTCAGGATTACCTTCAAACTACGCGACTGGTGCTGCTTATAGTGGGATGAATATCATGTTGTTGTGGAGCAGTGCGTCAGAACAGGGATTCAAGGATTCACGCTGGATGACCTACAAACAGGCAAAAGCGGAAGGTGGGCAGGTACGCAAGGGAGAACACGGTACGACCGCCATTTTTTACACCACGCTGGAGAAGGAAAATGACGACGGAGAAACTGATTATATCCCGATGCTGAAGACGTTCACCGTGTTTAACGTTGAACAAATTGACGGTTTGCCTCTGACAATGGAAACAGTCAGCCCGGAAGCAACCTTTGACCCTTTGCCGCAGGCTGAAAATCTGTTCCGGAAGAGCGGTGCAAATATCATTGAGAAAGGACAAAACGCCTTTTTCAGCCCCTCAAACGATGAGGTCTGGCTGCCGGAGCGTCACCTTTTTTCTGATGCTGCTAATTTCTACGCCACCGGCCTGCATGAGTTGGTGCACTGGAGCGGTGGTAAAAGCCGTCTGAACCGAGAAATGAAAGGGAAGTTTGGTAGTGAAGGGTATGCAGCGGAAGAATTAGTCGCTGAGTTAGGAAGTGCATTTTTGATGGCAGATCTGGGGATTGTCGGAGAGGTTCAGCACGAAAGTTATATTGCTTCCTGGCTGAAAGCACTGAAAAACGACAAGCGCTATATTTTCAAAGCCGCCAGCGCGGCATCGAAAGCGCATCGTTATCTGATGGAGAAGGTCTGAACAGAAGAATAAGACGCTGCAAGGGAATGCGGGTTTAACCTGATATCGGGGCAGGCGGAGTGACAGGGGTTTCAATTTCCCTGCGAATTTTCCGGACATAGTATGCCCGGAAAATTCGCAGGCTGCGGGTGCGGGCGGCAAAGAGCCCGCGCATCCCGCAAAAAGAATGTTAACCCAGTGATTACGCTACTGGCGCAGCTTAGATCCTATGTTGCTGGGGTGCTGCGCGTTTAAGCAGGAGTCAGTGACTCCCACAGGAGGACCTACATCAGGCTCTGGTTGAAGGGGACAGGTTAAGAAAGGATTATTTTATCCTGGCGGCCATATTATCGGCCTCTGCCCCGAGGGATTGTAAACGCTGCGCCAGAATGTCCACGCTTTCTTGGAGTTTAAGACTCTGTTGCTGAATATCCTCCATCGTTTCTGATAAAATATCATGGAGCAAAACAAAATTGGCGTGGAGGGCATACACAAAATCGTTGCCGCGTATCAGCAGTTCTTCGCGTGGCATGCCTTGCTGTGCGGAA
The DNA here is from genome assembly GCF_004331415.1 of Kosakonia quasisacchari. GTDB lineage: Bacteria > Pseudomonadota > Gammaproteobacteria > Enterobacterales > Enterobacteriaceae > Kosakonia > Kosakonia quasisacchari. The sequence goes on from NZ_SJOP01000008.1 coordinate 89,201, forward strand.
TGAGTCATCCATGTGACGAGTGCTTTTGCGCACATTTCAGTGAGTACGTCCGAAAGTGGGTCGGCCTTTCTGTTCATTTTGTTGTCCTTTCTGATTTTAAATCAGTTGGTTGCCAGGAAATACGCTCAGTTGAGCATCCCTGTCGTCCAGCGCGGTCTAAAAATTCGCGAGAGGGCTGATGTTCGACGTTTGTTGGGCTGGGTAACCCCCTCCGGAGGTCTTTATCCTGTGTACATCCACGATAGGGGCCGGCATTTTAGTCGTGGTTGGTAGATGCTTGTTCCAGTTCATCCAGGGTACGGAACAGAAACATTTCCCGATTTTTCGCATCAAACGGAACGGGAACATGGTTTCTCGTCACCGTCCTGATGCTGCCAAACAGCCTGATCAGCGATTCTTTCGTTTTATCATCCGGCATAACATACATCGCATAGTGCCAGCGTCCGGCGTCGCTGGCGGCCAGATGGCTGTTAATGATGCTGATGTAGCGGGCGCGGGTTTTCAGCGAGCGCTCTGTTTCCACCGCAACGATGGCACCGCTGCTTAAGGTAATAATGCCGTCCGGTCGGTGCCGGACACCGGGATGCCGTGCCATAAACGCCCCCCGGTCGCCGTTCAGCCAGCCTGTGCCGCCTTTTTCCTCAAGGGCGATCCTGACCCGCTGGTTTAACAGGCGATGCTCCAGCGTCCAGTATTTGAGCCTTCCCGGCTCAAAATAGGTGGGAAAAACCGGGTCATCCGCGTTAACCACCCTTGCCAGACCTGGCATGGTGATCCCCCACAATGCCTTTGTCCCGGTCAGTACCGGATATTCATGTTTACTCAGAAATCCCAGCACCACCGCTCTATTAAGCAGGTTATACATCGCATGGTTATGTCTTCCTTTATAGCCGACAACTTTTTTTAAGGTATGGAAATCAGAAAATGTTTCTTCCTTAAGAAAACTCAGTAATGTCTCCATTCTCCGGTTTGCGGCTTCATTTCTTTCAGCAACATTATGAATAAGCATTAATGGCCTCACAGGTTAATGGAAGGTTTGTGAGTCTGATTGTTTTTTCCGGTATACAGCGGGTTTTTATGCTCAAACGAAAGCAGGTCGATATATTGCTTTTTTGCCGGTATGTGGAATAGTTTGGTTGCCTTCGCCAGATCATTCTGGGTAAAAACAAAACCAACAAATTTGGGCAGGTTAAGCAACATGTTGTTGTCTATATAATATCGTTCAGCCTGACGGATCATCCTGTCCGTTTCCATCTTCTCCGTCAGGGAGATATCCGTTTTCACTTTCCTCATTTCATCGTCTACAAGAATAGAACCGGTCATCCTTGCCACCCAGTCGGCGGTATCCGGATCGCGAAGGCGATAAACCAGCATAAATTTGCAGTTCTCAATCACCGAACCGGCAACGGCATCGCCATCCAGATCTGCCGGACAGTCATATAAATCTTTAACCGACTGGTGGGCCATGATGATATGTACACCTTTATCCCTCGCTGCGCCAAGTCCTTCAAGCGCAGGGCGGGAAAGGTGATACTTGAGTTCATCCAGGAAAATAGCGACCGGACGAGGTTTGCCTTTTATCCGGTCACGCGTTTCGGCTATCTGAATCAGACGGGTTAAAATCATTCGCTGAGCCGATATGATTTTCTGATTACGCATCGAGCCGATGATGTAGCAGCATCCGCCTTCATCAAAAATGGTCTTTAAGGAAAATCCCTTATTGGCATTAATAGAGTTCACTAAAGCGATTTCCTCAAGCTCGCCATAAAAAGCAGGCACATCTTCACTGAGGGATTTCACGAAGTCAGTGTTAAATAAATCACGTAACGTCATCCCCTTTTCATAAATAGCGGCGGTGTTTCTGGCTGCCCGGCGATCGGCTATACGATAAAAGTCTGCGCCTTCGCCTTTTTTCCCCAGGCTGAAACCGGCATTAAATAGCTCTTCTAGTTGCTCATGAGAAATATCGGCCAGTAAATCAAGCTGGAAATGAAGGTCATTCAGGTTAATCAGGACAAACGGTTTCCCCGCTTTCTGGCAGGCTTCCCGCAGTACATGCGGGGCCCACTCATCATTTTTCGGATCTTCGACAAATACCCCTTCACCAGAAAGTATTGCCTGATAAAGTAAAACACAGGCGCTGACGCCTTTACCTGAACCGGTGGTGCCGATGAGGTCGGCGTGCTGGGTCTGAAATTCTTCGGGGGTGATATATTGAGGTTGGTCGTCTTTATCCAGCCCAATAAAAATACCTTTATTCAGGTCGATATAATCCAGCGGGTTATACGCAATACTGTCAGGTAATATGTCCCTGACTTCACGAACATCCGTTCTGATATTTCTTTCCAGTTTGCTTTTTTTAATCATACGGTGTTTCAGACTGTCAATTTCTCCGGCCAGTAATCTTCGGGCGGTAATATGAAAAACCAGACCGGCAAGCGTAAATCCAACCGTCAGTATCCAGAGTGATAACCTGAGCAGAATGTCATTATCGAGCACTGTAAAGAAAAAACTCAGTCCCTGAATGGTCAGCGGTGACAGGGTGCCGGATATAAAAAAGAAGATGGACACACACGCCACCGACTTTAACCAGAAGGGGGCGTTTTTTCTTTCTTCACGTGGCAGATGAAAAATGAATGGCAGCGTCAGCCCGGCAAATATGGATAATATGACCGGGTTGTGTTGCAGCCAGAGCAGAAAAACAGAAAAGGCATCTGAAAAAGCGTTCAGCCTTTGCATCAGATGAGTTCCCATTGCAGTGATCTCCGGTCTGATTTCGATGTGACGGGCGCATCATATGGGCGTCACCGATGGACGTTACACCCCACGCCCCTACGCGACGCCCATCGGTGACGCCCATAAAAGGACGAAAAACACTGAACGCTTCCGGCGCTCATGCCCGTTATCCGCGCTTTCAGAAAACAGCCGACCAGTGGTCGTCCGTCCCTTGAAACGCCCGCATGACGGGCAACGTCGTGTGCCATGACGTTCGGGCTGGACGCCCTTACTGCCTGTCACATGGGGGTAATGTCGTGGCTGGACGCCCCCGCCAAAACCCCCAGGGTCAAAGGCGGCACACCGTCGCACGCTACGCGCGACCAACCCCTTTAAGACGCGCGTTTCGCCTGTTTTTTCTCGCAGGCTCCAAAAAACGGGAACGCTGCTTTAAAGGGGTTGGTCGCGCCTGATCGGCAATATTCCCCGCTGGGGCGGGAAATATTACCTGGCTTGACGGTGTGCGGGGCAAGCCCCCCCAAATAAACCGCTGTCGTGGGCGACAGCTTTTCGCACGCTGGGGCGGCGAAATTTATTCGGCTCCCCCCGGCCTGCTCAATTCGCTTTGGGCGAATGTTCGCTGGTGGGCGCGGTGCCTGAAAATTAATAATTTCTGCGAAATTGAATTTTCTTTCCGCGCGCACTCGCTTATTTCACGGCTTAACAATTTCTCCGAAATTGAAGCCAGAAATAAGCCAGCCTTAAACCCGACGTCTGTCAGTCTGTGGTATTGTACGGTACATTCTCAGTGTCTGAAATTCACATCTGTTCGCGAACTATTTCAGCCCGGCATTCCTGTTCAGCGTTTAATGCCGCACGGTACGTTTCATCATCGACCTTCGCTCCCTGACTTTCGGCATATCGCCTGAGCTTGCCTGCGTCCTGTTCATTAAGCTGTGAGAGATGATGCCGCAATAAACCGATAAACCGGCTTTCATATATCTCATAATAAAGCCCGCATCCCCGACAGGCTTCTTTCGACAGAGAATCATAGATACACGTGACCGATATTCTGTCCTGATGCATTGAATGGATGTTGGAAATAAACAGGTCTTCTTTATCCACTTTTATTTCTCCATGCAGGAAATGTATTAAAATAATGGTCGGAGTTTTATTACCCTCTGAGTCTGCCAAATCTGGACAGGATTTTATTTACTGCCTCCGGGTCGGCACTGGCGCATTCCCCCAGGAAAGCTTTTCTGGCATTGAGCGTATGATTGGGTAAAAATCCGTGCCGGTTCTTTTTGACGATATTAAAGAAAGCACGTTCAGCAAAATGGCATTCGCTTCCTCCACTGGTTCCGGTTGATTTACCGTACATACAAAGCACGACTTCGCACGGCTCGGCCGCGAAAGAATAAACAGGTGACCCGGCAGCAACGCAAAGCATTGCCACCGCAATAGCGGAATATTTCATGATGACGCCCTTACCGTAAGGTGAATTTCAGTATGTAAGGAGGATAATTTAATGCGAAAAATAAATGTGAGTGTTGCTGCATGTCAGGCAGCCAGTGACAAATTGATATTCAATAACGCCTTTTGCGCCATATCGACGCAGCCAGTTTTTTGCAGTAAAGAAATCTGCGCCTGTTGGCACAGCAACAACAATACGCGCCGAGTGGGCGACAGCGTAAAATACAGCGGGCGTCCAGCGTGTCTCATTAAAATTACGTGCGTGAATGGACAATAACCAATTATCTTTCACGACTGGAGAAGAAATAATGGCCTGGTTATCACGCCATTGCGGTAAACCGGTATTGACTGACTGGCCCGGTTTATTCCATTCAACAGGAACCGGTGGCGGGGGTGAAGCACAGCCGGAAAGTACCAGCGAGAATAGCAGCATTTTGATAACCTTTATCATGCTTTCATCTCCTCAAAAAAGGCACTGCGGTGCAGTGGCCGGAAATAAATATCATTCATCCGGCGCACATAACCGTCCAGGTCGATACTCACGATAACGTCCAGACTGTCCAGCACCTTGCGTAACATAAAGGCGTAAGGCAGTCGGGCGCACTGCGGATTTTCATAGCATCGGGTAATAAACCCGTCCACGGCTTCCATTGCTGAACCGGCATGAATGGATGTCATGCTGCCTTCATGGCCGGAGCCGGTTATTTTGAGAAAATCCCAGGCTTCGCCGCCGCGCACTTCCGTTAATAATATCCGGTCGGGATTCATGCGGTAATTCCAGCGCAGGAGGCTGGCGGGCGTCACAACTGATCCTTTTTCGTCTGCCGATTCGGACGGATAGAAAAGATGGACGTAGTTTTTATGAATAAAGAAGGTAATTTCCGGATTATCTTCAAGGGTTGTGATACGCAGGCTGCGGGGAATAAAACCAATCAGCATTTTCATATAGGTGGTTTTTCCGGTACTGGTTTCCCCGGCCACTGCAATGGTTTTACCGTACTCCACGCACTTCTCCATAAAGCGCGGAATATCTTTTGCGTTATATAAGGTCAATAATTCCTGATCGTGCGTCTGCGTTTTTTCTGTACCCGTCACCCGGTTATAAAACCCGGCGTCGATGTAGTCCTGATGCGTGATCTGGACCTGTGAGGGCTTACGCAGCGTCATGGACACCGTGTCACGCTCGCAGGCCGGGGGAACGATGACCTGACAGCGTTCGCCGGATTCCAGCGTGGCCGACAGCCCCGGCTTGATATCTTCGATATTGTCGCCGTGATGCTTCGCCAGGCATCTGGCGAAGTTATAGCAGCTCTCGTAATCCAGCGGGACGGCGTGCTGTTCCCAGACTCCGTTAATTTTGGTGAATAGCTCGCCCGGACGATTAACGGCGATCTCCGTCAGTCCGGGACGCGCCAGAAAATCGCCAAAAAATCGCTGCTTATAGCGGTCGAGAGAGATGTTTTTCATGTGATATCCTTGTATCGGATAAATTTGTGGAGGGAGCATGTCGAAGACGAAAGTACTGTTCGCTTATTGCCATGAACTCGGGCGTTGCTTGTCCATTGATGAAGCGCGAACGGAATTTTTTTCCAGAAAGCCGGATGAAAGAAAGCGGTTCACTTTTTCCTGTAGCGATCGCAACTGTAATGTCACCATTAGCGGCGTTAACTATCACGTCAAAGCCGAAGATGGGGAAAAATTCAAGGCTGCACATTTCCGTTCACCCCATCCTCACAAGTTCGGATGTGAATGGATCGAGTTCACCGAGGATGCCGATCAGGACAGACGTCCGGACGAATCAGAGGCTGATTTCACGGAAAGAAAAGCAAAGCAAAAGCTGACGGACTATATCAACTGCTTTGACCCTTCGATTGATGATCCTGATGGTGAGCCAGCCGATCCCGTTAAACTTGCTACTCATGCGCATGTTAAAAAACCTGTCGGGGATGATGATAAGTCCGGTACGGGTGAAGAGCCCCGCTGGAGTCGCTACACGCGAACCAACCAGCTTCAGCGACTGATCGATACATGGCAGGAAGCGAAAGAAACGCTGCCTCAGGATGAATTCAGGACGTTGAGACTGAGGATCATGCACCACGGTCAGGTCTATCTTCATGAATATATAACGCATATTCAGCGAGGATTGACTAACCCGTACGCGGGCGTCATCTATGGTGGTGGGACCCTAATGCATCGGTATGGGCGGGGCTTTCTTATTAATTTTTTTGATAAACATGAGGGTAAACCTGTTCGTCTGTATGTCAGTAAAGATCTGATGGCGAAAGGGCGGTTTGGTCATTATATCGATGAAATTCTGGACACAGAAAACGTCAGATATTTCCGTATATTTCTGCTCAATCCGGTTGTTTATGAACGGGAAAATAGCGCAGGAAAATCCGTTATAAACCTTGAAATATCAAAGCTGCGTCAACTGGCGATTTACTACGAACTGAACTCCAGCAGGGAAGATGATTCTCCATCAACGGAGCAGGAGGGGGATAGTCCGGCATAGTGGGCTAATGTCGTCGCAAGAATGATAATATCGGTGAAGTCAGGCAGCGATATCTGCTTATGTGCCAGCCGGATATCGTCTGAGGAAAAAGGTGATGCATCCAGAGGACCTTCACAGATGGTGAGGCAGAACGTTTGTCCTTCTCCTGAGTCAATGATGAGCTCTGTCAATGCGCTCCCGGCACGATAACATGTCATGACTATTCTCCTGATCCCGGTAAGGTGTGACATTAAGTCGTTGACTACGGCATTGTTGTAATCGTCCCTTACGATGACGTCTGTCGCGGTGACGTCAAACAGAAACTTTCGATTATTCACTCTTCATCCTCAGCGTATAGATGCCCGAAAAATCAATATCTTGGCCGGTGAGCAGGTTGATGATCTCACCCTGATTTTTGTAGAGGGTCGGCGGAATATTGATGCTGTTTTCCAGTGTGGTTCGCGCCATATCCGCCATCGCCTGACGGCTGTTTTCGGTATAGTCCGTGTTGCGATCTTTCTGACCGGCGCTGTTGGATGCCCATGCGCCAATGTCGGGGATCATGCCAACCAGTAACGCGCCACCGAATCGCTCCCTGAAATGCGAGTCGATCCAGCCGTCAACGCCCGCCTCGCCCAGTTCTCCGGCCGCGCGGGTATCGACCAGCGGAATATCAAGATAAGGGGGCTGACGGGTACGTAGTTTGGTGATGATGAGGAAGGCGCGCCCCTGACCGTGCGTCATTCCGGATACTGTGCCTGTCTGGTAAATGCCCGTGGCGGTGGTCCCTTTTTCAATCAGCTTCGTATTACCGCTGGCGCTCCAGATATCTTCGGCGATCGTGCAGCGGATTTTCCCCGCCCGGTCTGAGACAAAGCGGTAATCCAGCGAACAGGGAATGGCGGTATTTTCTGGCACGTACAGATCCGGGTTATAAGGAATACGCCGGACCGCTGCCGGGGACGGTTCCGGCTGTGGTGACGTTGTGTCTGGCTGCTGTCCGGCAGAGGCCACCTGCGTCATTTCCTGCTGCCGGGTCCGGACCGGGTTTCGGGCGGCAGCGGCAGAGCTATCCTGGCGAATCAGAAAACGCGCTTTGTCCAGTTCCGGCAGCGTCTCCGGCCCGGTGACTGTCGTACTGCGCGGGCTGTTGTCCGCCGGTTCCGGCGCTTCGGCTCCGGTATTGTGCGTCCCCAGATCGGTACGCTGCCGGTAATTGGTCCTGTTCGGCTGTGGCGCTGCATCCTGCCGCTTTTCCTCACCGGGTTGCCAGAGAAGATTGCGGTATACCCAGTTGCCCGCCCACGCCAGAACAATCAGCGCCACGGCGGCGAGTGTCAGAAACGCGGTGGCTTTCCCGCGCCTGCGCTTTTTCAGTTTGTTGATAGCGGGTTGTACCGGATCACTTTCTTCATCGTCCTGCGCGGTGAAAAGCGCCGCTTCCCGCCTTGCACGGGCTTCGCGCTCCAGCGCGGCAATATCGTCATCCGTCTGCGCCGGAGAAGACCGGTCCCCGTCAGACACAGGATGCGGAAGTTCGTCGTTCATCTGCATGACTCCTCAGTTATCAGTGGGTTGTGGAATTTTCCACTCGTTCGACCTGCGGGGAAACCGTGGTGCCCTCAGCCGCCTGGACCCTGCCGAAACCGCGATTTTCCAGGCCGACCACGGCATTACCGGAACGCAGAACCAGACGGGGCGTGACCTCCTGAATGACCAGTACGGTGAAGTTGCCTTTTCTGCGGACGCTGCTGTTAACCACATGCTCCTGTCCGTTCAGCGCTTTCGTCACGGAGGGAATGAATTTTGCCGGGGAGAAACCCACGAACGTAAAGCGGCCATCGTCATACGCGAAATCCGGGACAATCCATGCGCTGTCGCTTCCTGGGTATTTGAGGTAGTCCCAGTTGCGCGGTGTCTGCGCGGCATTCAGGGCCTGCTGAATGTCGGCCTGCTGCTGTTTTTGTTCCCGCTCCAGCACTCTGGCCGCTGTCTCGCGGCTGGCCTTGTCCCTGTCTTCGCCCGGATAGCGGTAACTCACCTGAAAGGCGGGCTGCTGCGGTGATTTATCATCGATGACGTTCAGCTCGATGTTGTATAAACGCCGGGTGGTAACGACCAGCAGGTTTGTGTGCCAGTCCCGGCTGTTTGGCGGGATGACCACCTGCGTGGTATTACCGTCTGCGCCGGGCGTGCCCTGAACCAGCGCCACCGGGCGGACATTGACCCGGTTGGCGTCCGGCGTGGCTTCCCACGCCTCCTCAAAACCGGGTCTGGCGCTGATAACTGCCTCGTCGCTGTCAAAGACCAGCGTGGTCATGAAACCGGGCCGGGTACTGACAACGGTGACGTTAAGCGGGTTATAGACAACCTGCTGAAGGCGGGCATCAAAGCGGCTCGCCTGCGGGATGGCGGCACTCCATGCCGTACCGCACATCATCAGCGCCAGCACAATAAGAATGATGCTCTTCATTATTCACCTCCCCGGATTTCACGGTCTGCCTGCCAGCTGGTCACGATAAAACCGAACGGGTTCACCTCCCGCTCGGTATCGCTCATCTCCCTGCCGGGGTCAGAGTGGAACGTCAGGCGGACATCCCAGTATTCGGTGCGGGTGCTGTTGTCAGCGAGGCGGCGGATAGTTTTTTTGTAACGGAGGGTGGCGACTTTATCGGGGTTAGTACCCCCGGTGAGCTGGTTTGACAGGATGTCGATTTGCACGGTATGCGCCCCGTTCTGGTACACCCTGTCCGGGGCCTCTTTACTGGCATACAGCGCCAGATAGTCATCGTTGACCTGCGGACTGTTGTAAATCTGGACCGTGGCGTAATCGTCCTGGAGGGAGGGGTAAACATACCGTTCGCGCAGTCTGACGTAGCTGGCGGTCATCGCCTTCTGATAAGCGTCCTCTGCCGTCAGACGGGTTTCTGATGCACGGGTGACGTGCTCCACGCGCCCGGTATGATTATCCACGGTGTAAAGTTCAACGACCGTCTGTTTCAGGGGCAGCATCAGCACCACGGCGATGAGTGCTAGTACGGCGGTGAGCAGGCCCGCGCCGCCGGTGATAAACCCGGCTTTCATGGCGCGTTTGTCCCGCTCAATCATCTGCTGCTCAAAGGTGCGCGAATCCGCAATGAGGGTCTGTTCACTCATGACTGTTTAACTCCGCCATAATCTGAGGGGTGTTCACGGGGACGCCCTGACCGTCAAAGGCAGGAGGACGGGGAGACTGTGCGCAGCCGGAAAGCGCACACAGCAAAGCCAGCGCAATCAAGCGTTTCATAGGATTTTTCCTCTGTGAGATCAGTGGAATGAAAACAGGGCTATGTTTTCACCAGGGTGTAACGGGGATATTTCGACCAGTGATGACAGGTTTAACGATGGAATTTCTGAACCGCTGAGTCCCTGGCTTGTGCCAGTCGCCGGGCTTCGTTGCGGGCGATCATTTGCTCAATCGCGTATTGACGCGCTTTCGCCGCGCTATATCCCGGACCGCTGCCGGGTTTACCCGCGCTGGCATCCCGCCAGCCCCGGACGGTGTCCTGAATAGCGCGTGTTGTCTGCTTCCCGGCTCCTGCTGCCAGTTTCCCGGCACCATACGCCGCCGCGCCAATACCCACAGCCGCCAGCCCCTGCATGGACACCGTTGCACTGGCCCCGGCCAGCGCGCCGGCCAGTCTGGCGGAGAGATACACCAGTATTGCCGCGCAGATACCGGCCAGGCAGACCTGTGCGCCTAACTCCACAATGTTGGATTGTGCTGAAATCTGTGTTGCAATATCTACCCGCGAGTTTAAATAATTAACGACAATGCGTAGCGACAACGCAGAAAACAGAACCGTTAATATTGCTGCGAAAACATTTTGCAGCCAGTTGTTAAACATGGGGCGTAAAAATCCATACATCAGACAAAAGATAAACACAGGGGCGGTAATACTCAGGAGCAGAATCATGACCTCCGCAATCATTGAAACAAAGGCTGTCACGATCATTAATACGAATATCCCGAGCCAGACATAAAATTGAGCGGTCATGCCCTCATCTTTTATATAGGTTGAGTTATCCATATCGTGTAATGTTTTACCCAATACCTTCGCTTTATCCCATAAGCTATCCAGTAACTGCCATATATTATCGCTGCCGGAAAATCCCTCCCTTAAGCCATTGATTGCGTCAATAACACCATCAAGATAACCGCTGACATTAGCCACAAAGGAAAGGATGATCGCCATCCTCATGATGTCCCACATGACATCCTCCATTGGTGTGGACAGCTTACCCGCCAGGGTCTGGTATCCACGCCACAGGATATAGAGGGTGGCTGACGTTGCCGCCAGCCCCACCATCATGGAGGAGTATGACATCATCAGTCCCTTTGTGGCGTCGGTGACTCCTCCTATCAGATGTTTTTCAACACCGGTAAATACACCACCGGGCATATTAACCTCACTATGAATTCAGGTCGGGGGTAGGCGCATTTAACTGCTGAATCTGAAAATGGGCTTCACTGGCGTTTTTACAGTTTTCTGAGGCATCGCCGGTTTTCTGGCATTTTTCATACACCTCTTTTAGCTCATCGGGATGATCCCTGTACCACTGGGTCGTTTTGGTTTCTTCTTTGCAGCCGCTAATGACGGCGAATAATAAGGACAGGAAAGAAAGGATTAATAAACGCATGTGAGACTCCTTTAGCCGTTTAAATCAGGGGTTGGCGCAGTTAACTGTTGCTGATTCCACTGTTTAACACGCTCGTCTTCCAGCACTTTTTCGCGCTTTTCTGCTGCCTTCACGCTTATTTCCCACTGGTCAGTGAGCGTGTTCAGCATCACTGATTTTAGCTGAATACTGTTGGCAAGGTCCTGAGACTCCTTTGAATCTTTAGAAAGTGCGATACGGTTCGAGAGGCTGCTAATCTCGCCAAGCGTCTGGCTGACCTGCTCCTGGATCTCGTTAGTCTGCTCAAACTGAATCGCCTTATTGATGACCAGTTGTTTGCAGGTATCGGCATAGCTTCCCGACTGTTCCGCGTTGCAGGTGTCGAAAACCCGGTACTTCGCATACAGCGTATCGAACTGCCCGGCGGTGCCGCCGGAGAGAAGCAGATCATTGAGTGCCTGGCCCGGTTCGCGAAGTTGCTCCAGATCCGATTTCAGACTCTTCGCCTGATCCACAAAATCAGCGATATCACGGACGCCGGTGGCCGTCGCCAGCTGGTCTTTATACGCCTGGATCTGGCTCTGATAATATTGCGCGGTCTGCATCCAGCGCTGCGCTTCTTTCAGCCATTCGGCCTCACGCAGTGGATCGGCATCCACCAGAACGGGAATACCGGCGTGTGCCAGCGGACTGGCCATCACGCACGCGAAAATCAGGGCATGAAAACGCCTTTTCATCATGGTCCTCCAGTGGGTTGTCAGAGTGCCTGAGCCAGGTAGGAGTCCAGCCATTCATGCGGCTGCATCCCTTCCCGGTACAGGGAATCGAAGATTTCAAGATTGTCGGCGCTGCCGCTCATCACTCGGGTGTATCTGCCGATACCGGAGAGATCGAGCGTCACGCGTGCGGCAAAGCGTTTTGTGTCGCCGCGCCTGAACTGATTTTTTACCACCACATACTGGCGGGCCTGCGGGTCCAGAGCTTTCACCACATCGAACACTTCCGGCTCAAACTTCATCCCGTCAACATAGTGGGCCCGGTCGGCGCTGGGGTTGGCTGCCAGGATCTGCGTTCCGCACTGTTCAATCACGGCGGGCGCAATTTCATCCCTGATGATCTCCGCCGGGGACTGGGTTCCCACAACCAACATCCCGTTCAGTTTACGGATGGTTTTCAGGCGGTTATAGGCGAAATCCTTAAAGACCGGGTCCCGAAGCCACTTCCAGAACTCGTCCATAAAGATGACCAGCCGTCGCCCGTCGAGCAGACTGGTAATGCGGTACAGCAGGTACAAGGAGATCGGCGCACAGACGTTCGCGTCATCCAGAAACTCCGTGCCGTCAATGCCAAAGTTATCGCAGTGGCTGATATCGAAGGTGTCTGATGCGTTATCAAACACCCAGCCAAACTCGCCGCCCTGCGCCCACTGCGACAGGCGAATGCTCAGGCCGTTCTCCTGGGCTTCTTTTGTAGCAGGTTCAGGAAGATTCTCCAGCAGGCGCGTAATACCGTAGACACGGTATTGCGGCTCATTGCTCATCACGGCGTTAACGGCGTCGTTGAGACGGCGTTCATCACGGGGCGTGATGGTCGCGCCGTTACGCGTGCACAGCAGTTTCATCAACTGGCTGATGAAACTGATATTGCGTTTTGTGGGCGACAGCGAAAACGGGTTCCACCCCGTGGGATCGCCATGCGTGATTCGGAAGTAACGGCCGCCCAGCGCCCGGATGTTCATTTCCGCGCCCCGGTCCTTGTCCAGATAAACGGTGGTCAGCCGTTTCGTTTTCGCATCGTGTGAAAAACTGTCCGCGCGGCCATATTTCTGCTGCATGTTTTCAAGGAACGTCATCAGCATGGTTTTACCCGAACCATTGGTGCCGAGAATGCAGGTACTGGCCGGGTTCTTTTCATTGAACTCGTCTTTGTCCGCCAGCGTGTTATGCAGGTTCAGGTAGTAACCATTCCCTGACGGGGTGCGCAGCAGGGCCATCGCATCCCCCCAGGGCGCGTTATCGCGCTTGCCGGGGTAGAAATTATGCAGCGCAGCCAGCTCCACAAAGTTCTGGCTGCTCAGTTCACCCCTGCGGGGCCGCAGATGATAGTTGCCGGGTAGCTGCGCCATATACGCCGCTGACAGTGAAAGCGCTGCCGGAACCGGGGTGATGCCGAGATTGTTCAGGGCGTTGCTGATTTCACTGGTATCGGCCACCAGACTGTCCAGCGTGCGGGCAAACACCATGATGGAGAAATGGTGTTTGCCATAGGCGATTTTCCCCGATGTCAGCAGGTCCAGCGCCACATCCAGATCCAGCCGCTGGGATATCGCATCATCATCCGAACTCATTAACAGACGGCGGGTGCGTTTGATGGCCTTCCTGGCTTCCTCGCGTGACATGCAGGTGTAAGACTGCGTGATCACATAATCGCAGGGGGCGTACAGCAGCGAGTCCATCATCCCCGTCGCCGTCTCCTCCGGGAACTCTTTCACTTCCAGCCCCCGGAAATACTGTGTACCGCTGGCGTGGTTTATCTGCCCGGACTCCGCCGCGAAGAACAGCGCCGCTGACCCCATCACCGAATATGCGGCGGCGCGGGTGGCGAGCACCCTGCGCCACTGGTGCGTCAGCAGAAACTCATAAAATGATAACTGGGAGGAGAATACCGCGTGGCCTTCGGTGAAGGTGCCAAGAGGACGTGCCGCGTAGCGCGACAGTGCGGTATCGAGCGAACCTTTAATTTCCAGCATTTCCTGCAGTGCAGCGTCCAGCTCTTTCAGTTTCTGACCGTCTTTCATGCGCCTGCGCCCGGCCTTTTCCAGGCGGACAAACGGGCGGTAGCAGACGGTCAGAAACAGGCGGTTGCGACGAAACGGATCAGCCGCCAGCGAGGCATAATAGAGACGGCTGATTTCATCGGCGTAAGGGTTGCCGGACGCCTTGTGCAGCGAGTCCGTGAATGGCTCCCGCACATTGTGGATATAAAAGGTGACCGGCATCCCCTCGAATGAGCGGATAAGCCCGTGCAACTGGTTCCGGTCAGTATTGAGCGTGTCTTCTGACTCGCAGTCGAACGGGGTGCCCGTTAGTTCCCAGGTGCAGTAGAGGTCACTGTCGGAAGAGCGCACAACATGCTGATGAATATGCGATGAATATGGAATGTACTTTTTGAGCGTGGCACACTGATTCAGTTTCATGGCGTTGAGAAACTCCGTGATATCAACAGCCTCATGCTCAACAGGCATAAATGCTGTTGCGCCAAACAGACGGTTTGCTGCCGGTTTTCCTCTTGCCCTGAGCCACACAGCAATCAGGCTGAACCGCATGGGTTCATTCCGGGTGAGTGACTTCATCACCAGAAATTCAACCGGGAGCAGGGCCAGGAAAGCGACGGAAGTCCAGACAGCAACAATGATGGTGAACCCCGTGATACCCAGCAGGGGCACCATGGGGACGCCCCACAGTGCCGCCGGGCGTTTCATTGCCTTAAGCAGCTTTGCCATAGGAGTCCCCTCAGCTCATCAGCAGCGCGCCGATCTCACTGCCCCCGCCAATCAGGATCCCGCCGATGATGATGTAGGCGCACTGGGACAGGCTTTCGCCTTTCCAGAGCGTCTTGTAACCCACCCAGATCACGGCCACGGTGATGGTGATGGCCGCCAGACCATGCAGGCCGGTGGAGACTTTCTCCATCACGGTGTTGGCCCGTTCAAAACCGTCGGCAAACGCCGGGGTGACAGAGAAAGCGGTCAGCGCACCGGCAGACACTGCGCGGACTGCCACCTTTAGCTTGCGGAAAAGCCTCATTATTCTTCCTCCTTACGGATTGGCTGCGGGAGACTCCGGCGCACTGACGGCGGGGAGAATTTTGCGGCGGTGATGTTTTCCTGACGAAGTTTCGTGGGGACGCCACGGACGATAGTGCCGGGCCAAAGCACGCGGGGACGGGAGGCATTACCGCCAGGAAAGGCTTCCGAGGGAACGGCTGTCGCTGGTTTGTCCTCGCGGGTGCCGGGGACGGCATAGTGAGGGGAGCCCGGCGCATAACCGATTCGCTGCAGATAGCTCGTCCCGGAAAAAGCCGCTTCCGGCTGTTGTCCGGTACGGAAATTGCCCGAGTAATAGCAGCTCAGTGCTCTTTTCAGGGAACCGCCACGGCGGTAACAGTCGCTGAGGATGCGTTCAAAAACAGACAGGTTGGTGCAGGGATCAAGCAGATCAGAGGCCGTCACGCCGTAGCGACGGAAATTGGTGCTGGTGATCTGCATCAGCCCGACTGAATAACGCCGGTCCTGTATGGCAAGGCGACGGATAATGCGCTCGGCATCGGCCCGGCTGGCGGGCAGATGGGAGATAACAGGATTGTCACCGGAGGCTCCTCTGGCTTTCGGGATAATCTCGGCGATGGCATAAGGGTTAAAACCGGATTCCACCCGTGCCACGTCGAGCGCGGTGGACGGATGAATACTGACGGCGCACTGCATGGCCGCCGCCAGAAAGGCAGTGGTGGAAAGCATGATGGCCTCAGAAAGCAGGCAGCATGCAGGGTCTACTGACGCTGCATGCTGTGGAGTCAGAATTAAAGGGGTTACTATGCGGTTTCGACAGGATCCGTACTCTGCGGAGAACTGTTTTCCTCGCGGGGTTCCAGCAGGACCAGTTTGCCGGAGACGGCAATACCGGGCGTCAGGACAATATTCAGACCTGCTTTACCGTGGTGAGCAAAGGCGACGCCGACTTTTGTCCAGTACGTGTTTTTCTCGCCCTGAGCATCCGACTGACTTTCCTGGGCAACATACGCGTAATAAATGGGTTTTCTCATAATTTACCCTCTTTGATTAAAACAGTTGAAAATATGTTTCTTGATCACATCCCAATTCTGCATTCCGGTTTTAACGGGTCAGCGAGAACATTCAGCGGCACCCTGAATTGAGGTTATGTGACAGCCCGTTTCATATTTTTAAAGAGCAATGCCCGGCCCGGACGAATTAACGTCCATCAGTCCAGTCATTGGGTGATGACGATTTCAGGATGAAGGAACGGAATTGATTTCTAAACGATAAATTAAAAATGAAAATGAAATAGTTTATCTGAATTGAATTAAGAATGCAGAAAGAAGCGGAAGGGTATGGAATATACAATAAGGCGTCATTTCCATTTAAATATAAATATAAAGACGTGGAGAGAAATCTCCCCACGTCTTACCGGTAGAATTAACGTCGGCGGCGTTCAAGCTTTTCCTGACATTCGGTACAGGTTGTTATACCCGGCAGCATCTGACGTCGTTTTTCAGGAATAGATTTACCGCATAAACGGCAGTGGAATAATGATGGCGTTGTTCCCGGTTTAAAACGGTTCTGTTCAATCATCTCTTCAAGCCGCTGTTCATTAAATTCCTGATCGCGATCGATCTCATCCGGCATGCAATGCCCTCCTGCTGACGGCTTCCTGCTCGCAAAGCGTGATGCGCTTCCAGACGGTGGTGAGTGGCAGCACTTCCGTCTGCGATAACAGCGTTTCAGTGACCTGCATCATGGCCGCCAGCGCTTCAGGGGAGGCCAGATTTTCCACCCGGCATTTTTGCCATTGCCGCCAGATAGCTGCATCGGTTTCTTCATCTGGTTCAGGTGTCCGGCCATAAGGCACATAGACGCCCAGCATCCGGCGACGAAGACAGACTTCGTTGGAGGTAAGGCCAAAATACTGGTTGAGTAACGCGTTCGAACCACCTAAGCGAATCGCCCGGTGAATTTGCTGCTGCTGGCGGACCTCCTGACGCGCCAGTACCATCAGATGGCACAAAACGTCATGGCGGACGCTGATCGCGACAAACGGCGCTGACGACCGGCTGATAGTAAACAGTTCATCAAGGGATAACTGATCGAGAGCATTCAGTTCGTCGAAAGTGAATCCCAATGATTCGCAGTGATGAAAATTACCTTCTTTCAGCGCGTACAGTGCGTCGGTTAATACGGCGAAATTTAATGACGGGATCATGATTCTGTATCTCCCTTCAATGCGTTAAGCGGTTGGCTAATTTAAGGTTGATCCATTCGTCAATTTCAGATTCAAGCCAAGCCACACTGGCGGGGCCAATCTTGATTGAACGGGGAAAGATGCCTTCTTTCATATACAGGTAGATTTGCGAACGTTTCAGGCCAGTTTTTATTTCAACCTGTTTTAGGCGTAATAGCTGATGGGATGTCATCGTTTACTCCTGTGGCCGTTGTGGGGCATGCCCGGAGGAGACAAAGGAACACAAGTGGGGATGGAGAATAAAGCAGATAAGCCCGTATTACGGGTTTCAGAGTCCTTAATACGGACTTGCAGGTTAGTGGATTTTTCTCAAATCAATCTGATGAGGGGGAACCGCGCTCCAGCGCAGTTTTTAGTGTATCACCACTGAACCTGTCGGTAATGCCTTCATCTGATGCCCACCGCTCGAAAATAGACAGCAGCTTATAGGGCTTTCTGATTAATGGACTAATAGCCTCGTTATTTTTACAGGCGAGCCAGAACATACGGGATAATGGTGTAGACATTCTTGTTGAAGATGCTGAGTTTGATTTTACTTTAAGTGATGTTTCCAATAATTTTTCCAGTTCTGAATTTCGAATAACAAAACAAGCATCCTTTGGTAAGTCATACATAGGGGAGTACTTGGCTTGACTATATTTTTTATTTATCAGAGAGAGTATATGGTTGTGATGGGTGGTTGAGTTCCCCAAGTGCGGCAATATAAGTTCGTTTCTTACTATTCTTTCTTTTTCAAAGACTTGAAATATTTCCCCTGACAAACTCACTGTAATTCCATAATTGGCGTCCATTGCTCCTGTTAAAGGAGATGGAATGCCTAATGAATGTGCAAGTAATCTTTGCAATATAATATATTCGTATCCATTTAATGCTGTGTCAATAATTTGCTTCCTCGGGTGGATATATTTTCCTTCGGTGCAGAGGATTAGTTTATATTTACTCGGAATGATTCTTTTAACTAAAGAACCATTATCAATAAGTAATAAATTTACTGGGCGTAGTTTTATTTTATTTCTGCAGATTTGTATTTTTCTTAAAAAGATTGGTGACTGGAAGTAAATGGAAAGGCAGATGTCGTTGCACATGGCATGGCGATAAATGTCACTTTTAGAGATTTTTTTTTGAATATCTGAGTATGTTGACAGCCTCATGTATAGTAACCCAATCAGATATGAAATCTGGATTTTTTAATTTTTTATCTATTTTTGACATGGTGCATCTCCTTTCTCAACGTTTTGACAGGAACGATATGTTATATTTAAACATCCATTAAATGATTGACATATTGGCTGTTAAATAATCTATTGAATTGGGTGGTAATTATTTATTTGACAACACTGAAAATTTTCATTTTCATAAAAAATAGCAAAGTGAATGATTTTATCTTTAACTCAGTAAATTAGTGTGGTGACTCTATTTTTATTAAAAATATAGTGACCTAAAAAATCATCTCCTGCTGAGAACTTGTTAGCTAGTGGTGTAGTGAGTTGTAGGGTGAAAGTACCATATTGGTCATTGATATCGGTTATTATGGCGCACTCAAAGCCAAAAAAAATTCCTACTGTAGGGTAAAGTGCTTTATAGAGACTCTCTTTTGCGGAAAATGCGATAAGTAATGCAATGTTATAATCTATCTCGCTTTTAATAAGGTATTTTTGCTCTTTTTTTGTGGTGAACATATCGGCTGTATCTCGAATTATCTCAGGAATAAGGTTCTCAATATCTATACCGACAGCAAATCCCATGAGTTGTGGTGAGATCACGGCTATTGCACACTGGTCAGTATGGGAGATACTACCATTCCAACCTTCTGGCCATTTAGGACTTCGGTCGCTACAAAGCGCGACTCTTTTATAAAAACCTTCTTTAACAAGTAAGGTTTGTGCCGAAATTCTACCGGCAAGATATTCGGCTCGTCGTTTTAGGACAGCCGAAGAGAGTGATTCAGGAAATTCGATGGAAAATGTTGAAAACAAAGCATCATTATATTCTGTAATATCAAACTCAAGCTTACAGACACGTATTGATGGTTCTTGTATAACATAACCCGTTTTGAAAGAACGGATGAATATCCCTGTGGAAAGATTTTTATCAAAAATTAACATAATGGTGCATCCTTTTAAAAGCGTATTTTTCTGGTTCTAGGGTATAGAGGTTTCTAGCATAGATTATTGATATTACAACTTTATTCAGTATATCTATGGAAGTGAATTATCAGTTTTGTAATACCTCGAAAGAAAGCAAAATGCAATATTTTTTTGTATTACCACTTGTATGTTATTAATTTTTATATGTTTATTTTGTTGCTAATTTAACTGATTTCTTTTTTGCAATCAGTTTGGCTGGTGGTATAGTTATTAAAGACTACAGATGGTAAAGGGATTACGCACAACATGCGACCGATTGAAGTTCATGCACCGGCAGCCAGTACGATGTACAGAGATGAAACTAGAGGTCTGCTTTCCAGTAAAGTCGTTATTATTCTTGGTTTGCTCAGCGCCGTGGCTGCATTATCCACTGATATGTACTTGCCTTTATTTCCAATTATCGCCAGTGATTTGCATACGACGCCTGACAAAGTTCAGCTTAGTATCACCGCTTTTATGGTGGGCTTAGGGATTGGGCAGTTGTTCATTGGTCCATTGTCCGATCATTACGGCAGACGTAAATTATTGCTAGGCGGGATGGCTCTATTAACAATCGCTTCATTAGCTGGCGCTATATCTACTAACATTCAGCTGCTCATTGTTACACGGCTCTTTCAGGGGTTGGGAGGGGCGGCTGGTATCGTTCTTTCCCGGGCAATTATTTCTGATCTGTGCCCAGAGGCTAAGGCAGCTCGATATTTTAATCTAGTGTTAGCGATACAGGGTATCGCCCCTGTTATTGCTCCATTACTTGGAGGAGTGGCCGCATGGTTTATCTGGCCGGTAGTTTTCGCTTTTATGGCTGCAATATCATTAGTCTCCACCTTGCTCAGCAGTAATTTTGTTTGCTAAAATACGCGACATGGACTGCTCTGAGGTCTATTACGGCGAGGAAATTATTATTAATGTATTGGTCATTTTTCCGCCTCACGGTTTGCGATCCGCGCACTGCGACCTGTGAAAATAATACACAGCGCCAGCGGAGTGATAAATGTCAATAATGCCGTAATAATAAAGGCATTGTGTATAGTAAAAAATGAAGCCACATAAATAATTAAAGCCTGAACGCCGCCAAACGTAATCGCATCATAAATAGTCATTGCATTGACAGTGCCTTTTTCATTGTGAATAGTTTGCCAAATTTGCGCTAATGTATTTTGCGTAACAGCTATGCTGAAAGATTGCAGCAACTGCAGCGCTATCATATACGTTATATCCGTGGCATAACCCATTCCTGCCCACCTTAAAGATGTGACTAATAGACAAAAATAGATCAGCAACCGTTTGTTCATGCGGATGGGATATCGGGCGAGGAAATAAAACATAAGTATTTCGCTAGCTATACCACATATCCATAGTAGGGAAATAGTTTGTAGGGACAACCCCATATTTTGCCAAAGTAAAGAGACATAGGCATAGAAAACACCATGGCTTGCCTGGCAAAATGCAGCACAAATTATTGTTTTATCATTCAGGAACGATGATGCACGGTTATATCTCACTAAAGAGGCTGCTGCAGGGATATCTTTTTTATATTCAGTTAAAAATAATACCGCGATAATAAAATAAGAGATGGCAGCAATCAAAGGCACGATAAATAAATCAGTGGTGGCTATCAACTTCTGACCGGTAACGAACGCGATGAGAAATGAGACAGAGCCACATAGACGCAGCGAGCTATAATTAAAACCAGCACGAGTAAGGCCAAGTATTATTTTAGCATCTCCCAACGGCCTAACCGGGAGGCATGCTATATTGGCAATAATAACCAATGTTATAACAAGCAGGGTGTCCGAAAAAATCATTAGAAGAAAAGAGATTGATGATAAGAATGATAAAATTAAAATAATAGTGGCGGTTCGATAAAATTTCGATGATAAAAAAACAATGAGCGGATTTAATAACAATCTGGTCAAGAAGGTGAACGCTGACAGCAGCCCCACTTCGCGAATGGATAAACCTTTTTGTACTAAAAACAGAGGCATAAAACCAAGGAGAACACCAAGCTGGAAATAATATGAAGAATAAAAGACATATGCAGTTATTTTCAGTTTATAACGATTCATTATTATTTCCAGCCCGAATGCTATATAGTAAGTGAAGACGGTTACTTATCTGCATAATCAGATGAAGTAGCTATTTTATAGTCGAATGCAGGTTTACAGATGGCAGCTATTTTATTGATGACAAAAGAAATATCATGCCGATTGATTGCACCAATGCAACCGATGCGAAAAGTCTGGCGTTCGGTTAATGCACCAGGATAAAGAAAAATATTATCTGCTTTTAGCCGTTCATAAAGCTCAGCGAAATTAAAATTTGTCGGATAATAAAAAGCAGCGATAATCGGTGATTGGACCTCAGGCGATAATACGGGTATGAAATCGAGCATTTGCATATGCGAAATTAATTCCTGCATGTTTTCCTGATAACGTTGATACCTTGAATCAATGCCTCCTTCCGCAATGAGTAATGAAATAGCGTGGTCGAGTGCAGCCACAATCTGTACAGGTGGGGTAAAACGCCATTGTCCATCGGCCTCGAAACGTTGATATTGCTCATATAAATCAAGGCTGAGGGATCTGGCGTTGGCCTGACATTTATTTAAATGTTGACGATCGGCAATAATAATACCAATACCCGGTAGACCTTCCAGACATTTGTTACTCGATGTAATAAGCGCGCGGATGGGAGTTGCCTTTAAATCAACAGGCAATGCACCAAAGCTGCTCATCGCATCAACGATAAACCCGCGCCCCATAGAGGAGACAACATCAGCAACCTGGTGGAGAGGATTAATAATGCCCGTTGCAGTTTCACAATGTACAAATAACACATCGGTGATGCTAGTGTCAGCCTCCAGTATTTGACGAACATCCAGTGGATTGACCGGAATAAGGTCAGATGTTGTGTGTAAAGACGTTTTTAAGGCCAATCTCTTGCATATTTCATAGATACGTTGTGCATAAACACCATTGGCTAAAACAAGCGCATGCCCGGTTTCACGGGGAATGAGAGTCTGGATCGCAGCCTCTACAGCAAAGGTTCCGCATCCCTGTAACAGAATTGTGGTGTGAGTATCATTACCCGATGATAATTCCAGCAATCGTGCTCTTATTCTGGATGTCATTAACGTGACTGATGAGTCTCTGGCAGGATAATCAACTGAAGCCGAATCGCGTACTAAAGGGTTAGTCGTTAATGGTCCGGGGGCTAAAATTATTTTTTTCATCAAGATGCCTACTGATCATTTATGAGGGAATAGATCGCCGCAGTAGCTTTATTTAACGTTATCGACCAATCATCGTTTGGAATAACAATAATATTTTGATTAGCGCTTTCTGCTATTACTTGCTGGTACGATTCGGTAAGCGCAGTCATAATTTCAGGGGCCTCATCTTCCTTAAGGCTGCCGCGACGTCTGATTCTTTCTCTGGCTGTTTCCACGGTAACGGATAAATAAATATGCAGATCGGCTTCAGGTAGTGGCGCAAGTAGTATTTCAATATCTTCCTTCGAATGAGTGAGTAACATAAAGGCACGATAATCAAGTTTCCATCGGTCTAAAATCAGGGTGTTGTAATGATGGTAGAGAGGAAAAAGCTCAGATTCAAAATATTCAAGAGCGTCGAACAAAACACCATAGCGAACAGCTTGTGCCAGCGGATTATTTTTATCAATATATGTGCCTGTCTGTTGCTCGGAATCTTTGTAGGTATCGAAAACCTTTCTGGTTTGGGTGAACAGCAGACGTTTTGAGTGTATGGCTGGCTGCAGGCAGGAAATTTCACTCAAATGCCTGACAAGTGATGACTTACCTGAGCCATCTAACCCGGAAACACTAATTATCAATGGTCTCTTGATGTCAGCATCCATATATAGCTCCTGAGTCGTTTGAGTTATAAAAATTCACATGTCGAGAACAGCTTTAACTACGGTGAGTGATCACCAATGACGATTGTTCTATAAAATCAGCAAGCGAACGTATCGTCGTGTATTGATAAAGATCAATTAAGTCTATATTGTATGACGCTTTGAGTTGAGTCCATACTCTATGGATAAGAATAGAATTTCCACCCGCGTCAAAGAAATTATCGTCGACAGAAAATTCGGCATTGTGCAAGATTTCTTGCCATACTTTAATTAATTTATCATCAATTTTATTTCTGGGATTTAAAGTCGGAGTGAAACTTTTCGGTATACTTTTCCTGATAACGGTTAGCGCTTTTCTATCTATTTTTCCATTTGCTGTTCGCGGCAACTTTTCAATAACGATAGCGCGCGCAGGAACTGTCCCTACAGGCATCTTTTTACGCAACCATAATAATAGATCATGAGGGCTAAGTTCAGCGAATGGCACGAAAAAAGCAATTAACCTGGTGTCACCCCCCTCATCGATATATATTTGCACTGCCGCTTCATCAATAGCGGGGTGTGAATTAACGACGGCTTCGACGCCCTCAAGCTCCAGACGGATGCCATTGATTTTGACTTGATTATCGTATCGGCCTAAATACTGTATTGAGCCATCAATGTTCATCACGGCGCGATCGCCGGCCTTATACATGCGCGTTCCCGGCATTGTGCTGTATGGGTTCGGTATGAAATTACACGCAGTGAGCCGTGGTGAATTCAAATATCCACGTGCCAGCCCAACACCGGATAGATATAATTCCCCGGGAACACCTGTTTCTACATGGCGTAAGTTTTCATCCAAAATTAACGCTGATTTACCAAAGAGAGGGTAACCGATAGTCACGTGGCTGCTACGCCAGGGGCGTTTAATCTCACAGCAGGTGGAGTACGTTGTATCTTCGGTGGGACCATAAAGATTATTTACCCTAATAATATGTTGATATGACAGCAGTTTAGTGACCAACTGCGGGGGTAAAGGTTCTCCGGCTGTGTTAATACAGCATACCGATTCAGGTATCGCGCCGCTTTTTATTAACTCGAGCAGTGCTGAGGGCACGGTGTTAATCATAGTTACGCCCTGAGTTGTTTCCTGATTTATTGCGAGCGGGGAATCTAAAATGACAAGCGTTCCGCCAGAGGAAAGTGGGGCAAATATCTCGAAGATACTTAAATCGAAAGAAATTGATGTACACCACGGCACCATCGACAGTTCAGTAGCAGAGAAGTAAGAAAGAGCCCAATTAATAAATTGAGCACTGCTTTGATGTTCGATTGCCACTCCTTTAGGTAGCCCGGTGGTTCCGGAAGTAAATATGAGGTACGCTAATTGGCTGTAATGAGTCGGTGATATTGGCAGGCTTGTCTCTGCAGAGGGTGGAATTTCATTGATGATCCATTGCTCCGATAAAATGCTTTCCTTACTCCAGTCTGTTTCTTCACTTAAAAGAATCCCTGCAGGTTGCGCAACACTGATAATTGATCTGATATAATCAAGCGGCTGCCGATGATCAATGAGTAAAGCAACAAGCCCTGCGCGAAGTATGCCTATAAACGCAGCAATGAGCTGTGGGGTCCGTGGCCCGGAAAGTCCAATAATAGATTCTGCGGAGAGATTTTTTCCTATGAGAAACGCCGCAATACGCGCTGACTCGGATTCCAGCTGCTGGTACGTGATGTGCTGTTTACCATAGCGGATAGCCATTTTTTCTGGCTGACTAAGCGCATGCGCGAGGAAATGATCATGCAACAAATTCCTGCTATTGACACATTCCGCTATTTTGTTATCACTATAGTTAGATGCTGTGGACTTGCCAATATTAGCGAATTCTTCGTTTATTTTATCTTCAGCCAAAAAGTCAGCGAATCGCTGCTTAATGCAATTAACCTCACCGCTATCATAATGACTGGTTCGGGCAACAATGGTATATGTAACTGGTTCTGTTTTATGAACGGAAAGTACCAGCGGAATTGAGGTAAGAGATATATGGGGGCGCTTTGTTATTACATTTACGCCAATCAAATCGCCTATTTCGTCAGTAAATGATTGATTCTCTATTACAACTAAACTTTCAAGATTCCGCGGTGGGGAATTTTGGTTACTGAGGGTATAGAGGGTTTCAAAAGGTAAACCACTATGGGGTATCGCCTCGGTAGTAAAATGAAAAATTTGTTGAGTAAGATTTTTCAGGGAAACAAAGAACGAAGGTGATACATAAACAGGCAATATATTGTTTAACATACCAATGCAATTTTCAGCATCAAATACAGTATGTAATGCTATGGAAACTGCAAAATAGGCGTCATAAGTATTATCTTTTTTGTAGGCTAATACCCATAAGGCTTGTATTAAGCATGAAGTGGGAACCTTCATCGTCATTGCGATTTGCTGAAGTTTTTCATAAGCGGAAGCTGAGAATTCACCGTGGTAAATATGGTAATCGGTTTTTTCATCAATCGGCTGTACAGTACTCCGGGTATGCAAAAGATGTGCTGAGATACTTTGGGGGGGAGTATTTAGATCTTCCCAGAACGCTTCATCCGCCAGCCGAGAAGACGACATTGAAGCGAAAAAATCCTCATCACGATCATTTTGTATAGGTGGGAGCGGTAATCCCTGAAGCATGCTGTTGTATAAAGAAACCATTTCCTCTAATAAAAGAGAAAGTGACCAGCCATCAAGGATAATATGATGATAATTGCACGTAAGCAGGTAGTGCGAATTGTCATCGACAGCGAGTTTCCATTTTATTAACGGTACTGTTTGCAGATCCCAGCAGGCATTTGGACAGTGGCTTTCGGGCATAACTTCTTCAAGCGAAGGCACACTTTGCCAGGAAAAGTCTACCTTTACGCGATCGTCAATACGACGAACTAATCGCAGTGAGTGATTTCGCACAAATGAAGTGCGCAGTACAGTTCTCCGTCGGGTAAGCTCACACAATGCCTGTCCGAGAACATCGGCATCGATATTTCCCTCAAGAACCCATTCGTGAATCTCATTGTACAAATCAGAACACGGGTGAGACAGAAGTGTCTGACTGTAGATGCTTGTTTGCCCAGGAAATAAGTGTTTTTCTATCATGATGATAAAGCGCCTTTATTTCTCGAAATTATATACTTTGTCAGAGAACGCGGAGTTTCGTATGAGTATAATTCGGCTGCTGTAATGTTTACTCCGGCTTTTTTCAAGTCATTAGCCGTTTGATATATGTGAACAGAGTCTATCCCCAGTTCAAAAAAAGTATGCAGGGCATTAATTTTATTATTTTTTGTTCTGTGACGGAGTGTGTTAATAATTAATTGCTCAAGGCTCTCCTCATCATTATCCAGTCGCGATGTCAGTTTGCAGACCTGTTTTTGCGTAGCGTCAACATTGTTCAATCTATAAATTTCATTATGTTGATATAATTTTAATAAAGCACCACGTTGAATTTTACCAATATTGGTTTTTGGAATCTTCGAGTTTTCTATAAAAACAATATCGAAGAAGTAATGATTAAAATAATTCATAGCCTGCCGTTGAATCGATTTTGTTATTTCATCAAAGCTTATTGGCTGGTTAAGATTGTTACTGTCGATGCCAATAAACAGTAATAGTTTTTCAGCGCGACTTTCCGCATCGAGAAAAGATGATGCAACAACAGTGACATTGGCGATGCCAACCGTCAGGGTCGACTCAATAGCATTAAGCGAGATGTTTACACCATTAATTATAGCGATATCTTTAGTTCGGCCTGTAATAACAACCTCACCATTCACGATCATTGCTAAATCACCCGTTCGATACCATCCGTCAGGTGTTAATGTTGAGTCAGTCGAAGATATATCTTCATAATATCCCGACATGATTGATGGACCCGATAGTAATAAATGACCAATCTGTTTTTCCTCCAGTCTACGATCTGCATCATCCACTATTTTGACGCTATAGCCTGGGAGTGGTTTACCTACACTAATAAAACTACCGACCTCTGTCTCATACGATTGGCTAATTCCTGAGCGAATTATCACGCCAGAACATATTTCAGAAGTCCCCCAACATGGATGTATTGAATTTGGTTTGAGACCGTATTGACTCAGTTGTGCAAGAAAATCTAGCGCTGCCTGGCGATTTATTGATTCACCGGCGTTGATCAAACAACGAATTTTGCTTAAATCCAGCGTGGTCAGTTCCGTTGCCGCAAGGGTATCGGCGAGCAACCGAAAAGCAAAGCTTGGTGCCCACGAGAGAGTGACGTCAAATTTTTGCATCAACGTGAGCCAGCGTGAAGGCTCAGATAAGATAAACTCCGTTGCGACATGCACTTGTTGTGCTCCGGCAACAACATCCTGCAGGTGGCACATTACGATACCGCCCACATGTTGTAATGGCATCCAGTTAAGATTTATGTCGTCTTTATTAATATTTAAGTGGTGAACAATGCTTTTAGAGCGAGCGAGAATCGTTTTATGGGACTGTACGACCCCTTTGGGCTCTCCTGTACTGCCAGAAGTCATCAATATTAATGCGGGATTATCAGCCGGGATTTGACTTCTGTTTTTCGACTGTTTCTCGTGGGCAAAAAAAGTTGGCAGTATAACACTGGGCGGGCAGCTCAATGCGTTTGCGTGATTTGAAATGTCGCTGTCAGTAATGATTACTGACTGAGGAAAACGATTATACAGTTCCGTCAATGCCTTTGCTTCATTGCTTGATGTGACAGGCGCGGTGGGAATGGCAACCCAACCTGCATACTGAACAGCCCAAAATGCCTTTATAAATTCAAGAGGGGCTGAAACGGCAAGTATGGCATATTTTATATTGGGGTATTCTTCAGTTAAATACGCACTGGCGTTCAGTGCATAAGTTAGCAGGTCGTTATAATTTAGAGCAGAGGTTTCACCCCGTATATTAATTGAAAAAATTCTTTTCGTGGGGTATTTTGCAACACAACTTTCTAGCGTGTCGAGGAGTGACTCAGGGAGCAGCTCCAGTACAGTGGTATTTTCTTGACGGTGTGCTAAGGCTGTTTTTTTTTCGTTTTGCAGAGTACCAGAAAGATTGTCCAGATGTATGTTGCTGGATTTAAGGTTGCTACCCAGTGATTGTAAAGTGGAATGAAATATATTCGCTAAATGCTTTGTGATATCTTCTTTTTCAGACCAGTTCAGTTTGTTTCTAATTTTAGAAGAATCTAAAATACATGGCCATGCAGTATAGGGGAAATGAGTGGATAAAGGGTGGTGTGCTTCCCCGTTACTTATTTTGAGATCCTTGCCAGCGATCGCTGCTAATAATTGCGCATAGCCTGAAAATGAAAAGCTTTTTGCCGGAGCAACATTATATATTTCGCAATTAAGCGGCGGGGTGTTTTGCGCAACTGAGCATACAGCGGCAGCCAGATCATCAACATGCAACAATTGAAACAATGTATTGGGTTGCGCTATGTTAAAGGAATCACCTGATAGCAAATGTTGGAAAAACCTTGATTCACGCGCGCCAGGATCATTTTCACCGTATAAATAAGTCGGACGAACAATAGATGCTGGAATATCACTTTGCGCAAAAATGCATTCTGCTTCATATTTATTAAAACCATATTGACCAAGCGGTGTACTGCTCGTTATGTGGCAATCACATTTATCTGTTTCGAGGAAAGGATATTCCAAACAATGAAAGTAGACGGCTGCGGAGCTAACGTAGATGTAGTGCCGCGTATTCTCAAACAGTATTGTTGATGCAACCCGTGCTTGTCTCTCAGTATAACAAGAGGTATCGATGATGACATCGTAAAATTCTTTCCTGAGTACTGCGAGTTCACCATCGATATTCCGATCGCCGATAATCGATTTCGTATTTTCGGGAGGGGGGCGCTTACCTCGATTAAAAAGAGTAATATCTGTTGAGAACGGGAGGTTTTTGATCGCCTGGATAATTGCCAATCCCAGAAAATAGGTTCCGCCAAGTATTAAGACTCGCATAGATGCTACCTCTTAAAATGAGGGCCAATTCAGAATGATTTTTCCCATAACGGCTTAGTGCAGGCAAATGTTAGTCTGGTGAAGTATTCTAATGCAACTGTTAAATTAAAACTTCACAAAAGGTTCATTTGAGGAACGGCTTAGTTACATGCGATATTGAAAATCTTAGATATGTCGTATCCATCTTTTCTTAATCCTGGGTGTATTACCAAAGATAGAATGAGGGAATGGCTATGCTCATGAAAAATGAAGAAATTTCTATACAGGATGTTCCTTCTTCTGATGAGTTAAATTCTACGAATTCAGAGTGCTTTTATGTTTTGTATTGCATTCACCATGCTGGCGGAGCAGCATCAGCTTTTAGACCGTGGCAAAGTATTGTTAATTCCCGCTTGCGATTATCATTGATACAGTTCCCGGGCCGGGAAGATCGCATAAATGATACTATGTTTGCTCATCTTGATGAGATGGTAACAGTGATTGCCCAGTCGATAATAGCTGACTGTCCGCCACGGTTTGCTATTTTTGGCCATAGTATGGGGGCCTTAGCAGCATATCTTATCGGTAAACAGCTTTTATCCTCAGGAATACAGCCACAGCGTTTGATCGTATCTTGCTGCCGGCCTCCTAATATTAAACCTCTCCCTTATACTCCTGCCCTTGAAGATGATCGGGCGTTATTGAGGGAAATCGGTAAAATCTATGGTGGGATCCCGGATGAGATATTTCATTATCCAGAAATGGTGCAGCATTCTGCAAAAGTGCTACGTGCTGATATAAATCTATTAAATTCATATACTCCACCCGTTCCCCCCTATAGTGACCTGGCTATACCGATTAATGTATTCTATGGCAAGCAAGATAATTCTATAGATTTCAATGAATTAACTGGATGGCGATTACACACTTCTGCGTCCTGTACATTTCAGGCATTCAACGGTGGACATTTTTATTTTCATGATAATGCAAACCCTATAGCAGATGCCCTCACTGCTATTTGTTTAAATAAGGATTAATTCGCATGACATCAACGAATTTAGACGAAAATTGGCTGGTAGTCGTTAATAGTGAAGAGCAGTATTCGGTGTGGCCTGCAAGGTTGGCGCTGCCTGATGGATGGATGGCGGTAGGAGAATATCAATCGAAAGAAAATTGCTTGCAGTGGATTGAAAACAACTGGATTGATATGCGCCCATTATCATTACGCAAACATCTGGATGCGAGAAACTAACCTCTTTTTTCCTGGCATTATTTTCGCACGCTATGTGATAAATCACGACATTACTCATAGGATCTATCAATGTTATCGAAAAAAGCTATAAGGATGCGTCAGGTATTAAAACAAGCGCTAGCATCGCCAAATTTGCTGTGCATTATGGAGGCACATGACGGGCTTTCTACACGACTTGCCGAAGAGGCCGGGTTTGACGCGGTCTGGGCATCTGGACTGGCAATATCGACTGCAATGGCATTAAGAGACTGTAACGAAGCGACATGGAGCCAGTTATTAGATCATATCGAATTTATGGTAGATGCCGTGAATGTTCCCATATTAGTAGATGGTGATTCAGGGCACGGAAATTTCAATAATGTCAGACGCTTTGTGCAAAAACTCTATGAGCGAGGAATTGCCGGCGTCTGTCTGGAGGATAAAGTTTTCCCGAAATTGAATTCATTTGCAAATGGTCAGCAAGAATTACTTGACCCATTTGTGTTTGCCGGTTTTATTAAGGCAGCAAAAGATAGACTGGCTGATGACAATTTTATTATTATTGCCCGTACTGAGGCTTTAATAGCAGGTGCAGGCCTGGAGGATGCTCTCCATCGGGCAAATATTTATGCCGAAGCGGGTGCTGATGCAATTCTTATTCACTCTAAAAGTAAAAGCCCTCGGGAAGTGATGGATTTTGCATCATCATGGTCCGGGAAAACGCCCCTCGTCGCCGTGCCGACAACGTATTATGATGTAAATCCGCAAGACTTGCAGCGCGTTGGGATATCGAATCTTATCTGGGCAAATCACGCTATACGTACAGTTATTACCTCGTTACGTGGCACATATGCGTCAATAAAACAGGCCGGTAATATTTCATTTATAGAAAATAATATCGCCAGCGTTAATGATATTTTTGAGTTGCTGGACTACCAGCGCTTATACCAGGACGAGCGGAAATATAGTTCTTAATGCCTGTTTAATGATTTATAAATAATTACCCCATGCCATTTTTTTGATTCATGGAGTGATAACATGCTCAGTGCGAAAGATATTTATGATCGACTTGCTACTTTGGGACCCTTATTTATGACGGGGGTCCCATGCAGTTACTTAACGACCCTGATGAATGAAGCCATTTTGTCTGCTAATGGCAGGTATGTTGGTGCATCCAGTGAAGGCGAGGCTGTAGCTATTGGTACGGGAGCCCGGCTTGCAGGTAAAGTCCCCGTGGTTTTGATGCAAAATTCAGGCTTAGGCAATGCGGTAAACCCGCTTACCTCATTAAATAATCCGTTCCGTATACCTTGTTTACTGATTATTTCATGGCGGGGAGAGCCGGGTAAAAAAGACGAACCGCAGCATGCATTTATGGGCAGTATTACCAGACCATTGCTCGACTTACTCGCCATCCCTAACCGGGTGCTGAGCGGCGATGCTGAAAACTTGCAACAGGTGATTGATGCTGCGAAATATTATGTCATAGAGCAGGGGCAATCCTTCGCGATTATTGTACCCGATGGCGTCATCGAACCTGGAGATGTTGTCGTTAATCGCCAACCCCCTCCCTCGCTAATAAGCAAGCTCTCTGGCAATACCGATGCGCAGGCTATGTTACCGACACGAGCTGAAGTATTAGCGCTATTTCAGCAATGGTCACCAGGCGCTAACGCAGCAGTAATAATCAGTACCGGTAAGGGAGGCCGGGAACTTTATTCTCTTGACGATCGACCCGGGCAATTTTATCAAGTCGGGTCGATGGGATGCGCTTCAGGCATGGCATTAGGTGTGGCACTTAATACCGGGAAACAGGTCATCGTATTTGACGGAGATGGTGCACTTCTGATGAAACTGGGGTCACTTGCCACTATTGGGTCTTTGAATCCTAAAAATCTGCTGCATGTTGTTTTAGATAATGGTGTCCATGATTCAACAGGCGGGCAGCCAACTGCACCATTTGAATTCAGTCAGGCGGCTTCTGCTGCGGGTTATCGGTATTGCTATAAATGTGAAGATATTCTCAGTTTGCACAATGCACTGCATCTCACCGAAACGACAGGTGAGGGAAGCAGTTTTATTCATATGAAAATTGCCTCTGGTTCGCTGAGTCAGCTACCACGGCCGTCGATTTCACCCTCAGACGTTGCGCGGCGTTTCCGGGATTTTATTTTTGCCAAAAATTAAATGAGGAAGATATATGCTGAATATGCAGGATAACGAAACCTCTGTTGCTATTGTGGGCGTATCAATTTGTTTGCCAAATTGTTCCGATATCGATGAGTATTGGCACAATATATTACAAGGCGGAAATCTTATTAGTTCAACAACAGAGAATAAGAAGATCATCGATTCCAATGGCGCTTTTGATGTTGAGTCCCAGGGAGAAATTCCTGGAAAAGACCAATTTGACCATGTTTTTTTTGGCATCTCACCGCGAGAAGCGGTAAATATGGATCCGCAGCGTCGTTTACTTATTCAGCATGTATGGGCGGCGTTAGAAAAAGCGGGCTATGCGGCAATGGACATGGGCAACACGATAGGTCTGTTTACCTCTGTATCTCGTAATCGCTATCAGGATTGGGTTACGGCTCAATCAGATTCTGATGAGGCCATTCTTGACCTTGAAAACCAAATCGGTATCGCCGCCGAATTTACAGCTACGCAAATAGCTTATTTACTCAATTTACATGGACCGGCCATTAATATTCAGACTGCATGCTCAAGTTCGCTGGTTGCCATTCATCAGGCATGTAACGCTTTAGAACGGGGTGATTGTGATATCGCGGTGATTGCTGCAGCATCCATTAAATTTCTTGACAGCGCAAGATACAAATATCATCCGCACGGAATATTTTCGCCAACCGGAGTATGCCGTCCGCTGGATGCCGATGCCGATGGTACAGTACCTGGTGATGGTGTCATAGCCATGATATTGAGAAAACTCACAGATGCCCAAGCACAACGCGATAATATTATAGCAGTGATCAAAGGTTCTGCTATAAATAATGATGGCGCAGAGAAAGTTGGCTTTACAGCGCCGGGTATTAATGGCCAGGCTGCGGTTATTAAATCAGCTTTACGCAATTCGGCATGCCAGCCAGAGTCAATAGGTTTTGTTGAATTACATGGTACAGGGACGCAGGTTGGTGACCCGATTGAATTAAAGGCTCTGGAGCAAGGCTTCGGTGAATCAAACGCTTATCCCTATGTTGGTTCTGCAAAAGGGAGTATCGGTCATCTTGATGTAGCTTCAGGCCTGTTTGGCCTGCTAAACGCGGCATTAGCGGTGAGAGATGGCGTTATTCCACCATTAGCAAATCTGCGTCAACGTGCACAATATTCCGGAAAGATAAACACGTTCAGAACAACTGCAACTGCCATCCCCTGGCCCGCAGCTCAATATCCTCGCAGGGCCGGTGTTAGTTCATTTGGTATTGGCGGAACAAATGCTCATGTGATTATTGAAGCGCCACCGCCAGGCGCACAAAATATAGAATCGCGGACATTGCAGAACGAATATCCATGGATTATCCCAATCTCCGCTAAAACAGATACTGCGTTTGAGCAGCAGCGCGATATGCTATTAAAAAAAATACCCGCAGACCTCTCTGTAGCAGGGCTTTCGGACATCAGCTATACCCTCCAGCAGGGACGAGTCCATTTCCCTGTTCGCGCCGCGGCGGTTATTACAAACAAGTCAGAAGCCGTGTCAGCTATCGCCTCTTTGTCTCCACACCGGAGCAATAAGACAAAAGTGCGCAAGCGTATCGCTTTTTTATTTCAGGGACAGGGACGTTTACCTCGCGGATTTGCAGCGGAAATCTATGCACAAGAACCGGAATTTGCACAGGCACTGGAACAATGTCTTGCCTTGATCAGCGATCAATCAAAACGTGAAAAATTACGGCGGTTACTCACCGAACCTGCAATGTTAGAAGAGGACAACGACACTGCGGCATTAAAAGAAACGGAATGGCAACAGCCAGCCTTAGTCATGTATCAGTATGCGCTAGCCCAGTATCTTAAACGACTTGGTATCGTCCCTGATGTAGTGATTGGCCACAGCGTCGGTGAGTATAGCGCGGCTGCAATGGCAGGCGTTTTTAATGCCAGCGACCTGATGACATTAATTCTTCGCCGGGGCGAATTAATGCAATCCATGCCCCAGGGTGCGATGCTGGCTGCACGGATAAATTCCGCCGATATCACTGTACCCGCAGGGATATCAATAGCCGCTGTAAATGGCGATTATCAGACCATTTTCTCGGGGAGCCCGGAAGCTGTGGATACCCTGTTTACTGATTTAACCGGGCAAGGTGTGAAAACCCGCAAATTGGATGCTAATCGGGCTTTCCATTCTGATGATATTGAGTTGATTGCTACCGACTTTAAAAAGGTCTTGTCCTCGATAGCGTTTAGTTCACCGAAGATTAGAATGTATTCGAATTTAACTGGTTCGGTGACAGAAAAGGATGAACTTTGTAATCCTGATTATTGGTTCGAACATGCTCGCCAGCCAGTGCAGTTTAATACTATCAGTCAACATCTTGATTCTGAGGATATTGATCTCTTTATAGAACTCGGCGTTGGTGGGGTTTTGACCCATATTCTGGCAGAGGAATACCCGCGCTTAGCTGAACGCGCAATTGTTGTTGCTCGTGAGTCTGAATCCTGTCTTGTCGCATTCTACCAGGCCATCGCTGCCGCCTGGGAGATGGGAACCCCGATCAACTGGAAGTCACTCGGTTGCGCACAAATTGGCCGTAAAATATCTCTTCCAACCTATCCTTTTGCAGATTCCCGGCATTGGCTTTCCAGGGTTGCGAGTACTGTTGGTAAAAGCAATTCACTGCCGTATGTTCAATTATATGAACCTGTATGGCGTTACAATTATGAAATAAATCAGCATACGGTTAATAACTTGGCTGAGAACATCCTGATAATAAGTGAATCGGAAGCGTGGCGAAGTACAATAGATATGCTTGAGTTTCAGCTCAGAGAACATAATGCCGGGACTTACAGCATTAATATCAACGATGAAGTTGCGCTAGAGTCCGGGCTCATGCGGCTCAGGGCATCAGGGCAACTCCCGGGCCAGGTTATTCTTCTTGAGAAACCTTATTGCCACGAAGCTGCGGGAAATAAATGCCACATAGATACCACCATGCCACTTCTTTTGCATTTTACCCAACTATGGCAGGCAATAACAAACGGGCGTTCTGTAAATGTTGTTATTGTCGCATATGAAAAAAAAGAGATATCGAACTCAAATCGTGAAAATATTCCGACACTGAACTCTGTAATAACCCGGGTTATCAGCCAGGAACAGAGTGGACTGACTGTTGGAAATGTCTATATAAATAGTCTGCAGCCCGCAGAGATAATTTGCGATCTTATTTTTAAAAAATTACAGTGCCCTAAAGATATACCATCAGCGATCCAGTTAATCGATGGCAGAACTTCTCAGACGTATGTTGAGAGACGTTGGGGTGAATTATCACTGCGCAAACGTCCTTTATTTTGTCATGGCGGGAAATATGTCATCATCGATGGACTTGAGGGGTATGGCTATATCGTTTCTCGCCATATTCTTGAGCAATACAAACCAGAAACACTTGTGATTATCGAGACGCTTCAGGGAACGCTAACTCCTGATAATGCGCAGAAACGGCAGGCCAGAATTACGCAACTAGAAAAGCTGTCCCCAGGCAGGATAGTCGTTGAGTCGAGCGATCGCAGCGAAAACATAGC
Organism: Kosakonia quasisacchari; assembly: GCF_004331415.1. Classification (GTDB taxonomy): domain Bacteria; phylum Pseudomonadota; class Gammaproteobacteria; order Enterobacterales; family Enterobacteriaceae; genus Kosakonia; species Kosakonia quasisacchari. Next base: position 125,561 of record NZ_SJOP01000008.1, read on the forward strand.
AGAATACTTTGATAAGATTGATGTACTCGTGCATGCTGGTCGGTATTATGAAGAGCCATCAAGGTTAATCGATAAGATTAATTTACGCTACTGGGATCAGCACCATGCTACAAAATCAGGGGTTCTGCATAAAATATTATCTCTGACCACAGCGGGTAATCTGGGAAATTTAATTTTATTTTCATCGCTTTCAACTGTATTAGGCGGTGTGGGTACCGGTGCATATGCAGCGGCTAACGCGATGATGGACGATGCGGTGACTGCTGCGCAAACAAAAGTAACTGGCGACATCGTTAGTCTGGCGTGGGATGCCTGGGAACTGACGTCGATTCCCCATTCTCCCCTTGCAGATGAATTAAAACATTACGCTATCCCTGAACACGAGGCTATTAAGATTCTGGAATATGTATCCAGATATCAATGTCCACAAAAAATTATTATCGCAAACCAGTTAGAACAAAGATTAAAAACATGGGAAGAGAGTGCCAGTGGCTCAACTAAAATATCAACTAGCTGCCATCCGGATGATCTTAAATCTTCTCTGGCAAAAATTTGGGTTGAGATGTTAGGCGTTAATGCGGTTGCCGATGAGGATGATTTCTTTGAGTCTGGAGGACATTCTCTGCTGGCAGTCAAACTGCTTGGTCATGTGCGCAAACTCACCGGCAAAGAAATCGCGATAAGGCTGCTGTTTGATAACTCAACATTTTCGCAATTTTATCTTGCAGTCAGCCAAAGCGCTGAGAGGGTACTGCAGGATAATACTCATGATCAATGCGCGATATTAGCTACGGAATGTAAAATATCGGTCACTCCTTCACTTAAAGCATCTGATGACAAAGTCAGGCACTCCAGGCCAGCGTTAAGTTTATGTTTTTTTTCGACGGAACTAACGCCTGCGACAAATAATTACGAACAAATTATTAAATCAGCTAAAATAGCCGACGAGCTCGGTTTCGAGGCGATATGGTTACCTGAACGTCATTTCCATAAGTTCGGCGGTGCATTCCCTAACCCTGCGCTTTTAGGTGCGGCAATTATTGCGCAAACGCAGCGGATTCATATAAGGGCTGGAAGCGTAATCGCGCCAATCCGGCCTGCTCTGGCCATCGCAGAAGAGTGGTCAATGCTGGATAATCTTTCTGCAGGACGCGTTGGGTTGGGACTGGCATCGGGCTGGAATCCTGATGATTTTTATGCGGTTCCCGAAAATTATGCGCTGCGCAGATCATTATTGAATACACGGCTGGAAGAAATTAGAGCACATTGGCGCAATGGCTTATTAGATCCATCGGCTGGCAGCGAAAAACGGATACTTCACCCTACACCTTTCTCCTCTGAACTGCCCGTGTGGTTAACTGCTGCAACAAACCCGGAAACATTTCAAAATGCGGGTCAACTTGGCACTAATTTACTCACACATTTAATTGGACATGATCTCGATGAACTACGCGGAAAAATTAAGTTATATCGTGAGTCTTATCGCAAGGCATTAAACTCAAGTGGGAAAGGAAAAGTCACGGTACTTTTACATGCCTATGTAGATGATCAAGGAAGTGCGGCAGATACTGCCAAAGATGCTTTTGTCGACTATTTGCTGCATTTTATGATGCTAACATCAAATCTGAACCAGGATGCGGCAAAACTGACAACGGCTGACTCGCTGGCTCTCGCCGAACATGGTTATAAACGGTATCTTTCCGGGCATAGTTTAATCGGTACCACTGAACACTGTAACAACACCTTATTAGCATTGAATGACCTGGATGTCGATGAAGTTGCTTGTCTGGTCGACTTTGGACTCCCCGCTCAGCGAGTGGAAGAGAGCTTGTATCGTCTCGCCAGCCTGCTCCATGCTGCTAAGGTTTAAATTATGATGAACGAAAATAACCAGTTTGTGAAATTGCCGAAATCCGCGATGGAAGGTCAATTTTCTGAAGCATCATACGCGCAAAAACGGCTTTGGTTTTTAAATCGCATGGATGAAAAAGGGGTTGAATACAATATTAACTATACGTACCAGATTACCGGCGGTCTCGATATCGAGCGTTTGCAAGGCGCTATTAACAAAGTAATCCAGACCAATGAGTCGCTTCGCTCAAAATTTTTTGAACGAGATGGTATAGTTTATCAGCAGGTACTTCCAGCGCGGCCTGTCCGGGTCTTTCGCCTAAAAACCAGCGTTGATGTTAACGATAATCGTGATGGCGCGCAGACTATTTTCAGCACAATTAATGAACTTTCGCGTAAGCCATACAACCTTGAGCATGATGAGTTGATACGTGTTTATTGGCTTGCGCATAATAATACGCATGGGTTTCTTTTTATCTCAATGCATCATATTATTTCTGATTTTACGTCATGGAAAACTTTTCATCTTCAGGTTAAAGAATTATATTCTAACTCAGCGCCAGGTTTGCCCATTACGCAGAGAGAAAACACAGAAAATTACACCAGATACTCAGCACAGCAACGCGACTGGATGAATGAAGCAGAGACACAAATTTTGTTACAGCGCTATGCAGATTATCTGTCGAATATGCAAAGCCAACTCACCCTACCTAAAGTAAAATCGCCACCTCAGGAGAGGAGTACGGCGGGTGCGTTAACCCGCGTAATCATTGATGATGACATTGTCCAAAAAGCACTGAAAGTGAGTAAGCAACATAAGATATCGCCGTTTATGCTCTATCTCAGTGTTTTTACTCTGCTGCTGAAACACTACTGTGTCCAGGATGATATCGCAATTGCAACGATGCCGGCAGGGCGATTTTCACCGGAATATCAGTCGACAATTGGACTGTTCGTTAACACTTCTATTATTCGCACGGTTATTGATGGCACAAAATCATTTAGTCAATTACTAAAAGATGTCAGGGAGAATACCCTGACATCTTTTGAGTTTAGCAATATACCCTACGATGCGATTGTTAAAAAGATTAATCCCGAGCGCTCACTGTTGCATAATCCATTGGTACAGGTTGCGTTTGTCTTGCATCATAGCGATGATGTTGCATTTGAGTTACCCGGGGTTAATGTAGAATCCATCGTTACGGATAATAATACAGCCAAGTTTGATCTAACACTCTGTGTTTTTTGTGGCAAAGAAACCACTGCTGTTTTGGAATATAGCACCGATCTTTTTGATCATGATTTTTCTCAACAGTTACTATGTGATTTTTTACAATTAGTTGAGTTTGCCCTGGCTGCACCTTCGGATACTATTACGACACTGTTAAATAAATTGAATTCGGTAAGGCAAATGACATCTGTCCTTGAGAGGGCTGCATCCAGACATAAATTTATCCCGGTGCACGAAATGGTTCTGGCGCAGGCTAGCCGGACGCCGGATCATCCTGCATTAATCGCAGAAAATGAGACTATCAGTTATGCGAACCTGGAGACGCTCATATTTACTGTTGCCAATAAGCTTATCAGCTATGATTTAGATTCTGGTGCAAGAATTGGTATATTACTCAAACGCTCAATGTGGCTACCTGTTGCTATCTTAGGCGTATTACATTCTGGCTATGTTTTTGTCCCCTTAGATCCTGATGCTCCTGCAGAGCGATTGCGCGATATTGTCGATGATGCCTGTATCGATATTATTATTACTGAACAGGAACTACGGAGTCGTGTGACGAGTCTTACAGCCAGGATACTTGAAGTTGCGAATATTACGCCAACGTCGCTCGCTCATCCCGCAGCGATAATTCATCCTGAGCAGGGGGCTTATATTCTTTATACTTCAGGTTCTACCGGCAAACCTAAAGGCGTGCTGGTACCTCACCGTGGTATTGCGAATCGTGTTTCATGGGCCTGCGAAGCTTTAAAGCTTAACACTGGCGAGCGCGTGTTATATAAAACACCTGCCACATTTGATGTTTCTGTCGGTGAATTATTTTGGCCTCTGGTTGCAGGTGCATCGCTGGTTATACTCCCCGATGGCGAACATAAAGACCCAGCTTGTATTGTAAAAGCAATCAGGCAATATGAGGTTACGGCATGTGAAATGGTACCCACCATGTTGCAGTTGTTGCTTGAGCATCCCGATATCGCGTCCTGTACATCCCTTAGATTTGTGTTGTGTAATGGAGAAGTGTTACCGCATTATGTGATCAGTAAATATAATAATATATTGCGCGGAGATTTATATAATCTTTATGGGCCAACTGAAGCGTCGGTCAATGTTTCATGGTGGAATGCTACGCGTGGATATACTAATGATCGCGTTTCTATAGGTCGAGCTATCGATGGGGTGAATTTATATATCCTGGACAAGGATCTCACACATTGTCCACCCTTCACCTCCGGTGATTTATATATTAGTGGTGTCTGCCTTGCCCTCGGCTATCTTAATCGTCCGCGTGAGACCGCCGAGAAATTTATCCCGGACCCTTTCCAACCCGCTGTTCCGGGCACGAGAATGTACAAAACGGGAGATATAGCAAGGGTTGCGGCAGATGGCTTAATAGAATTTGTTGGTCGAAATGATAGCCAGGTAAAAATACGTGGGTACCGAATCGAACTGGGTGAAGTTGAGCATTATTTATTAAGCCACCCAGATATACATTTGGCCCGCGTAACCACTTATACAAATAATGATGGGATAGTCTCGTTGGCGGGCTATTATGTTTCGCATAATAATACGCCTGAACAGCAAGTGCGGGATTATCTTACCGATCGCTGTCCATCATACCTTATCCCGGGAAAGTTAGTACGAACTGAAACTCTGCCTGTCACGATTAGCGGCAAGCTGGATGTAAAGGCTTTCCCGGAAATAATTGAGACGGGTACAGCGGATGATGCTAATGCAGATGATGCAACTATTTCAAAGTTGAGATTCATTTGGTCTACACTTCTTGAGTCTGGCTGTTATATCACCCTTGACACGAATTTCTTCTCCTCTGGCGGGCACTCACTGCTTGCTATCCGTTTATTGGCGAAAATATATGCGGAGTGGGGCGTTGAAATTAGCGTTAAAGAGTTTTTTACCTCTCCAACCATAAGATATATATCTGGCTTAATTGATCGGCGCAACTCTCTTGCGAGGATATCCAATCAACGAGAAGAATTCGTATTGAGTGCGGTTACTGAAGCAATGATGCCCCCCGTGCAGCATGCAATATGGCTAACACAGCTTATTGAACCTGAATCTATAGCATACAATGTTGCTATTAAATTTACTTTCTCTTCGCACATTAATATTGATTCAGTACGCGACGCCTGCGTCAAAGTGATTAGCAATCATGATGTATTTCATTCAAATTTTGTGCTTGACGATCTGGGACCACGGCAAAAAATACATGCCGTTGGGCAAGTTAAATTCCATGCACTTAGTGGTGATTTTGCTGAAATTGTTGCGTTTTCTGCACAACCTTTCTGCTGTCCAGAAGAAGAGTTATACCGCATTGCACTCTTCCGTATTGATAATGGACCGGTGGTGGCTTTATGGATTGTACACCATGCAATATTTGACAACGAATCTTCGATTATTTTAAGAAATGAATTGCAGAGTGCGTTATCGTCATCGTGTGCGCAGCCTGCTCAGCGCGCCAGATATATCGATTATAGTCAATGGAGAACAGTATCGCAAAGCGTGAAATTGGCGGAAATAAAAAGTTTGAGTGCATGGAAGAGATTTTTTTTAGAAGTGAAATCCGTTACCCCTGAATTAGCAATACGCACAAACACGGATACTTCAACCAACACATTTGATGGTGCAAGATATGCAATAAATATGCCTGACATTCTGGCGAAAAACGTTTTTTCTTATGCTGAGAAAATTGAGGTAACTGCATTTTCCGTACTGCTTGCTGCATGTGCAAGAATATTTAAAAGTCAAATCAGTACTGCTGAAAGGCATTATTTAAGGCTTGGCACAATTGTTTCTGATCGCAGGAATTCTCTTTTTGAGAATACAATTGGCTGCTTTTCAAACTACTTGCCGCTAATGGTCTCCATGGCCAACAATGATTCTTTTGAACAGACAGTTCATCACGCTAATGCCGCCATAGGCTTTACACTTGATAATCAAGATGTATTACAAGATGAGTTTTACAAATTCATTGCTGATCCGGCTGATAAAAGAGCATCGCATCCATTTTCAGGCGTTGTGATAAACTTCAGAACGTCGCGTAAGGAAGATGTCGCATCTGACGACATTGCTCACGATGTTTTTTATCTCGACACGGCAAAATTTGACGCTGAGTTTGTTTTTAATGCTATATCTGCAGAGCGAATATATGCCTGCATTGAATTTAATACATCGAAGTATTCGACGTCAACAATAGCTAAATTAGCCGATTCTTTTCTATTTGAACTTAATACTGCAATCGAATCGATAGTTGCAAAATGAAGAAAAGGAGGATCTATGGAATTATGCAAACTTTTTCGTACTCGTGCCCGGCAATATTCTGATCATGTCGCCGTTAGTGACTTATCATCCAGTCTGACTTACGCACAGCTGGATCATTGTTCCGATGTGCTCGCAAAGCAGTTGATTCAATACGGAGGGGAACAAAAGTTGATTGCTCTGTGTATGGAAGCGAGTGTCGAGCTCATTATTGGTATGTTAGCAATACTTAAAACGGGTGCAGCATACCTGCCGATAGATTCCCGCACTCCCGTTGAACGCGCAAAGAAGGTGATCGCCTCAGCGAAAACGACGTTACTGCTTACTGCTGGCTCGCCGCCATTACTTGCGTCAGAACTGGCAATAGAGAAAATATCAATTCAACTCCCATCTTTATTGTCTACACCCGCGGTCGAACGTGAAAATCTACCATCAGATAGTGGGCCCGGACTATGCTATGTTATCTATACATCTGGAACCACCGGTGGCCCAAAAGGTGTAATGGTTAGCCATGCCAATGTCGAATCTCTACTCAACGGCGTTGATTACTATTTCTCGCTTACCGCTACTGATATCTGCCCTTTGTTTCATTCTTATGCTTTTGACGTATCCGTCTGGGAGATCTGGAGCTGCTTTTCAGCAGGAGCGCGGCTGATAATTATTCCTCATGCGTTGACGAGGGCACCGCAAGAATTTATACAATATATTATCGCGAGCGGTATTACGGTTTTAAACCAAACACCTTCTGCGCTATCTTCTCTGCTTTTTGTTCTTCAGACCGGGCAGTCATTGGCACACTCTTCAGTGAGAGCGGTGTTGTGCGCCGGGGAGAAATTATCCGGCTCTCTCGCCCGAGAGTTCATTGCTGCGACTTCCGGTGCCATAAAGATCTACAATCTTTATGGCATTACGGAAACAACAGTACATAGTACTTTCAAAGATGTCATGGCAACGGATATTAATACGGCTTGCCGCAGTGTGGGCGTTCCGCTGCATAATACCGGGATAGTCATTCTCGATACTAATGGCGAACGACAGATAGAGGGGGAAGTTGGTGAAATTTGCATCTATGGTACTTCAGTATCGTTAGGATACCAGGACAATCCGCGCTTAACAGCAGAGAAGTTTGTCCCCTGGGTTGGCGGGCTGCGGTTGTACAAAAGCGGCGATCGCGGGCGCTTATTGCAAAATGGTGAAATAGAATATATAGGGCGGAGCGATAATCAAATCAAGCTCCGTGGCTATAGAATTGAACTGAGCGAAATAGAGACTGTGCTGGAGTTTAATCGACACGTTCAGCATGCATATGTTTTGCTGAATAAAAAGGATAATTCCGCTTACGACACAATATCCGCTTTTATCGTTCCTTCGCCGCAAAGTCATGTTAGCATTGATGACATTCGCCGGCATTGCAATGAGCATTTACCCCAATATATGGTTCCGGCAACCTTCACTTTTATTGAAAGGTTACCATTAACAGCCAACGGAAAAGTGGATAGACGTTTGTTATACGTTGCCGGAACAGACCAGCAGATTATTCCCGAATGGTTTTCTGAAACATGGCGGAAATTCACCAGCACTGCCTCTGTTAGCGTTAATTCAAATTTCTTTAATGACGGTGGAAACTCTTTGTTAGCGGTCCGGATGGCTTATGATTTGCAGGGGCAACTGGGGGTGAAAATAGCTGCGTCATTGATTTTTAAGCATCCGGTTTGCGGTGATTTACTCTCTGTTCTGAATTCTGCTGATGCAACAGTCATCGCCACCCGGCCTGACATGAAAATTTTTAATAAAACTGAATATATCACTTCTGAGGTACAGGCGCGGTTGTATCTGTTGCATAGTAAGAACCCTGGTTATGCGTCGCGAAATGTTTACCATGTGGTTGAATTAAAAGGTCATGTTCAGTATAAAAAATTGAATGAGGCGCTTCAGTTTGTTGTTAATAAACATGCATCTCTGCGTACTTCGTTCTTTGAACGAAATGGGAAAATCATGCAACAGGTTCGCAGTGATATCGCTATTGAGATGCTTAATCTCCGTGAACAGGATCTGCAAAGCCCCGTTGATGAATGGATAGCGGATTATACAAAAATTCCTTTTAACCTCGCTTTACCAGGGCTTTTGCGTAGTGCTTTAATAACCAGGGGAGAAGACAGCTTTATCTTTGTGTTAGTGATTAATCATATTATTTGCGACGGCGCTTCTTTTTCCGTTATATATGACGATCTGACACGTTACTATAATTTATCAATTAATATTTCCAGTGTCGACCGTCAACAGCAAATTCAATATATTGATTATCTAATATGGGATGAGTTTAATCTTGCCAACCGCAACTCACCAGCTTTGCTCGAGCAGGCGCTGGAAAAATTAAATAATTATAAAGGCATATGGCCAAAGCCGAATTCATTAACAGAAATCAATCCTTTTTTAGGCGCAGGAATTCCGGTTTCTTTTCCTGAGACGTTTACCCGTGTTTTAGAGAAAACAGCCATCAAAGAACACGTGACGTTGTTTTCGCTGATTATTGCTGCCATTGCTATGACTATTCACGTTGAGTTTTCCGTTGACGATTTAGTTATTACCATCCCGATGGAAAACCGTACGGCGGAATCATTGAATGTAGTCGGGTATATATCCGATACGCAGATATTACGCATTGCGATTGATCCTCTTTTAGGTACGCATAGTTTGACGAAAGCGGTTTCTTCCATGTTGCCGGAGCTTCTTTCGCAGGATATTGTTGCCTATGAAAGGATCAGTGAACAGTTGGATAAAATGCAGGCGTTTTCGTCGGTACGTCTTTCGGAGATTGGCGTCTCTTTACAGCGTGAACCTTTGGCGAATCTGCAATTATCCGGAATAACAGCACATCCACGATTTTTGCATAATGGATTGTCAAAAAGGCCGATCACTATTGACCTGTATATCCACAATGGTGCTTTATGGGGCGGTATATCTTATGATGCCAACATGTTTGATAAAGAGATAATGGAGAGAATCAACAGGCAATTTACTGCAATACTAAGCTCGTTCATTTGATATAATAAATTACAGTGATAATCGCCGTGTGCCGCAAGCCCACAAACTGCCTTACAGCAATTTGCGGGCTATGTTTCAGATTATTCGATATGTTATAATCGTGTATCTGCAGATAATATAATTCATGCAAGATTATAATGTAAATCTATACACATTGGTCGTGCGTTGCATAAATCCCATTTTTTGATAAAGTTCATTTGCCGCAAGTCGTTCAGGTCGGGATGTCAAATCAACGTAACGTGCTCCATTATTCTTCGCGTAAGCTATGGCTGCATGAATTAATTCGGCTGCAATGCCTTTACGCCTGAATTCCTGGCTAACGATGACATCTTCAATAATACATTTTTTTCCGGAGAGGAGCGTGACTGAGATTAAGGTCAGCATACCAGCGGGCCTTTCATCAGCACTGGCGACAAAAACTTGTATTGCATCTGAATGAAGAATCGTATTAATTGTTTCCGCTGTCAGGCATGGTGATTTAGCAGAAAGTTCGCTGAGTAAAGTGCTCAGTGAGATGGCTAAATCTTCATTTACGCAACTGACTTGCTTTACCTGGAGTGTCTGCATGATATGACCTTTATCAGTATGATAGTTCATTCAGTATACCATATTACAGTATACTCTCACTTTTTTATTCAGTGAGCTTACATCATACCGTCATAAACACATGAGATACTATTTTACGAGCCATGCGACATATGAAATATTTTCATTGTAGGCATCAACTAATTATTGCAATAGCTAACAGGATAAAGTATGCAATATTTAAAAGTGTTATCCAGCCTGGTTACTATGAAAAATCATCTGCAGCAGGATTATTCAAGTGAGCTTCTCTATCAAATCGTTAATGAGCACAGGATTGTTGGCTACATTCTGTTTCACGGCGACAACTTTCCTCTCGCGACAATTAAAGAAAGTGATCTTAGCTGGTTAAGAACTGCATATGATGAAGTGCAACATAATTTCTACCATATCATCGGCGCTTTGCAGTCCCTCAGTCAAAGTATGGCATCAGAAAATGTTGTGATGTTTTTATTAAAAGGGTTTTCATTATACCTTGCGAACCCGAAAGAAGAACGATTAAGATGGTGTCATGACGTTGATTTAATATCAACAAATTCTGAAAAATTAAAAAATAAACTTATTACTCTTTCATCTGCGCATACCCATGATGTCTCTCCACATGAATTACTTACTGCTATTGCATTTGATATCGAAATTGACTTACATCGCCATTATCCGGTTTGGAGTACCACGCCTGACGCAGGCGTAACAAAAAACGATGACAAATTATTGCGTATGCATCACCATGGTAAACTTGAAGTCTGCCGATTAATTGTCGATGATTTGTTGTTTTATGAACAAAAGATAGCCTATGTTAATAATCTCTCTATTCGGCTCCCTGATGCTGCGGCGGCGGCGATCATTCATTGTGCCCATTGCTATCGGAACGCTATTTCGCGCTCATCAGTTAGTATAAGACACTCTCCAGCCGTTAAAGTTGTTGAGTTACTGGAAATAAGAGAATATTTAACTGATGACAATTTTAATTTACAGCGCTTCACCCAACTTGTCTGGAAATTAAAAGCGGTAGAATCTATAAAATTTGTTGCACGTGTTATGCACAGTTTTTTGGCGGATTCCTCTCTGTTAAATATAATAGAAAAAATCGCCCCCGCTGCTAATAATAATCTTTCAAGGTTGATCTGTATTTGGGGAGGATTTTGGCAATATATAAGCTGGCAGCATAGTTATTATCTATACAGGCATATTAAAACTGAAATGTTGATTGAACCATTGCGTGGTGAAAATTTTTCAGTGAAAAGAAACGACGATTTTTTTATTGAAATAGATAGTGATGATGTTCGTCCGCTATGCCAACATCATGTTTTTATGTCTGATGGTAATATCCTACCGATAAAGTTTAATATTGTTTTTCAGGATTGCGAGGTTCATATATCAATTACAGCCGGCATTCTCACTCAATATGTAAATAAACGAATGTATGTTGATATTTTCGAACAATCGTTTGAGCATAACTGGAATATTTTAGAAAACAAAACAAAATGGAAGTGTTCGGATAAAAATAGCGTGCAAGAGGTGGTTTTTTGCACGCTTGATGACGGGTATCGCCTGGATTTGCGTTTTTCGTATGCCAGAGCATCTGGTGATGTGGTTTACCCCATTATTATTGCTGCAGGTGAATTTGAAGAAGAACATATAATGCATGCAGGTACGTTGATTCCGTTTAATTTAATTATTAAATGAGGCGCACAGACGATGGACTGTGATAACTTTCCGTTAGCAAAAGATCCTCAATATATTCCGCTAGCCCTCGGAACCTCCCGCTTGCAAGGCAAGCAGTGTATCGCGCTTATCGACCGCGCTATTAATACCGGTTATCGTATTATTGATACTGCGCGTTCATATAAAAATGAAACTGACATTGGTCTTGGTGTTTTATCGAGTGGTATTGAGCGTAACAGGATTTTTATTTCAACAAAAATCCATCTCACCGAAATGGAGTATCAATTTGCTCTCGGCGCTGTTGGTAAGAGTCTTACTGCTTTACATACTGATTATATTGATCTCGTTTTTATTCATTGGCCTTCTGTTAATATTCCACTGCGCGAAACCATTTCAGCTTTAGTGGAACTAAAGCAACAAAAAGTTATTCGGCATATCGGCGTATCTAATTTTCCTCTTGTATATCTAAGGTATGCTTTGAACAATTTTTCTGATATTTCATTTATACAGATTGAGCATCATCCTTTTTTTAAAGAAAAACAACTTTTTGACTATGCGGTAAATAATGGCCTAATGATTATGTCATATCGACCAACTGCGATGGGGCAGGCATCGTTACACAGCGATATCGTTAACATAGCAAGTAAAGTGAATGCAACCCCGCACCAGGTTATTTTGAAATGGCAAATGTCAAAGTTAAATAATATTCCGGTCTGTGGTATTACAAATAAAAAACATTTACAAGCTAATCTTGATGCCTACAGGCTCAGTTTGTCTAAAAGTGACCTTCAGGTCATTGATAATATAGATAATAAAGCCCGGACAATGGACAGGGACTATGCACCTGACTGGTATACACAGAGCTTACCCAAAGCCTGGGATTAGAAATTCGGGATTCTGACGCGCTTTCCAGATTATCCAGGCGGTAAAGGCGGGGTTATGCTGCGCCATTATGCCGTTCAGTAACCGGCTGAAAGGACTGGGCGGAGGTCTGGTGATGAAACCTTTTCCGATACCGGGCCTGATGCAAGCCCGGCGCAAATCATGCGCAACCAGCCGCCGCACGCTTCACTGGCCGGGAAATACTTTGACGAGATGCTGGAGATGTTAACCCCGTACCCCCTCGTGCTATGGCGAAACCAAAGCGCGGGGGCTGCGCGTCTACGGCTCCATTGTCGCTACGGGTCTTAACCATGGCGGAAAAAGCAACGGATTGATGGCACCTAATGCCCAGTCGCAAAGCAAGCTGATCCGCGACCTGTATCGTCGTCACGAGGTGGGTATCGAGCGGCTGGCCTATGTGAAGACTCACGGTACCGGCGCGCATTTGGGGGATCCTATTGAGATGCGCTGACTCACTCCGTGCGACGGGTATTAGTTCCGATTTATCCCGGCCACAAAGACTGTGGCTTGAAAGCGGTACGGTTTACGGCTATCGAAAAATCTGGCTCGATATGAAAGATCTGGGTGAATGCGTCGGACGTAACAGGATCGCGCGCCTGATGAGGCTCGCTGAACTAGCATCTCAGACTGGATACCGAAAACGACGCTATTACGGTGGCGGAAAGCCTTCTTTTGCCAGTCCAAATTACCTTGAACGCCAGTTCGTTGTCCTAACCCCAAATACGCATTGGGTGAGTGACATGACTTATATAAGGACGCATGAGGGTTGGCTGTATCTGGCTGTTGTTCTTGATCTCTTCTCACGCAGGGTTATCGGCTGGAGCATGGGCGGACGAATGACCGCTGAGTTAGTAATGGATGCATTATTGATGGCGGTATGGCGACGTAAACCAACGGCAGAAGTATTAATCCATTCAGATCAGGGCTCTCAATATACGAGCGAAAGATGTCAGCATTTTATGACAGCTCACAATTTAAAAAGCAGCATGAGTCGTCGGGGTAATTGCCATGACAACGCAGTGGCAGAAAGCTTTTTCCAGTTGCTAAAACGGGAACGCATAAAGAAACGGATCTATAAAAATAGGGAAGAAGCGAAGGCGGATATCTTCGATTATGTCGAGATGTTTTATAATGCTAAACGCCGCCATAGTGCCTGTGAGGATCAACCCCCTGCAGTTTATGAAAGTGCCTGGTTCATGAGGTACGGAACAGTCTAGGAAACTAGGGTCTATTCAAAGTGGACCTTGAGAGATGCTCGGCTTGGAGTTGTATCGTCGTGGTTCCTTAGGCTTAATAAGTTCTAATTGAATTCTGTCATCCACACGCCCAGTTTATCCGCCCATTCTTGCATCATAATTTCTCGTTCTTCAAGATAGATTGCATGATTATACGTTCGGCGCACATTATTGGTATCAGCGTGCGCAAGCTGAGCCTCAATTGCATCAGGACGATAGCCCATCTCGTTTAAACGCGTACTACCTGTGGTTCTGGTGGCATGTGGGCTATAAGTGCCACTCCAGCCGAGGCTTTTCAGTAGCTGGCGCAGTGAGTGCGATGTCATCGGGCCACGCGGGTTATCTCGCCCCGGGAAGATATGCTGTCGATGCCCGGTTAATCCCTGTAGTGTTCTGAGCATGTTGACCGCTTGTGAGGGAAGGGGAATAACGTGTTCTCTGCGGGCCTTCATTCGCGTTGCCGGAATTGTCCACAGTGCGTTATCGAGATCGAACTCTGCCCATTCCGCTTCGGTAACTTCGGCAGGCCGCGCCAGCGTCCACCACATTAGCCACATGCAATAGTTAACTTGGTATGAGCCACGACTGTTGTCAAAACAGCTTAATAGCTTCCCGATTTGCTGTGGGATCAAGGCCTGTTTGTGCTGCGTTTTATTTGCCGGAATGGCCTTACGCACCGGCCAGACAGGATCGCTATCAGCTCTGAGCGTCGCGACCGCCAGCTCAAAAACCGATGAAATAGTGCGTCGTGCTTCAGCGGCAACTGTCGGTGCGCCGCGCTTAGCCGTTTCCTGAAGAATTTTAAGAATGTGGTGCGGGGTGATTTCCCTGATAGGAAGTTTGCCGATGGTGGGGAAAACTACACGCTCAAGCATATCAAGGCGGCGCGTTTTGGTGATGTTGGCCCAGTCTTTCATCTGCAACCACTCTTTGGCGATAAGTTCAAAGGTGTTGGAGGCATCGTTGACCTTGCGTATTTTATCTAGCTGCCTAGCTTGTGCCGGGTTTACTCCCTCTGCTACTTGCTTACGTGCTTGCTCGCATTTCTCCCGCGCCTCGGCGAGCTTGACTGCTGGATACTCACCCAACGCAAACATGCTGGATTTGCCGTTGAGTTTAAACCGATAGCGCCATGCCTTTTTGCCGTTGGGTTTCACTTCGAGGTAGAGACCGTTGAAGTCATTGAGTCGATAGAGTTTTTCTTTCGGCTTGGCAGTGCGGCATTGCGTATCAGTGAGCATAGCGAGTCCTTGTCTATTTCTTATACCGCTATTGTACTCACCTAAAACGAAGATGGAAACTGATTGTACTCATGCTTGTACTCATTTTCAGCTGCGCTGTAGTGAGATTGCATGAGACGTCATGAAAAGAAAAATCCACGCAACTGCGTGGATTTTAGATGATTTGTCAGTCTTCATGGGAAGCATTGAGATCCCATGAGACAACAGAAATTACTTAGACGTTGAACAGGAAGTTCATCACATCGCCATCTTTCACGATGTACTCTTTGCCTTCTGCACGCATCTTGCCGGCTTCTTTCGCGCCTTGCTCGCCTTTGTAAGCGATGAAATCTTCATACGCGATGGTCTGCGCGCGAATAAAGCCTTTTTCGAAGTCAGTGTGGATTTTACCCGCTGCCTGCGGCGCGGTTGCGCCAACCGGGATGGTCCAGGCACGCACTTCTTTCACACCGGCGGTGAAATAAGTTTGCAGGTTCAGCAGGGAGTAACCGGCGCGGATCACGCGGTTCAGCCCCGGCTCTTGCAGACCCAGTTCGGCCATAAACTCGTCACGCTCTTCATCGTCAAGCTCGGCAATATCAGATTCAACCGCAGCACAAACCGGTACCACCACGGAACCTTCTTGCTCAGCGATAGCGCGAACCTGGTCGAGGTACGGGTTATTTTCGAAGCCGTCTTCGTTCACGTTAGCGATGTACATGGTCGGTTTCAGGGTCAGGAAGCTCAGGTAACGAATAGCTTCTTTCTCTTCTTTGCTCAGATCCAGTGCGCGCAGCATACCGGCGTTTTCCAGTTGCGGCAGGCATTTCTCCAGCGCGGCCAGCTCAACTTTCGCGTCTTTATCGCCGCCTTTCGCTTTTTTGGACACGCGGTGAATCGCGCGTTCGCAGGTATCCAGGTCTGAAAGCGCCAGTTCGGTGTTGATAACGTCGATATCTTCCGCCGGGTTCACTTTGCCCGCAACGTGGATGATATTGTCGTTCTCAAAGCAGCGCACAACGTGGCCGATCGCTTCTGTTTCGCGGATGTTGGTCAAAAACTGGTTGCCCAGACCTTCACCTTTGGACGCGCCTTTTACCAGGCCGGCGATGTCGACGAACTCCATGGTAGTCGGCAGAATGCGCTGCGGTTTCACGATTTCCGCAAGTTTATCCAGACGCGGATCGGGCATCGGTACGACACCGGTGTTCGGCTCAATAGTACAGAACGGGAAGTTCGCCGCTTCAATACCTGCTTTGGTGAGCGCATTGAACAGGGTGGATTTACCTACGTTGGGCAGGCCAACGATACCGCATTTGAATCCCATGATGTAATTACCTTAATATCTTGATAATCAACCTGTTGCGAAAAACAGATTGTAGAAAAGTGAATAACTTTGCCTATTATACACGTAACCGTTGTTACGCGCGGTAAAAATGCCGCCGCAACCCGCTTACTGCGCCTTAAAGGCGTGCAGGCGATTGGTGGCTTTGGTTAAACCTTCTTTCAGCCAAATCTCGGTACAACGCGCCGCTTCGTCTACCGCTTCGTCAATCAACTTTTGCTCGGAAACAGGTGGTTTGCCCAGCACAAAACCGACAACTTTGTTTTTATCACCCGGATGGCCAATTCCTACGCGTAAACGGTGAAAATTGGGGTTATTGCCCAGTTTACTGATGATGTCTTTCAGACCATTGTGGCCGCCGTGGCCGCCACCCAGCTTAAATTTCGCCACACCCGGCGGCAAATCAAGCTCATCGTGAGCGACAAGGATTTCGTCCGGGTTGATGCGGTAAAACGTTGCCATCGCCGCGACCGCTTTACCGCTCAGGTTCATAAACGTCGTGGGAACCAACAGGCGCACGTCTTCGCCGGCCAGATTGATGCGCGAGGTATAGCCGAAAAACTTCGGCTCATCGCGCAGCGGCGCGCGGGCGCGATCCGCCAGCAAGTCCACATACCAGGCGCCTGCGTTATGGCGCGTCGCGGCATATTCAGCGCCGGGGTTCGCCAGCCCGACAATCAGTTTAATCGTCACTTTTTATTCCTGACCAGGTCAATGTCCGGCGCGTAGTTTACGTTGTGCGGGGCGTGAAGACAAAATTCTCACAACGAAACGCGAGAAACGATAATGATTGCTCACATCAACCATTCGAATTTCAAGTAGTTCAGTGGGTTATTTGTAAATTTGTGTTAGTCAGAGATGTGTAATTGTGATCGTGCCCGCAACCGCTAAAAAGGTGGCTGTCTATACTTTATGCACAAGGATTGGGGTTATCCCATCCAACCCGTCGTTCCGGAGGTGACAGATGAAACGCAAAAACGCTTCGTTGCTCGGTAATGTGCTCATGGGGTTGGGGTTGGTCGTGATGGTTGTCGGCGTTGGTTATTCCATTTTAAACCAGTTGCCGCAACTTAACCTGCCGCAGTTTTTTGCCCATGGCGCTGTGCTGAGTATCTTCCTCGGAGCCGTTCTCTGGCTCGCAGGTGCCCGCGTGAGCGGTCATGAACAGGTGTGCGATAAATACTGGTGGGTGCGCCACTACGATAAGCGCTGCCGCCGGGACCGGCAACATCATGGATAAAAAATACGTTTCGATAACGGTTCCTGCGGGAGCCGTTTTTTTTGGCTTTTTTCTTGACCCTCACGTAACGTGAGGCTCGATAGTCCAGTCTGTGGGTGAGAAAGGAGCAGCTATGTTGATTCAGGTGGGAGAATTATCGCGACGTGCGGGGATCAGTGTGCGTACGTTGCACCACTATGAGCAAATTGGTCTGCTTTTGCCTTCCGCCCGAAGCGCCGCCGGATACCGGCTTTATGCGCTCGCCGATGTCAAACGCCTGCATATGATCCAGGCGCTGGCGAAAGCGGGCATGGAACTGGCGGCAATCGGGGATTATCTGGCGCGGGAAACGCGTCCGCTGGCGGAATTACTGGATGACCAAATCGCTCTGCTCGACAAGCAAATGCGCAATATTGTCACTCTGCGCGAACAGCTTGCGGCGTTGCGTGATGGTCTCGTCAGTGGCGTGGAGCCTGATCTGGAGTCCTGGCTACAGACCCTGGAGTTAATGAAAATGTACGATCGTTGGTTTAGCCCGCAAGAGTTACAAGAATTACCGTTTGCCGCGCGCGATGAGGCTCGCGAACAGTTCTGGGCGCAAATGGTGAGCGAAGTACAAACCCTTTTAGCGCAGAAGTGCCCGGTGGATGATCCCCGCGCGATAGATCTGGCAACCCGCTGGATGACGCGGCTGGAGCAGGATACCGCCAATAAACCGGAGTTTCTGACCCGCTTAAATGAGATGCACCGCGTGGAACCCCAAATGCGTGAGCAAACGGGCATTACGCAGGAAGCGGTCGATTTTATTACCCGCAGTTTTGCGGAAAGTAAGCTCGCTATCTGGCAGCGTTATTTGTCGCCGCAAGAGATGGCGTTTACCCGTGCGCACTACTTTGAGCGCATGATGGAGTGGCCACCGTTGGTGGCAAAACTGCATATCGCTCAACGTCAGTCGCTGGATCCCGAGTCTGACGAGGCTCAGGGGCTGGCCGCTAACTGGCTTGAACTGTTTCAGTCTTATGCCGGAACCGATCCACAGACGCAGCAAAAATTCCGCAGTGCGATGCAGCAGGAGCCGCATCTGATGAAGGGAACCTGGATGACGCCCGAGGTGCTGCAATGGCTACAACGGGCGATCGAGGTGATGATGCGCCGCTGCGCATCATAATTAGAGGTCGGCTAAGGCCGCGTCGCGGTTAGGGAAGAATGACAGGCGGCCAGGGATTGGCTGTATCCCGGCGCGTGCCAGCGTGCGCAGCGGCTGGAATTCAAGGTTGCTGACGCGCAGCTCAGTACCTTCTGGCAGACGGCTGACAAAGCGACGGAAAGCATCCAGCCCACCTGCGTCCAGCACTGGCACCGCATCCCATTTCAGCACCACAATGCGCTTCCCGGCGATACGGGTTTCCAGGTCGCTAAACACACTTTCTGCGGCAGCAAAGAACAGCGGGCCAATAACACGCAGCACCAGTACATCATCCGGCACGCTGACGTTCACTACGGCCAGGCGCGTCATCCGCGCGATACGGCGCATAAACAGCAGTGACGCGAGCACAATCCCTACGCTGATGGCGATCACCATATCGAACAGCACGGTCAGTGACATACAAATCAGCATCACCACGATGTCATCCACCGGGGCGCGGCGTAGCAGGTCAATCACTTTGTGCGCTTCACTCATGTTCCACGCCACCATCAATAGCAGCGCTGCCATGGCAGACAGCGGCAGCCACGAGAGCAGGGGAGCCAGCGCCAACAGTGCCATGATCACTAAGAGGGAGTGGATCACTGCCGAAATGGGTGACGTCGCACCGGCGCGGACGTTGGCCGCTGAACGCGCAATCGCTGCGGTCGCGGTGATCCCACCGAAGAACGGTGCGGCGATATTGCCCAGCCCCTGGCCAATCAGCTCGCTGTTGGCTTTATGTTTGGTACCGGTCATACCGTCCAGCACGACAGCGCACAGCAGCGATTCGATGGCACCGAGCATGGCCATAGAGAAGGCTGCAGGCAGCAATGCGCGCAGCGAATCCCAGCTCAGGGTAAATTCAGAACCGGGTAGATCCCACGGCAGCACCAGTTGTGGCAGAAGCTGCGGGATACCGTTACCCTGGGAACCATCCGCCAGTACATAATGAAATTGTGAGCCGATGGTCGCGACGTGACCGCCGAGCAGATTAACCACCAGCATCACCGCGCAGCCCGCCAGCAGTGCGGGCAGATGTCCCGGCACTCGTAAACGCAGGCGCGGCCACAGAACCAGTGTGGCGAGGGTGACAATACCAATCGCCGCATCACCGGGGTTGAGCGTGGGCAGCGCCATCACCAGCGCGCCGACTTTTTGCAAATAGTGTTCCGGCACATGCGGCATTTGCAGGCCAAGAAAATCTTTTATCTGCATGGTGGCGATGGTAATGCCGATCCCGGAGGTGAAACCAAGCGTCACCGAAAGCGGAATGTATTCAATCAGCCGACCAAACCGCGCCAGCCCGAAGAGAATCAAAAACACGCCTGACATCAGCGTCGCCACCAGCAGGCCCGACAGACCAAACTGCTGCGAAACTGGATACAGGATCACCACGAAGGCTGCCGTCGGGCCAGAAACGCTGTAGCGCGAACCACCGCTCAGGGCGATAACAATCCCGGCAACCGCCGACGTATAAAGCCCGTACTGCGGAGCCACACCGCTGCCGATCGCCAGCGCCATCGCCAAAGGGATAGCGATGATACCTACCGTTATGCCGGCAATCAGATCCCGGGTGAAACGGGCGGTGGTATATTTTTCTTTCCAGCACGCGTCGATCAGCGCGCGAAAAGGCATGACATGAGGTGAGAACAATCTGTTCACAATGGTCTGGCGTCCCCTGGAAATCATTCGATAACTAATTAATAAATCATACAAATAATATTTAAAGCTAAAAAAACCCGCCTGAGCGGGTTTTTTATACAGCAACGATTAATGCTCGAACATGGCAGAAATCGATTCTTCGTTGCTGATACGACGGATAGCTTCAGCCAGCATGCCAGACAGCGTCAGCGTACGTACGTTCGGTAGCGCTTTGATCTCATCGCTCAGCGGAATGGTGTCGCAGACAACCACTTCGTCGATCACAGAGTTGCGCAGGTTATTTACCGCATTACCGGAGAAAATCGGGTGAGTGGCATAGGCGAACACGCGTTTCGCACCACGTTCTTTCAGCGCTTCCGCTGCTTTGCACAGAGTACCGCCGGTATCGATCATATCGTCAACCAGAACGCAGTCACGGTTTGCCACGTCACCGATGATGTGCATCACCTGGGAGACGTTTGCGCGCGGACGGCGTTTATCAATGATCGCCATATCGGTGTCGTTCAGCAGCTTGGCAATCGCACGGGCGCGAACGACGCCGCCGATATCCGGAGAAACCACAATCGGGTTGTCCAGATTCAGTTGCAGCATATCTTCGAGCAGGATCGGGCTACCGAATACGTTATCTACCGGTACATCGAAGAAGCCCTGAATCTGTTCAGCATGCAGGTCAACGGTCAGTACGCGGTCAACGCCGACGCTTGAGAGGAAATCGGCAACCACTTTTGCGGTAATCGGTACACGGGCAGAGCGCACGCGGCGATCCTGACGGGCATAGCCAAAGTAAGGAATGACCGCGGTGATACGGCCTGCGGAAGCACGGCGCAGGGCATCAACCATCACAACCAATTCCATCAGGTTGTCGTTGGTAGGGGCACAAGTGGACTGGATGATGAAAATATCACCACCGCGTACATTTTCATTGATTTGTACGCTGACTTCGCCGTCGCTAAAGCGACCTACGGCGGCGTCGCCGAGAGAAGTGTACAGGCGGTTGGCAATACGTTGTGCTAGTTCCGGGGTAGCGTTACCAGCAAAAAGCTTCATATCAGGCACGAGAAGAACCTCAGGCATGCGTCCAGTGGTGGATAGAATCGGCCAAAATGTGCGCTCAGGGCTGAATTCTATCCATGCGGTGTATTAAAGAGCGCGATGCAACGTCTGGAACAGGTGTGACGTTGTCACCGGAGCTCAGCTTGCCCGGCCATGGTTTGCGCTAGCGGCGAGAGGTTGACGCCTCGCGCGACAAAACCGTGTAGCCATTCCGGGGCTTGCTCAAGCACCTGACGAGCGGCGGATTCGGTGTCAAATTCGGAAAAGACACAGGCTCCTGTGCCAGTCAGGCGCGACGGCGCGTATTCTAACAGCCAGGAAAGCGCGGCATCAACCTCGCGAAAACGTTTTCTTGCGATAACCTCGCAATCGTTGCCGAATTCACATTTTAATAACGTATCAATTGACCTTTGCGGCGTATTTCTCGGCAGTTCCGGATCCTTGAAAATCACGGGCGTGGGAATGCTGACGCCAGGGTGCGCCACCAGATACCATTTTTCCGGCGGATTGACCGGCGTGAGGATTTCGCCAACCCCTTCGGCGAAAGCGGCGTGACCGCGCACAAACACCGGCACATCGGCACCCAGTTGCAGGCCGAGTTCGGCTAACTCATCGACGCTCAGATTACAGCCCCACAGATGGTTGAGGGCGACCAGCACGGTTGCTGCATTTGACGAACCGCCGCCGAGGCCGCCGCCCATTGGCAGGCGTTTGTCGATAGCGATCTCTGCGCCGCTACCCGCAGGCAGACGATCGCTTTCTGCCGCACGCTGCATGAGCAGACGTGCAGCGCGTACAATCAGGTTCTCTTCGTCTGGTACGCCTTCAACCGGTGTCAGTAGGCGGATTTCGCCATCGCTGCGTGGTTCGATGGTCAGCGTGTCGCCATAATCAAGAAACTGAAACAGGGTTTGCAACGTATGGTAGCCATCGGCGCGCTGGCCGGTAATGTATAAAAACAGGTTGAGTTTCGCCGGAGCGGGCCACGTCGTCATTTGGCAATCCAGTTATCCATTTTCAGCTTGATGCGCTGTTTGCCGTCGCTCAACTCCATATTGGCCGGCAGGGAAGGCTGGCTGTTGTCATATCCGCCATATACCACTTTCCAGTTTTTGCCGCCCTGATTGTAATTAAGCTCGCTCAAACGGTATTGCGCATCGAGCTTATAATCGGTGGCATCGCCTGGCAGGCCTAGGATCCATTGGCGCAGGCTGTTAAGCGGAATCGGCATGCCGGTCAGTTTGCCAATCATCTCTTCGGCATCATCAGCGGTGTAGCGTTTGCCTTTGTTGTCCACCAGTTGCACGTTACCCGGCTGGGCGTTCAGCTCCAGTTCGGTGCTGCCCAACGGGTTGGTCAGCAACAGACGATAGCGATCCTGCCCGGTTTGCTGCCAGAAGAAGCGGGCATACACTTTTTGTTCGTCAGAGATATAAGCGAATGCGCCGCGGGTTTGATACTGGTTTAAGCTGCGCACCTGTTGCTGGTGTTCGCGCCACTGCGGCGAGTCCGGACTTTGTCCCGGCCCTTTTGGCGCATTGAGCGTACAAGCGGTTAATACGAGGCTTGCCAGCGGCAGCAGGCGAATAAAGCGAAAGTCTGGCAGAGTCATAACGAGGGGAAATCCTTGCAAGGTTGCAGTATTACGCTTAATGCTAGCGCCGCTCTGAAACAGCGTCTACGTTCAAGTTGTCTTAAATCATTAAATTACCAATTACTCCGAAAGGGTAGTGTCTCTTTTATTGACCTCACTCATCCTGTATGATGCGTACAGTCTAACCTTATCAACGTTGGTACTATTCCCGCGCTCATGACCCTTTTAGCACTTGGCATCAATCACAAAACGGCTCCCGTTTCGTTGCGAGAACGCATTGCTTTTTCGCCGGAAACGCTTGACCAGGCGCTGGAAAGCCTGCTGTCGCAGCCGATGGTGCAAGGCGGTGTGGTGCTGTCAACCTGTAACCGTACCGAGCTCTATCTGAGCGTCGAAGAGCGGGATAACCTGCAAGAAGCGCTGGTGCGCTGGCTGTGTGATTATCACCATTTGCGTGAAGAAGAAGTGCGCCAGAGTCTCTACTGGCATCAGGATAACGACGCCGTCAGCCATTTAATGCGCGTGGCGAGCGGGCTGGATTCACTGGTACTGGGTGAACCGCAAATCTTAGGCCAGGTGAAAAAGGCCTTTGCTGATTCCCAGCGTGGGCATGACAACGCCAGCGATCTGGAGCGTATGTTCCAGAAGTCATTCTCCGTCGCCAAGCGTGTGCGCACGGAAACCGATATTGGCGCCAGTGCGGTATCGGTCGCTTTCGCCGCCTGTACACTGGCGCGGCAAATATTCGAATCCCTTGCGTCGGTCACCGTGCTGTTAGTGGGCGCGGGCGAAACCATTGAACTGGTTGCGCGCCACCTGCGTGAGCATAAAGTGCAGAAAATGATCATCGCCAACCGTACGCGTGAACGTGCGCAGGTGCTGGCGGATGAAGTCGGCGCAGAAGTTATTTCGTTGAGTGACATTGATGAGCGCCTGAAAGATGCCGATATCGTGATCAGTTCCACCGCCAGCCCGCTACCGATTATTGGTAAAGGAATGATGGAACGCGCGATGAAAGCGCGGCGTAACCAGCCCGTTTTGCTGGTGGATATTGCCGTGCCGCGCGATGTCGAGCCGGAAGTAGGCAAAGTGGCGAACGCCTATCTCTATAGCGTCGACGATCTGCAAAGTATTATTCAGCACAACCTGGCGCAGCGTAAAGCCGCTGCGGTGCAGGCGGAAACCATCGTCGCCCAGGAAACCAGTGAATTTATGGCCTGGCTGCGTGCGCAAAGCGCCAGCGAGACTATTCGCGAATACCGCAGCCAGTCTGAAACTGCGCGCGACGAGCTGACTGCCAAAGCGCTTGCTGCGCTGGAGCAGGGTGGCAATCCGCAAGCTATCATGCAAGACCTGGCGTGGAAACTGACCAACCGCCTTATCCACGCCCCAACCAAATCTCTTCAGCAGGCCGCCCGTGACGGGGACGATGAGCGTCTGCATATTCTGCGCAACAGCCTCGGGCTGGATTAGCACAACACTCTCTTATTATTAAAAGGTGCATTAACGCCTATGAAGCCTTCTATCGTTGCCAAACTGGAAGCCCTGCATGAGCGCCATGAAGAAGTTCAGGCGCTGCTCGGTGACGCTCAAACCATCGCTGACCAGGACAAATTCCGTGCGCTGTCGCGCGAATACGCGCAGCTGAGCGACGTGTCGCGCTGTTTCACTGACTGGCAACAGGTTCAGGAAGATATTGAAACCGCGCAGATGATGCTCGACGACCCGGAAATGCGCGACATGGCGCAGGATGAACTGCGCGACGCGAAAGAAAAATGTGAACACCTTGAACAGCAATTGCAACTGTTGCTGCTGCCAAAAGATCCCGATGATGAACGTAATGCGTTTGTCGAAGTTCGCGCCGGAACCGGCGGCGATGAAGCCGCCCTGTTTGCTGGCGATCTGTTCCGTATGTACAGCCGTTATGCCGAATCCCGCCGCTGGCGCGTTGAGATCATGAGCGCCAACGACGGTGAGCACGGCGGCTTTAAAGAAGTGATCGCCAAAATCAGCGGCGAAGGTGTTTACGGGCGTCTGAAATTTGAATCCGGCGGCCATCGCGTCCAGCGCGTTCCGGCAACGGAATCGCAGGGGCGTATTCACACGTCTGCCTGTACCGTGGCCGTGATGCCAGAGCTGCCGGAAGCCGAAATGCCGGATATCAACCCGGCCGATCTGCGTATTGATACCTTCCGCTCTTCCGGTGCGGGCGGTCAGCACGTTAACACCACCGATTCCGCCATCCGTATTACCCACCTTCCGACCGGAATTGTGGTCGAGTGCCAGGATGAACGTTCACAGCATAAAAACAAAGCAAAAGCCTTGTCAGTGCTCGGTGCGCGCATTCGCGCCGCTGAAACGGCAAAACGCCAGCAGGCAGAAGCGTCGACCCGTCGTAACCTGCTTGGCAGCGGCGATCGCAGCGATCGTAACCGCACCTATAACTTCCCGCAGGGTCGTGTGACCGATCACCGTATCAACGTCACGCTTTACCGCCTCGACGAAGTGATGGAAGGCAAGCTGGATATGCTGATCGAACCGATTGTGCAGGAATACCAGGCCGACCAGTTGGCGGCGCTCTCCGAGCAGGAATAATGGATTATCAACAGTGGTTGCGCCAGGCGATAAGCGAGCTTGCTGCGAGCGAAAGCCCGCGCCGCGATGCGGAGATCCTGTTGGGTTTCGTCACAGGCAAATCGCGCACGTTTATCCTCGCTTTTGGTGAAACGTCACTGGAAGCCGAGCAGCAGCAACAGCTGGCGACGTTACTGGCTCGTCGTGTAAATGGCGAACCGGTGGCGCACTTGATTGGCGTGCGTGAGTTTTGGTCATTGCCGCTGTTTGTCTCTCCGGCAACGCTTATCCCGCGCCCGGACACCGAATGTCTGGTGGAACAGGCGCTGGCGCGTCTTCCTTCCTTACCGTGTCGCATTCTTGATTTAGGCACCGGCACTGGCGCAATCGCGCTGGCGCTGGCGAGCGAACGTCCGGATTGCACCGTCACTGCTGTCGACCTGGTTCCGGATGCGGTTGCGCTGGCACAACGCAACGCCGCACATCTGAATATCACCAATATTGAGATCCTGCAAAGTCGCTGGTTCAGTGCGCTTGAAGGGCAGCAATTCGCGATGATTGTCAGCAACCCGCCTTACATCGATGAGCACGATCCTCATCTTGCGCAGGGCGATGTGCGTTTTGAACCGCTCAGTGCGCTGGTGGCGGCTGATAACGGGCTGGCGGATTTACGCACCATTATTGATGATGCCAGGCAGTATGTGTTGCCTGGGGGCTGGCTGCTGCTTGAACACGGTTGGCAACAGGGTGCAGATGTTCGCGCTGCCTTCGAACATTACGGCTGGCAGCACGTCGCAACGTGTCGGGATTACGCGGATAACGAACGCCTGACGCTGGGGCAACGGCCCTTGCAGGAGTAACCGACAATGAATGCGTTTAAGTTGCTGATTACATTGCATTTGGCGTCTGTTGCGCTCACCATTAGCCTGTTTGTTTTACGTTACTGGTGGCGCTGGTCAGGCAATCCGCGTATTAACGCACGCTGGGTGCGGATTGTGCCGCACACGGTTGATACCGTGCTGCTGCTGAGCGGCGCAGGGTTGATGTGGGTAACGGGCTATTTGCCATTTACGGTTAAAGGCGCATGGCTGACTGAAAAGCTGTTTGGCGTTATCATCTACATCGTTTTGGGTTTTATTGCGCTGGGGCGACATCGCCCGCGCAGCCAGCAAAGGGGTTTTATCGCTTTTTTGCTGGGGCTGGTGGTGCTGTACATCATCATTAAACTCGCCGCCACAAAAGTACCGATACTGGGGTAAGACATGAGATCGTTAGCTGATTTCGAATTTAACAAAGCGCCGTTATGCGACGGGATGATCCTTGTTTCCGAACTGATTCGCGATGACTTTCCTTCGCAATATGTGCAAGACGAACTGGAGCGGTTGCTCAGTCTGGCACGTGAAGAGATTGGTCAGGCAAAGCCTCAGGACTGGCAACTGGAAAAACTCGTCGAGCTGTTTTACGGCGAATGGGGCTTTAAAGATACCCGCGGCGTATACCGTTTATCTGACGCGCTGTGGCTGGATAAAGTGCTGCAAAACCGTCAGGGCAGCGCGGTATCGCTGGGCGCGATTTTACTGTGGGTTGCCGGTCAACTGGGGATTCCTCTGACGCCGGTGATTTTCCCGACCCAGCTTATCCTGCGCGCCGAATGGCTGGATGGCGAAATGTGGCTGATTAACCCCTTTAACGGCGACACGCTGGATGAACACACGCTGGAAGTGTGGCTGAAAGGTAATATCAGCCCGGTTGCCGAGCTGTTTAATGAAGATCTCGATGAAGCCGACAACGCCGAAGTGATCCGCAAATTACTGGATACGCTGAAGTCGGCGCTGATGGAAGAACAGCAGATGGAGCTGGCATTGCGCGCGAGCGAAGCGCTGTTGCAGTTCAATCCCGAAGATCCGTATGAGATCCGCGATCGCGGTCTGATTTACGCGCAGCTGGATTGTGACCATGTGGCGCTGAATGATTTGAACTACTTTGTAGAGCAGTGTCCTGAGGATCCGATAAGCGAAATGATCCGCGCGCAAATCAATTCGATTGCGCATAAACAGATTACCCTGCATTAAAAATTTGTTCCGATTCACACTCGATAAGGCGATTTTATGAAACAAAAAGTGGTCAGCATTGGCGACATTAACGTCGCGAACGACCTGCCGTTTGTCCTGTTTGGTGGTATGAACGTGCTGGAATCCCGCGATTTGGCAATGCGCATTTGCGAACACTACGTTACCGTGACCCAGAAACTTGGCATCCCGTACGTGTTCAAAGCCTCTTTTGATAAAGCCAACCGTTCTTCCATCAAGTCCTACCGTGGGCCGGGTTTGGAAGAGGGGATGAAAATCTTCCAGGAACTGAAACAGACCTTTGGCGTGAAAGTGATCACCGACGTGCACGAAGCGTCACAGGCACAGCCGGTGGCTGATGTGGTGGATGTGATCCAGCTTCCTGCGTTCCTCGCGCGTCAGACCGATCTGGTTGAAGCGATGGCGAAAACGGGCGCGGTCATCAACGTGAAAAAACCGCAGTTTGTCAGCCCCGGACAGATGGGCAATATCGTGGATAAATTCCACGAAGGCGGTAACGACAAAGTGATTCTTTGCGATCGCGGCGCGAACTTCGGTTATGACAACCTGGTTGTCGACATGCTGGGCTTCGGCGTGATGAAGAAAGTCTCCAATAACTCGCCGGTGATTTTCGATGTCACCCACGCGTTGCAGTGCCGCGACCCGTTCGGCGCGGCGTCTGGTGGCCGTCGGGCTCAGGTTGCCGAACTGGCGCGTGCCGGGATGGCTACAGGCCTGGCAGGGCTGTTTATTGAAGCGCACCCGGATCCGGATAACGCCAAATGTGACGGCCCGTCCGCGCTGCCGCTGGATAAACTGGAGCCGTTCTTAAAACAGATCAAAGCGATTGACGATCTGGTGAAAAGCTTCGGCGAACTCGATACCGAGTAAGCATAAAAAACCCCGCAATAGCGGGGTTTTTTGTCTCTGCCATTCAGGCAAATATCGTCATCAGATACGCAGCGAACAGCGCCAGGTGCGCCGTACCATTGAGCACATTGGTACGCCCGGTGGAGAACGAGAGTTGGCACAGCAGCAGCGAGGTCACCATGACAATCATTTCCGGCGCGCCAAGGCCGAACACCAGGCCGTTGCCGGTTAGCCAGGCAATCAGCGTCACGATAGGTACGGTGAGGGAAATCGTCGCCAGTACTGAACCAAAAAACAAGTTCATTGCACGCTGCACCTGATTATTCAGCACCGCTTTTAACGCACCTAACCCTTCCGGCGAGAGGATCAGCAACGCCACCAGGAAACCGGTAAATGCCACTGGTGCATTCATTTCTGTCAGCAACGCTTCCAGCGGGGTCGCATTCATTTTTGTCACGGCGATCACCGCAACCAGATGGATAATCAGCCACAGCGTGTGCCACAAATTACCGTGGGCAGACGGTTTGCCGTGGTGTGGATCGTCGCCTTCGTCTTCGTGCTCATAGACGAACAAACTCTGGTGCGTTTTGGTCTGGATAAGCAGAAACACGCCGTACATCGCAGCCGAGATCAACGCCACCAGCAGCGACTGGCCAACAGTGAAATTGGCTTGCGGTAGCGCCATCGGGAAAACCAACACGATAATCGCCAGCGGAAACAGGGCAATCAAATACTGTTTAATACCAAACAGGTTCATATACTGCGTGGCAAACTTGCGCCCGCCCAGCAGTAGCGAAAAGCCTACCAGGCCACCGGTGACAATCATGATGATGGAATAGAGCGTGTCACGCATTAGCGTCGGTGCGGCGTCACCCGTCGCCATCAATGCGGAAATCAGGCTGACTTCAAGAATAACCACCGACAGGCTGAGGATCAGTGAACCATAGGGTTCGCCTAGCCGATGGGCAAGCACATCTGCGTGGCGCACCACGCTAAACGCGCTGGATAAAATACCAACCAGTGCTAATAAATTAATGCCGATAACCGCTGGTAGTGACTGCGAACCTCCCCAGAAAAGCAGCACGGCCAGCGCCAGCACCGGGAAAATAAGGGATGTCTCCTTGTGGCGGGTTTTCACCGCCTCGTGCGTTGTTGTCATTATGATGCTCCATCACAGTGCAGGTGTTTGCGAATTATAGATAGAAAAAGAACGGGTCATAAAATAGCAAAAATCGCAGTTTTCATGGGGTTTTTTACGTAGTTTTACCCTCCGCGCTTCGTTTTGTTGCCAACAAAACAAAATGCGCATTCTTGATTAATTTGTATTTATCTTACAGTGAGATAGGTGTTGTTATCTGGCATTTTACTCTCTCTGCTGGCGTGCCCGGTGTTTGTCGTCCAGGCTTACTTCTTTAAGCCAAAAGGAGCGTGAAAATGCCGTATAAAGCGAAATCTGATCTACCGGATAGTGTGCAACATGTGCTGCCTGCACATGCGCAGGAAATTTATAAAGAGGCGTTTAACAGCGCCTGGGAGCAATATAAGGATAAAGAAGATCGCCGTGATGACGCCAGCCGAGAGGAGACGGCGCACCGTGTTGCCTGGGCGGCGGTTAAAAATGAATATCAGAAAGGCGACGATGATAAATGGCATAAAAAGAAATAACACGATGAAATAATTACCTTTCGCCATTTATAGCTCTATTCGATGGATTGACGCTATTGCCAGCGGCCTGTGAATTGCATAAGGTCGTAGTAAGCTGCGCTTAAAGCAGCATATGCCGGGAAGGCAGCAGTAAAGCAGTCGCACGGAAGCAGGCAGTGGCGGAGGTAGAAGATGTTAACGCGTGATTTTTTGCGAACAGCAGATTGCAAAACGGCATTCGGCGATATTGACGAGTCGTTACTTTGGTCGGCGGAACAGCGAGCGGCATCGCTTGCGGCGACGCTGGCGTGTCGCCCGGACGATGGCCCGGTGTGGATTTTTGGTTATGGCTCGCTGATGTGGAACCCGGCGCTGGAGTTTGACGAATCCTGCACGGGGACGCTGACGGGCTGGCATCGCGCATTTTGCCTGCGTTTAACCGCTGGTCGCGGCACTGCCTGCCAGCCTGGGCGCATGCTGGCGCTGAAAGAGGGTGGGCGCACTACGGGTGTGGCGTACCGTTTATCTGACGACACCTTATATGATGAGCTGACGCTGCTGTGGAAACGCGAAATGATCACCGGCTGTTACATGCCAAGCTGGTGCAAACTGGCGCTTGATGATGGCCGCACGGTGAATGCGCTGGTGTTTATTATGGATCCGCGTCATCCACTGTATGAATCCGATACGCGTGCACAGACCATTGCCCCACTGATTGCCGCCGCCAGCGGCCCGCTTGGCACTAATGCGCAGTATCTTTTCTCACTGGAACAGGAGCTGATAAAGCTCGGAATGCAGGATGATTGCCTGAACGATCTGGTGGGGAAAGTGCGTACGCTGTTGGGGGGAGAAAAACCAGGCCCTGAGATGCAACCTGGTTTTGCCTGCTAAGCGCGGCCGTTAAGCGGCAACGTAGCTGATCGAGTGCTCCAGCGACTGGCTGTGGCTATCAATCAGCACACTCCAGACGCCGCTGTACGGCACAGCCAGATAGGCGCTTGCGCGGTTCTGGACACTCAGAATATCCGTTTGAGCGTCCGGCGTTCGGCTCTTTTCGCTCATCAAATGAATGTGACAACTTTCAGAACAGCGAACAACCACTGTATCCCCACCAAATAACTTCAGACTTGCTTTTACCACCGCCATTTTTAACCCCGTAGTTTTTTAACAACGCGATCCGTGCGGGAAGGATCCCCGTGCGTGACTTTGTTCACAATTCACTCAGTGCATAACACCAAACGGAAGGGGGGCGAATGCTGATTTTGATCAAATAATGACGTAACGATTAAACAAAAATTACATTATTCGGCAGGGAAAGAAGACGGCGCGCAAAACCGTGGTTAAAACGCGCCGGTATAAGATTAAATTCGGAAATGACCGGCGGTTTCAGCAAGCTCGGTCGCCTGCGAACGTAGCGCGCCAGCGGCGGCGGTCGATTCGACCACCAGTTCCGCGTTTTGCTGCACCATCCGGTCAAGATCGAGCACCGCATGGTTGATTTCCTGAATACCTTTCATCTGCTCGCTGGTGGCGACGGTAATTTCACGCATAATCACCGACACACTGTCGATGCTGGCGACAATATCCGTCATGCTGTCACCCGCCAGGCGGACAAAGCGTGAACCGGTTGCCACGCTTTCGGTGGTGGAGTCGATCAGCGTTTTGATCTCCTTCGCGGCTTGTGCGCTTCGGCTTGCCAGATTACGCACTTCACCGGCAACCACGGCAAAACCACGCCCCTGTTCACCTGCTCGGGCGGCTTCCACAGAGGCGTTGAGCGCCAGGATATTGGTCTGGAAAGCAATGCCGTCAATCACGCTGGTGATATCGCCAATTTTTGCCGAAGCTACCTCGATCGACTGCATAGTATTAATTGCCTGCGTCACCACCTGACCGCCGTGCGATGCTGCTTGCGAGGCAACATGCGCCTGAGTATTGGCCTGCGCTGCAGCGTCGGTAGATTGCGCTACCGACGCCGTGATTTGTTCAACCGCGCTGGCCGTCTCGCGCAGGCTGGACGCTGCTTGTTCTGTACGCCCGGAGAGATCCTGGTTTCCGGCGGCAATCTGTTGTGCGGCGACTTGTACCGAGTTACTGGAATCACGCAGTTTTACCATCACCACCGAAAGCTTGTCGCTGAAAGCGTTAAAGGCGTGGGCGATTTGCGAAACCTCGTCATGGCCATCAACCGGTAAACGCTGCGAGAGATCGTCTGTGCCGCTGCTGATGGCGTTCATGGCATCGCGCACCGTCAGCAGACGTTTAAGCAGAGTGGAAACAATCCAGTGCATCAATGCACCGGCAATCAGCACTAACACAATCAGCGACAGAGCAGAGGCTTTCAGTTGCGCGCGCAACCCGGCGCTAGAATCAGCGTTATCGAGCGCCACTGCCAGCAACCAGTTGGTGCCTTTGACCGGGCTTGCCAGCAGCGCTTTATCCTCGCCTGCATAGACACCCTCCACCCGTTTTCCTGCCCGCAGTTGTTCAAAGCTGACGCCGCTAATGGCCTCGGTGAAGGGTTTCATCGTGAGCTTGTCGTTGGCGGCGGCAATCACCGAACCGTCGCTGGCCAGCAACATACCGGTACTGTTCGGCGTTGGGCTGATGCCGCGCACGTTAGCCACCACACTATCCATCGAGACGTCGCCTGCAACTACGGCCTTTAACGTACCGTTCTCTTTGACCGGTACGGCAAACGTCACCACCAGCGCACCGGTGCTGGCGTCAACGTAGGGCGCGGTGACAACTGGCGCGTCGGCTTTTACCACTTGTTGATACCACGGGCGGATTGTCGGGTCGTAATCCGCCGGTACGCCACCCAGGTCGGAGAATTTTGCTGTTTTAGTCGCATAACCGACATAAACGTTGATAAATCCCCCGGCGCGAGCAATCTGTGCGAAAACCGGCACGGGATCGTCGGTTAACGCCACGCTCTGCAAGGAGGCAATCATGTTCATTTTGCTGGCGGCCCAGTCGGCAATCGCAATGCTGTGACTGGCGCTGGTGCTGGAGAGAATATCCTGCTGGGTTTGTTGGTTATGCTGGCGGGTTACCTGATAGTTAATAACGGTGTTAAGCAGCAAAGCGCTGGCGAGACATCCCGCCGTTGCTGCAATAATACGGGACTTAATCGATCTGAACATAGTTATAGTACCTGCTGTGTTGTCTTAAGTGGCTATCGGCAACGCAGCAGGCAAACTTGATGACATAACGCCATCCATAAGAAAATAATATTGAACTTGCCGCAATATTAAAACGTTAGTACTTTATCGGCCGCCAGCGTCCACTGTGCCAGTTCTACCAGTGTGCCAATTTCCACACCGTCCACCAGCGGCAATGCGGTGATGCCACGCCCGTCGGTGCAGGTTTTACACAGTTTCACCGGCACGTTTTGCGCCGTCAGAATTTCCAGCATCTGCTGGATGTTGTAGCCCTCGGCAGGTTTTTGCCCGCGCAACCCGGCGGTTACCGCGTCGGACATCAAAAACAGCCGCAGTTCGATGTCGCTATTCTGCTCACGCAGCGCGATAGCCAGCCGTAAGCTATTAAACAGTGACTCGCTACCGTACGCAGCGCCATTGGCGATAATCACGATCTTTTGCATCTTCACTCCTTCGATAAATAGTACATGTGGCGCCTATGCTACTGCGCTCTCGCGGTGGGCGAAAGGCAATGGCGCAACAATTACTGACCAAAGCGACCAATAAGCCCGGTGGCGGCAAGCGTGTGACCTTTCAGTTTTGCGAATAATTCTTCGCGCGTAAGTCCTTCCGGGAGCGTTGGTTTTAGCGAGGTCGCGATAAGAGTGAAGGTGTAATGATGCGCGCCGCTACCTGGCGGAGGGCAAGGGCCATGCCAGCGCAGATTGCCCGGCGTATTCTTTCCGCCCGTATATCCTTTGCCGTCACGCAGATCATTTTGTGCAAAGCCGGTACTGGAAGGGGAAATGTTATAAGCTACAAGGTGCGTCACACCGAGCCCGGTCGCGCCTTCGGGATCGTGAACGACAAGGGTAAAGCTCTGCGTTTGCGTTGGCGGATTGTTCCACACTAGCGACGGCGAAAAATTTTCGCCGGTACAGTTCGGGTTATTGCTGGCGTTACCGGCGAATTTTTTCTCCATCAAGGCGTTATCAGCAAATGCGGGGGATTGCAGGGTAAATAACTCGCTGGCGCTGGTCTGCGAGGCATAAAACAGGATCGCACTACACAAAAGTTTCTGCTTAGTGTTCATGTTAACTCTCCGGTACGGGGTGCATTAACTGTAGTTGCAGCGAAGCGCAGGGATAAGGTTTTTCCTGGTATTTTGTCTGCGGCTGTAAAGCCCTGGCAAAACCGTTAAACTTAACGCTATGAATTATCCCCTCCTTACACTTCTGATGCTGTCACTGATAAGCGGCGTCGCCAGTGCCCGGCAGAATAGCTTCGTACAGCAAGCGGAAAACCCCTTCGATAATGACGGCGACGGTCTGCCGGATCTGGGCATGGCTGCGGAAAATGGCGCGCAGGAAAAACATTTCGCCGAAATGGCAAAAGCGTTCGGCGAAGCCAGTATGAACGATAACGGTTTGACCACTGGCGAGCAGGCACGGCAGTTTGCATTCGGGCAATTGCGCGATGTCGTCAGCGGCGAAGTGAATCAGCAAGTGGAATCCTGGCTTTCGCCGTGGGGCAGCGCCAGCATAGATTTCAAAGTGGATAATGAGGGCGGGTTCACCGGCAGCCACGGCGACTGGTTTGTCCCGCTGCAGGATAATAATCGCTATCTCAGCTGGAGCCAGCTTGGTCTGACGCAGCAGGATGCAGGTCTTGTGGGGAATGTTGGCGTTGGTCAGCGCTGGATCGCCGGAGACTGGCTGCTGGGCTATAACACCTTTTACGATAACCTGCTTGATGACAATAGTGGACGCGCTGGGCTGGGAGCCGAGGCCTGGGGCGAGTATTTACGCTTTTCGGCAAACTACTACCAGCCGGTAAACAGCTGGGAGTACCAAACTGCCACGCTGCAACAGCGCATGGCGCGGGGCTACGATGTCACGGCGCAGGCACGATTACCGTTTTATCAGCAGCTCAACACTAGCGTCAGCGTTGAGCAATATTTCGGTAACAGTGTCGATCTGTTTGATACGGGGACGGGTTATCACAACCCGGTGGCGGTAAAACTGGGGGTGAATTACACGCCGGTCCCGCTGGTGACGCTGACCGCTGAACATCGGCAGGGAGAAAGCGGGGTTAGCCAGAACGATTTAGGCCTGAAAGTGAATTATCGCTTTGGTGTACCTCTGTGGAAGCAACTCTCTGCCAGCGAAGTGGCAGAAAGCCGTTCGCTACGGGGTAGCCGCTACGACAGCCCGACGCGCAATAATGCGCCGATTTTCGAACATCGCCAGCGTAAAACACTGTCGGTATTTCTCGCCACGCCGCCGTGGGATTTGCAGCCGGGTGAGACGGTGGCGCTGAAACTGCAAATTAACAGCACGCACGGTGTGCGTTCGATAACCTGGCAGGGCGACACCCAGGCGTTAAGCCTCACGCCGCCGGCCAATGGGCGCAGCAGCGATGGCTGGACACTGATTATGCCACGCTGGGATAGCGCAGAAAGCGCCACCAACCGCTGGACGTTGTCGGCACTGGTGGAAGACGATAAAGGGCAGCGCGTTGAGTCAAACACAATCGAACTGAAGCTGACGGAGCCGGTGATCCCGCCAGCTGAAAACAATAACACGGGCTGGACACTGCCAGACCCGTAACGTGTTAGAAAATACGTTCCTGATGCACCCAAACAGCAGCTTCGACGCGGGATTTCAGTTTCATTTTCTTCAGCATGTGTTTGACGTGAACTTTAACCGTGCTTTCAGTGATGTCCAGGCGGCGGGCAATCATCTTATTTGGCAATCCCTGGGCAATGAGCTTGAGAATGTCGCGTTCGCGCGGCGTAAGTTGCGTGATATCGCGATCGGTGGTGGCACGGTTGGCGCGCAGGCTGGCAGCCAGCACCGGGGTGAGCGCTTCGCTGAGCACCATTTCGCCCGCAGCAGCTTGTTGCAGCGCTTTCAGCAGATCTTCCGGTTCCATATCTTTCAGCAGATAGCCATCTGCGCCGCGTTTTAATGCGGTGACCACGTCTTCTTCATGGTTGGAAACGCTAAAGACGACAACGCGACCAGACAGGGTTTTTTCCCGCAGTTTATCCAGCGTTTCCAACCCGTTCATGCCTGGCATGTTGAGATCCAGCAAAATCAAATCCGGGTCCAGCGATTCCGCCAGTTCAATGCCTTGCTCGCCGTTGCTGGCTTCGCCGACTACGGTGATGTCGGGAGCCATGCTGATTAACTGCTTCACGCCGGTTCGCAGCATTGGATGGTCGTCGATCAGGAGGATGGTGGCCGGATCCTGATTACTCATGGGTATCTCCTTGCATGGATGAGAGAAACGTCTCTGGTATAAACGTAACGACGACCTCGGTGCCGCCGGATACTCCGGGGCGAACCTGGCAATCGCCGCGCAGGCTTTGCGCGCGGTCACGCATAATTATCAATCCATAATGGTTAGTCCTTTCAGCATTGACCGGGATGCCGCAACCATTGTCGGTGATGCGCAATATTACCCGGTTTTCCTGCTGTTGCACTGCGACGCTGACCGCGGTTGCGCCGGAGTGTTTTAATGCATTGCTCAGTGCCTCGCGGGCTATCTGTAACAGATGAATGGCCTGATGCGCCGGAACCAGCCGGGGCGGTAGCTGATAATCAAGACGCACCTGGAAACCGAAACGCGCACTGTACTCCAGGCAACTGGACTCCAGCGCCGGGCGCAGCCCCGGTTCGGTTAATTGCAAACGAAACGTGGTCAGCAACTCGCGTAACTGCGCCCATGAGGTATTCAGCTCGTTGCGGATCTGCCCAAGCAATTGCTGGCTGTTTTCCGGCAGCGCATCACCCTGCATTTGCAGGCAACTCACCTGCATCTTCATGCAGGAGAGGGACTGGGCGATAGAGTCGTGTAATTCGCGGGCAATGGTGGCGCGCTCTTCCATTACCATCAACTGCTGCTGTCTGTCCTGATGGCGATCCAGCGCCAGCGTCGCGGTGAGTTGTTCCACCAACGTGTCGACCAGTTGCTGCTGGTCATGATTTAAATGGCGACCCGGGGGCAGTGTTGCTAACAGCAAACCATATTGCATATGCGCATCGGCGAGCCGCCATTTCAGCGTGGTGCCAAACCCGCTGGATTCAGTGAGAATTCCGTTGCGCGGACATAAATGGCAGCCTTTGTCATCGCAACTGGCATCCGACTGGCAGGTAAAATCCTGATGATTTTCCTCATCTTCCAGGTCGTAAACCCGCAGCTCAATATCGTGTAGCAGGGTTAAATTCTGCAAGCCGTTCAACACTGGCGAGAGACGCTCGCACATCGGGATGCGCGAATGCAGCCGGTGGTTAGCCTGCCATAAAAACGACAGAATCTGGTTTTTTTGCTCAAGCCCGGCGGTTTTTTCTTGTACGCGGCGTTCCAGTATCGCGTAACTCTCGCCCAGCTCGGCAGACATGTTATTTAACGCCTCGCCAAGCGTTGCCATCTCGTTACGCCCGCTGATGCGCGCGCGCTGGGTAAAGTCGCGCTGGCTGACCGCACGCGCCATGCTTAACAATTGTTGCCACGGACGGAGTAGACGCGCCCGTAACCAAACCACGGCAAACAGCAATAACAGGCCCATCACTATCGCCATTATCCGGTGCATCACCACCACTTGTTCAATGCGGTGTTCGGTGCTGCGGTCAAACGAGGTCACCAGACGGTCGATTCGCCCAACGAAAATCGCAATGATTTCCGCTGCTTGCGGCGGTTGTTGCGCATTCTTTATCGCCGGAACGACCTCGCTGTGCCAGTAATTTTGCAACGCGGCGAGCTGCGCTTGCTGGCCGTCGCGCTGTGCCGCATGCGCCAGTTCAGGGCTGAATGCGGTGTACTCCATTTCATCGAGTAAATATTGCTCATCTTCATGCAGCGGAATGGCAGACAACAGGCGGTAGCTCTGCATTCGCAGTGAACCAGCTTTGTTGATCGCATGTGCGCTGCCCTGAACGCCCTGTACCAGCCAGCCAGAGATAGCCATGCCCGTCACGCCAATGGCGGTCGACAGCAACATCAACAACGCCAGTTGGTTAACCAACGAGATCGGTGAAAAAAGGCGTTTTAGCATACGTGATTAAGGCTCCTCGGCCGCGTCTGTTGCGGATGGCGCTATTGTCAGCCATCGCCTGGGGTATACCCATACCTCTAAAGGATTACTCCTTTATTGCCAGCGAGCCGACATGAGTGGGAACAATCTGAGTAGAGAAGGTCAGAACCGTGAAAAACCACACCTTTTTTGCCAGTAAATGCTACTCATAAATGAGCATGGTGATTTTTCGCTCGCTAAGTGGGCTGCTTTTCCTTTGATTTATATCAACTTAACTACCGCTATAAAAACTAAGGTGGCAGGCATCAAACCGTTCAGCAGAGGTGTATATGCAGCACTCATCCATCCCGGGAAAAAGTTCGTCAGCGCGGGTTATTACCGACTGGCGTCCTGAAGATCCGGCATTCTGGCAACAGCAGGGCGCGAAGATTGCGAGCCGTAACTTGTGGATCTCCGTGCCTTGTCTTCTTCTGGCTTTCTGCGTCTGGATGCTTTTTAGCGCAGTCGCCGTCAATCTCCCGAAAGTGGGTTTTCAGTTTACCACCGACCAGCTCTTTATGCTGACAGCGCTACCATCCGTTTCCGGCGCATTGTTACGCGTACCGTACTCTTTTATGGTGCCGGTGTTTGGCGGTCGTCGCTGGACAGCTTTCAGCACCGGGATCTTAATTATTCCGTGTGTGTGGTTGGGTTTTGCTGTGCAGGATCTGAGTACGCCGTTTAGCACGTTTATCATTATCTCGCTGCTGTGCGGTTTCGCCGGTGCGAACTTTGCCTCAAGTATGGCGAACATCAGTTTCTTCTTTCCAAAACAGAAGCAGGGTGGCGCGCTCGGCATCAACGGTGGATTTGGCAACCTCGGCGTGAGTGTGATGCAATTGATCGCACCGCTGGCGGTCTCTTTTTCCATTTTTGCCGCCTTTGGCGGTACCGGTGCCGCGCAGCCAGACGGTTCGTTACTGTACCTCGAAAATGCCGCGTGGATATGGGTGCCGTTACTGGCGGTGTTTACCCTGGCTGCCTGGTTCGGTATGAATGAACTGGCAACCTCTAAAGCCTCGCTCAGCGCACAACTCCCGGTGCTCAAACGTTCGCACCTGTGGATCATGAGCTTCCTTTATCTGGCAACGTTCGGTTCGTTTATCGGCTTTTCTGCCGGTTTTGCGATGCTGTCGAAAACCCAGTTCCCGGAAGTGCAGATTCTGCATTTTGCCTTCTTCGGCCCGTTGGTGGGCGCGCTGGCGCGTTCCGCTGGCGGTGCGATTTCTGACCGTCTGGGAGGGACTCGCGTAACGCTGGTGAACTTCGTGGTGATGGCCATTTTCAGCGCTTTACTGTTCCTGACCCTGCCATCGGGCGGCACCGGTGGCAATTTCACCGCGTTCTTCTGCGTCTTCCTGGTGCTGTTCCTGACGGCCGGGCTGGGCAGTGGTTCGACATTCCAGATGATTTCGGTGATTTTCCGCAAAAAGACCATGGAACGCGTTCAACAACGAGGCGGTTCTGAAGGTGAAGCCATGCGCGAAGCTGCCACCGAAACAGCTGCGGCGCTGGGCTTTATCTCGGCCATTGGCGCGATTGGCGGTTTCTTTATTCCGAAAGCATTCGGCACTTCACTGGCGTTAACCGGCTCGCCGGCAGGCGCAATGAAAGTGTTCCTCGTGTTCTATATCGCCTGCGTGGTCATCACCTGGGCGATATACGGGCGTAAAAAACAATAACACTCAGTAAATGTTGATTATCCTTGCGCGGTGAAAGCCGCGCTTTTTTTATGCTGTAATTAGTTACAACATACTAATGAATCTTTCAGCGCCGTGCTGCGGAAACCTCTGTGATAGACATCACTTTGCAGGTTCATCTACCCCTTAATACCCCGGAACGCGGAATTATCTGCTTGTACCGCTGCGAGTTTATATAAAACCATTATTTATCAATGGATTAAAAAATAGAAATCCCTAACTCTTTATGGGTACTCCGTCGAATGAGCCCCGAAACGAAGCTGTAGCAGCTTGATCATCATCAATTCTCTTTGTCTTTGTGAGGGTTAACGTCGCCGCAATTGCAGCAATGTCGATTTACCAAGAGAGCCTGACAGGCTCCAACAGGAGAACCCCCGATGAGTAAATTCCTGGACCGGTTTCGCTACTTCAAACAGAAAGGCGAAACCTTTGCCGATGGGCACGGCCAGCTCTTAAACACCAACCGGGACTGGGAGGATGGATACCGTAACCGCTGGCAGCACGACAAAATCGTGCGTTCTACCCATGGCGTAAACTGCACGGGCTCGTGCAGCTGGCAGATCTTCGTGAAGAACGGTCTGGTTACCTGGGAAACCCAGCAGACTGACTATCCACGCACCCGTCCGGATATGCCGAATCATGAACCGCGCGGCTGCCCGCGTGGTGCCAGCTACTCCTGGTACCTCTATAGTGCTAACCGCCTGAAATACCCCCTGATGCGTAAACGCCTGATCAAACTGTGGCGTGAAGCGAAAGCTCAGCACAGCGATCCGGTTAATGCCTGGGCTTCCATCATTGAAGATGCGGATAAAGCGAAAAGCTTTAAACAGGCGCGTGGCCGCGGTGGTTTCGTACGTTCCTCCTGGCAGGAAGTGAACGAGCTGATTGCGGCATCTAACGTTTATACCGTGAAAACTTACGGCCCGGACCGTGTCGCAGGCTTCTCGCCGATCCCGGCAATGTCGATGGTTTCTTACGCTTCCGGCGCGCGTTATCTCTCGTTACTGGGCGGCACCTGCCTGAGTTTTTACGACTGGTACTGCGACTTACCGCCAGCCTCTCCGCAAACCTGGGGCGAGCAGACCGACGTGCCGGAATCTGCCGACTGGTACAACTCAAGCTACATTATCGCCTGGGGCTCTAACGTTCCGCAGACCCGTACGCCGGACGCCCATTTCTTTACCGAAGTGCGCTACAAAGGCACCAAAACGGTTGCGGTAACGCCGGACTACGCCGAAATCGCTAAGCTGTGTGATTTGTGGCTGGCACCGAAGCAGGGTACCGATGCGGCAATGGCGATGGCGATGGGCCACGTTATGCTGCGCGAATTCCACCTCGACAAACCGAGCCAGTACTTCACCGATTATGTTCGTCGTTATACCGACATGCCGATGCTGGTGATGCTCGAAGAGCGTGACGGTTACTATGCGGCAGGCCGCATGCTACGCGCCGCCGATCTGGTGGATGCGCTGGGTCAGGAAAATAATCCGGAGTGGAAAACTGTTGCCCTGGATAGCGAAGGCAACCTGACCGCGCCGAACGGCTCTATCGGTTTCCGTTGGGGTGAAAAAGGCAAGTGGAACCTTGAGCAGCGTGATGGCAGTAACGGCGCTGACGTTGAGCTGGATCTGAGCCTGTTGGGCAAACACGATGATATCGCGCAGGTCGGCTTCCCGTACTTTGGTGGTGACAATACTGAACATTTCGCGGGTGTAAAACTCGATAACATCTTGATGCACAAACTGCCGGTTAAACGCCTGCAACTGGCTGATGGCAGCACTGCGCTGGTCACCACGGTTTACGACCTCACGATGGCAAACTACGGCCTGGATCGCGGTCTGGGTGATGAAAACTGCGCAACCCGTTACGACGAAATCAAAGCCTACACACCAGCTTGGGCGGAGAAAGTCACCGGGGTTTCGCAGTCGCAAATTATCCGCATCGCCCGCGAATTCGCCGATAACGCCGATAAAACGCATGGCCGTTCGATGGTTATCATCGGCGCCGGGATGAATCACTGGTATCACCTCGATATGAACTACCGTGGGATCATCAATATGCTGGTCTTCTGCGGTTGCGTGGGACAGAGCGGCGGCGGTTGGGCACACTACGTTGGCCAGGAAAAACTGCGTCCGCAAACGGGCTGGCAGCCGCTGGCATTTGCCCTCGACTGGCAGCGTCCGGCGCGTCACATGAACAGCACCTCCTACTTCTATAACCACTCCAGCCAGTGGCGTTACGAGACGGTAACCGCACAGGAATTCCTGTCGCCGTTAGCGGATAAATCCCGCTATACCGGCCATCTGATCGACTTTAACGTGCGCGCTGAGCGTATGGGCTGGCTGCCGTCCGCGCCGCAACTGGGCACCAACCCGCTGCGTATCGCCGCTGAAGCGGAAAAAGCGGGCATGAGCGCGGTCGATTACACTGTTAAATCGCTGAAAGACGGTTCACTGCGTTTCGCGGCGGAACAGCCGGAAAACGGCAAAAACCACCCGCGTAACCTGTTTATCTGGCGATCCAACCTGCTGGGTTCTTCCGGTAAGGGCCACGAGTTTATGCTCAAGTACCTGCTGGGCACCGAACACGGTATTCAGGGTAAAGATCTGGGCAAACAGGGCGGTGTGAAACCGGAAGAAGTGGAGTGGCATGACAACGGCCTCGACGGCAAACTGGATCTGGTGGTTACTCTTGATTTCCGTCTGTCCAGCACCTGTCTCTACTCGGATATCGTGCTGCCAACCGCGACCTGGTACGAAAAAGACGACATGAATACCTCGGATATGCATCCGTTTATTCATCCGCTTTCTGCTGCCGTCGACCCGGCGTGGGAATCCAAAAGCGACTGGGAAATTTATAAAGGCATCGCCAAATCCTTCTCCGCGCTGTGCGTTGGGCATTTAGGCAAAGAGACCGATGTCGTGACGCTGCCGATTCAGCATGACTCCGCCGCTGAACTTGCGCAGCCGCTGGGTGTGAAAGACTGGAAGAAAGGCGAGTGTGACCTGATCCCAGGCAAAACCGCGCCGCACATTATTCCGGTGGAACGCGACTACCCGGCAACCTACGAACGCTTTACCTCTATCGGCCCGCTGATGGAAAAAATCGGCAACGGTGGTAAAGGCATCGCCTGGAATACCCAGAGCGAAATGGATCTGCTGCGTAAGCTGAACTACACCAAAGCGGATGGCCCGGCGAAAGGGCAACCGATGCTCAATACCGCCATTGACGCGGCGGAAATGATCCTCACGCTGGCACCGGAAACCAACGGCCATGTGGCGGTTAAAGCCTGGGCAGCGCTAAGTGAATTCACCGGCCGCGACCATACGCATCTGGCAACGAATAAAGAGGAAGAGAAAATCCGCTTCCGCGATATTCAGGCTCAGCCGCGCAAAATTATCTCCAGCCCGACCTGGTCAGGCCTGGAAGATGAGCACGTTTCCTACAACGCAGGTTACACCAACGTGCATGAGCTGATTCCGTGGCGCACGCTCTCCGGTCGCCAGCAGTTGTATCAGGATCATCAGTGGATGCGTGACTTCGGTGAAAGCCTGCTGGTTTACCGTCCGCCGATTGACACCCATTCGGTAAAAGCAGTGATGGGCGCGAAATCCAACGGCAACCCGGAAAAAGCGTTGAACTTCCTGACGCCGCACCAGAAATGGGGCATCCACTCAACGTACAGCGACAACTTATTGATGCTGACGCTGGGGCGCGGTGGTCCGGTGGTGTGGATGAGCGATAAAGACGCCAAAGAGATCGGCATTGAAGATAACGACTGGATTGAAGTCTTTAACGCCAACGGCGCGTTGACGGCTCGTGCGGTTGTCAGCCAACGTGTGCCAGCCGGTATGACCATGATGTACCACGCGCAGGAACGTATTGTGAACCTGCCAGGTTCAGAAATTACCGGGCAGCGCGGCGGGATCCACAACTCCGTTACCCGTATTACCCCGAAACCAACCCATATGATCGGCGGCTACGCCCAGCTGGCTTATGGCTTTAACTACTACGGC
Organism: Kosakonia quasisacchari; assembly: GCF_004331415.1. Taxonomy (GTDB): domain Bacteria; phylum Pseudomonadota; class Gammaproteobacteria; order Enterobacterales; family Enterobacteriaceae; genus Kosakonia; species Kosakonia quasisacchari. The sequence continues at coordinate 169,718 of NZ_SJOP01000008.1, forward strand.
ACGGTGGGTTCAAACCGCGATGAGTTCGTGGTGGTGCGTAAGATGAAGAACATTAACTGGTTGGATGGCGAAGGCAATGACCAGGTACAGGAGAGCGCAAAATGAAAATTCGTTCACAAGTCGGCATGGTGCTGAATCTCGATAAGTGCATCGGCTGTCATACCTGTTCAGTAACCTGCAAAAACGTCTGGACCAGCCGTGAAGGTATGGAGTACGCGTGGTTCAACAACGTGGAAACCAAACCGGGCACCGGCTTCCCGACCGACTGGGAAAACCAGGAAAAATGGAAGGGCGGTTGGATCCGCAAAATCAACGGCAAACTGCAACCGCGGATGGGTAACCGTCCGATGCTGCTGGGTAAAATTTTCTCTAACCCGCACATGCCGGAAATTGATGATTACTACGAGCCGTTTGATTTTGACTACCAGAACCTGCATAACGCACCGGAAAGCAAACATCAGCCGATTGCCCGCCCACGCTCGCTGATCACTGGCCAGCGGATGGACAAAATCACGGCTGGCCCGAACTGGGAAGATGATTTAGGCGGTGAGTTCGACAAGCTGAGCCGCGATCAGAACTTCGAGAACATGCAGAAGGCGATGTACGGCCAGTTTGAAAACACCTTCATGATGTATCTGCCGCGCCTGTGCGAACACTGCCTGAACCCGGCTTGTGTCGCGACCTGCCCGAGCGGTGCTATCTACAAACGTGAAGAAGACGGCATTGTGCTGATTGATCAGGATAAATGCCGCGGCTGGCGTATGTGCGTGACCGGCTGCCCGTACAAAAAAATCTACTTCAACTGGAAGAGCGGTAAGTCTGAGAAGTGCATTTTCTGTTACCCGCGTATCGAAGCAGGAATGCCGACGGTGTGCTCGGAAACGTGTGTAGGCCGTATTCGTTATCTCGGTGTTCTGCTGTATGACGCAGATGCGATTGAAAATGCAGCCAGCACCGAGAACGAAAAAGATCTCTACCAGCGTCAACTGGATGTGTTCCTTGATCCAAATGACCCGGCGGTGATCGCCCAGGCGCTGGAAGATGGCGTACCGCAAAGCGTGATTGATGCGGCGCAGAAATCGCCGGTCTACAAAATGGCGATGGACTGGAAGCTGGCGCTGCCGCTGCATCCGGAATACCGCACATTACCAATGGTTTGGTACGTACCGCCTCTGTCACCGATTCAGTCTGCCGCTGATGCAGGTGAGCTGGGCAGCAACGGTATTCTGCCGGATGTGGAAAGCCTGCGTATTCCGGTGCAATACCTGGCGAACCTGCTGACCGCAGGCGATACCGGTCCGGTTCTGCTGGCGCTGAAACGTATGTTGGCAATGCGCCACTTCAAACGTGCGGAAACCGTTGATGGTGTTGAAGATACCCGCGCGCTGGAAGAAGTCGGCCTGTCAACTGCCCAGGCGCAGGAGATGTACCGTTACCTTGCGATTGCTAACTACGAAGATCGTTTCGTGGTGCCGTCGAGCCACCGCGAGCTGGCGCGTGAAGCCTTCCCGGAGAAAAACGGTTGTGGCTTTAGCTTCGGCGATGGTTGCCACGGTTCGGACACCAAATTCAACTTGTTCAACAGCCGTCGCATTGACGCGGTGGATGTGACAGTGAAAACGGAGCCGCACCCATGATTGAACTGGTGGTTATTTCTCGTTTGCTCGAGTACCCGGATGCTGCCTTATGGCAGCACCAGCAGGAAGTTTTCGATGCGCTGGCGTCGGGAGAAAACCTGGCAAAAGCTGACGCCCAGCACGTTGGCGTTTTCCTGCGTGATCTTACTTCTCAGGAGCTGCTGGACGCGCAAGCGAACTACAGCGAATTGTTCGATCGTGGCCGCGCAACCTCGCTGCTGCTGTTCGAACACGTCCACGGTGAATCCCGCGATCGCGGGCAGGCGATGGTCGATCTGCTGGCGCAATATGAGCGCCACGGCTTGCAACTGGATAGCCGTGAGTTGCCGGATCATCTGCCGCTCTATCTGGAGTATCTGGCGCAACTGCCCTTTGCTGAGGCTATCGGCGGTTTGCAGGATATCGCGCCGATCCTCGCACTGTTAAAAGCGCGTTTAGCGCAGCGCGAAAGCCACTATGCAACGCTGTTTGATGCGCTGTTATCGCTGGCGAACACCCAAGTGGATAACGCGCAGGTCGCGGAAAAAATTGCCGGTGAAGCCCGCGATGATACGCCGCAGGCGCTGGATGCCGTGTGGGAAGAAGAGCAGGTCAAATTCTTCGCCGAACAGGGCTGCGGTGATTCCGACATCACTGCGCACCAGCGTCGTTTTGCGGGTGCCGTTGCGCCGCAATATCTGAATATCACAACAGGAGGAGAGCGCTAATGCACTTCCTTAATATGTTCTTCTTTGACATCTATCCGTATATTGCCGGGGCGGTTTTTCTGGTCGGCAGTTGGCTGCGCTACGACTATGGGCAGTACAGCTGGCGGGCGGGCTCCAGTCAAATGCTGGATCGTAAAGGGATGACGCTGGCTTCGAACCTGTTCCATATCGGTATCTTAGGGATCTTTGCCGGTCACTTCCTCGGCATGTTAACGCCGCACTGGATGTATGAATCCTTCCTGCCGATTGAAGTGAAACAGAAGATGGCGATGATTGGCGGCGGTGCCAGCGGTGTGCTGTGTCTGGTTGGCGGTTTGCTGCTGCTGAAACGCCGTTTGTTCAACCCGCGTATTCGCGCGACCTCAACCGCGGCGGATATCCTGATTATGTCGCTGCTGATGGTGCAGTGTGCGCTGGGGCTGCTGACCATTCCGTTCTCTGCGCAGCATATGGATGGCAGCGAGATGATGAAGCTGGTTGGCTGGGCGCAGTCGGTTGTGACGTTCCATGTTGGCGCTTCCGCGCATCTTGAGGGCGTGGCCTTTATTTACCGTGTGCATCTGGTATTGGGCATGACGCTGTTTGTGTTGTTCCCGTTCTCCCGCCTGGTGCACATCTGGAGCGCGCCGGTGGAGTACCTGACACGCAAATACCAGATTGTTCGCGCCCGTCGCTAATCAGCAAAAACCCCGCACTGCGGGGTTTTTTTACTGTCGCGTTGGCACTATCGCTGACGTGGTTTTTCGCTCGCCCCAGCCAAGATTGTTGCCTGCGGCAGCCAGCAGAATTAATACGCCACCTGCCATTTGCAGCGCGCTTAATGTATGCCCAAACAGCGCGTTATCCACCACAATCGCCACCAGCGGATAAATAAATGACAGCGAGCCAATCAGCGGTGTGGGGAGTTTTTGTATCGCGCTATACAACAGCTGATACATCACACCGGTATGCACAATACCCAGCGTCAGCAAAATACCCCACGGCAATGTCTCGCCTGACATTGGCAGATGCACCAGCGGCAGCAACATCAGCGTGCCGGTTAATACCTGAATCAGGGCAATGTGCTGCGGCGGAAGTTGCTTAAGGTGGCGGGTGATTAACGCGGTGACAGCATAGAAAAAAGCAGCGCCCAGCGCCATGGCAATGCCGATAAGCCATTGCGTGTTCGGGTGGTGCAATTCACTGAGCAGCAGAAGCACAACGCCGGAAAACGCCACCAGCAGCCATCCCCACTTCGTAAGCGTAACGCGCTCGCCAAGCAACATGCTCATTAGCACTAACATAAAAGGCTGGGTGTTGTAGACCACCGTGGCCAGTCCCATTGAAATGCGGCTGTACGCTGCGAACAGTAACAACCAGTTAATCACCAGCGCGATGCCGCCCGCTACCGCCAGCAGTAAAACCGGGAACGCAAGGCGAGTGAAAGGTTGTCTGCCAAAGCGGATAAACAGAAATAGCGCGCCTGCGCCTATCAGGCAGCGCCAGAAAACAACATCAATCACCGGCAGACCGCTAAGCAGTACAAATGCACCAATCGACCCGGAAATCAGCATCGCCAGGCTCATCTGCCAGGTACCATTAGGGATATTTTTCATTTCTCATCTCCTGAACGTTGTTGGCATATTGTGAAAAAACGGCGGTCAGCTTTATATAGATGTTATAAGGTGCATGATGATTAATTCCTTTATAAATTAGGTGAAGATGATGGATTACCTTATTGACGATATCGATCGCGCGATTTTGACCTGCCTCGCAGAGGATGCGCGCCAGTCATTGAAGGTGTTAAGCGCGAGAGTGGGGCTGACGTCGCCCAGTACGGCCGAACGTGTTAAACGGCTGGAAGAACGCGGCGTGATTGAAGGCTATGGCGCGCGCGTAAACCTGACCGCGCTGGATTACCGCTTGCAGGCGCTGGTGCGCGTCCGCCCGATGCCTGGCATGTTGCAGAAGGTGGACAAAATGCTCCAGGCACTGCCGGAATGCATTGAGTGTGACAAAGTAACGGGGGAAGACTGTTTTGTTATGCGGCTGGTAGTGCGATCGATTGAGCAACTGGATACGTTGCTGGATGGAATTGCTGAATATGCGCAGTGCAATACGTCGATAGTGAAGAGCAGCCCCGTAAAAAGACGGTTACCACCGCTATAAGGTTCGGCTGCCAGACGCATGGAGTGCAGGGTTTTCCCTATGGCGGCAACGTTTGCTCGCCTTGCTCGAGTCGAACCTTAATCGAAGGTTCTCGCCCTTCCCGGATCGGGAATATATGCAGGAACTGAGAGATGTGGGGATTGGGTTTTACTTGAAGAGATGGTGGTGGGGGAAGGATTATTCGTCACTTCGTTCCTCACCCTTCGGGCCGTTGCCTGCGGCAACGTTCTCTCGCATGCGCTCGACTCGAACCTTAATCGAAGGTTCTCACCCTTCCCGGATCGGTAATATATGCAGGAACTGAGAAGTGTGGGGATTGGGTTTTACTTGAAAAGATGGTGGTGGGGGAAGGATTCGAACCTTCGAAGTCGATGACGGCAGATTTACAGTCTGCTCCCTTTGGCCGCTCGGGAACCCCACCAGGGGAAAATCAAATTGTCGATGCAGTATGTAGATGGTGGTGGGGGAAGGATTATTCGTCACTTCGTTCCTCACCCTTCGGGCCGTTGCCTCTGGCAACGTTCTCTCGCCTTCGCTCGAGTCGAACCTTAATCGAAGGTTCTCACCCTTCCCGATAAGTGCATGCATCAAAAGTACTTAACGGTGTTATCACATCGCTGTGATGAATAATGGTGGTGGGGGAAGGATTCGAACCTTCGAAGTCGATGACGGCAGATTTACAGTCTGCTCCCTTTGGCCGCTCGGGAACCCCACCACGGGGTTACTACATTATTGTGATGTTGCGAAAGGGAAGGATTATTCGGAGCTAACGCTCCTCACCCTTCGGGCCGTTGCCTCTGGCAACGTTCTCTCGCTGGCACTCGAGTCGAACCTTCGAAGTCGATGACGGCAGATTTGCAGTCAGCTACCTTATGCCCACCACGGGTAAAGCTGTTTCTTACTGGCCTGCTTCCATCTCGGGAAGCGCGGCGCATCATATCAAATGACGCGCCGCTGTAAAGCGTTGAAGCGAGAAAAATGAATCAGTTGTCTGCTTTTTGCCCGTAACGATGCAAAGCCGAACAACGCATTAAATTAATGGTTAAAGAATAATCGTGCGATTACCGTAAACGAACACGCGTTGCGCTAAAACCTGATACAGCGCGCGGCTCAACACGTTCTTCTCGACATCCCGACCCGCGCGCATCATATCCTCGGCGGTATAGGTGTGATCCACGTGAATCACGTCCTGCATAATGATGGGGCCTTCATCAAGATTGTCATTTACGTAGTGCGCAGTGGCACCGATGATCTTCACGCCGCGCTCGTAAGCCTGATGATAGGGGCGGGCGCCAATGAAAGCGGGAAGGAATGAGTGGTGAATATTAATGATTTTATTCGGGAAGCGAGACACAAACTCTGGCGTTAATACGCGCATATATTTCGCCAGTACTACGTAATCTGGCTGGTGCGCTTCAATGGCCTGCGCCATCTGCTGGTCATGAGCTTCACGCGTCAGGCCTTCATGGCTAACCAGTTCAAACGGAATATCAAAACGCTCAACCAGCGAACGCAGCGTTTCATGGTTGCCAATCACGGCGGCAATGTCGACATCCAGTCCGCCGTAATTTGCTTTCATCAGCAGATCGCCAAGGCAGTGCGCCTCTTTGGTGACCAGAATGACGACGCGGCGGCGACCGGCTGGATTCAGCTCGCGTACAGAACCTTCCGGAAGCGCACTATCGAGATCTGCAAGCAATGTGGCGTCGTTAAAAATGCCTTCGAGCTCGGTACGCATAAAGAAACGACCGGTGCGATGATCGACAAATTCATTATTCTGCACAATGTTCAGTTCGTGCTTGTAACAAATATTGGTGATTCGCGCGATGAGGCCTTTCTGGTCAGGGCAAATGGTGCGCAAAATTTTACGTTGTGTTGAATGCATTGCCGGGTAAATCCTGTTGATAGTGTTTGCTATAGAGTGTTGGCAGGCCTATTGCCCGCAGCACTTTTTGAATTTTTTACCTGACCCGCAAGGGCAGGGATCGTTACGGCTAAATTGCGGCCGTGTGCCGTCGATATAGTACCACTGGCCGTTCTCCTTTAAGAATCGGGAACGTTCGATAATTGCGCCGTCTTTGCCGTGCTCATTAAAACGCGCCACAAAGCTGACGAAGCCTTCATTATCATTTTCGCCATAAGCATGCTCAAATACCGTCAGACCGCGCCATGTGGTATCCGCGAAGCCTGCTTCAATTTGCTGGCGGAACGCCTCAGCGCCACAAGACGGGTGCCAGGTTTTTACCAGGTACTCTGACTGATGTAACACAAAAGCCGTATAGCGCGATCGCATCAGGCGTGACGGATCTGGCGCAACCTGCGTACCAGACAGATAAGGCTGGCAACATAGGCTATACTCCAGAGCGCTACCGCAAGGGCAAGACTGTGACAAAATAGCATTCCAGGAATAAGAATAACGGCGCGTTCGCGCCAGGGTAGCGATATGTTAACTGAGCCGTAGCGCTGTGGCTACAGTAAGCCGGGGGAAGTAAAATAAGCGTTATGAGAAAGGTAAAAATTGGTCTGGCGCTCGGTTCCGGCGCGGCCAGAGGCTGGTCGCATATCGGCGTGATTAACGCATTACAGCGCGCAGGTATCGAAATTGATATTGTGGCGGGTTGTTCCATTGGTTCACTGGTCGGTGCCGCTTACGCGTGTGGACGTTTGTCGGCGCTGGAAAAATGGGTACGTTCTTTTCGTTACTGGGATGTGTTGCGGCTGATGGATCTCTCCTGGCAGCGTGGGGGTTTATTGCGCGGTGAGCGCGTGTTCAATCAGTATCGCCAGTTGCTACCATTTGCAGATTTTAGCCATTGCCAGAAACGCTTCGGCGCAGTGGCAACCAACCTTAGCACCGGGCGCGAGCTCTGGTTCACTGAAGGTGATTTGCATCATGCTGTTCGTGCTTCCTGTAGTATGCCCGGCTTAATGTCACCGGTTCCGCATAACGGTTACTGGCTGGTGGATGGCGCAGTGGTTAATCCCGTTCCAGTTTCCCTTACCCGCGCGTTAGGCGCGGATGTGGTGATTGCTGTAGATTTGCAGCATGATGCACACCTGATGCAGCAAGATCTGCTGTCGGTGAGTCTTTCTAATAATGATAAGGACAGCGACACCGCTGCCGCGCAGCGCTGGCATCAACGCCTGCGTGAACGGTTGGGGCGGATAACGCCAAAACGGCCGATCGCGCCCACGGCGATGGAAATCATGAGCACCTCGATTCAGGTTCTTGAAAATCGGCTGAAACGTAATCGTATGGCTGGCGATCCGCCAGATATTCTGTTGCAACCTCTCTGCCCGCAAATTTCGACGCTCGATTTTCATCGGGCAGACGCGGCTATTGCAGCGGGGCAACTGGCGACCGAAAAGAAAATGGATGAGTTGCTTCCTTTAGTACGGACCCTTTCGTAAGTAGAATTTTTAATAGACTTCAGCAAATTCTGACAGGCGATTATCGGCGAAGCATGCCACTATTGATCTATCGTCAGGCAGGGGAGATGAGATGACGCAGCCGTTGACCGGAAAACAGATACTGATCGTTGAAGACGAGCCCGTTTTCCGCTCTCTGCTGGATTCGTGGTTACAATCTTTAGGTGCGATAACGCTGCTGGCGGAAGATGGGGTTGTCGCGCTTGAGTTGTTGGCAGTGAATAAACCCGATCTTATGATTTGCGATCTCGCTATGCCGCGCATGAATGGCCTTGTTCTCATTGAGACGTTACGCAACCGTGGAATGCAAACGCCAGTGCTTGTGATATCGGCGACAGAAAATATGGCGGATATCGCTAAAGCATTGCGGCTTGGCGTTCAGGATGTCGTTCTTAAACCCGTTAAAGATCTTAATCGTTTAAAAGAAACACTCTTCGCTTGTCTCTATCCCAATATGTTTAATTCTCGCGTTGAGGAAGAGGAGCGCTTGTTCCAGGACTGGGACGCGCTGGTCGATAATCCTCAGGCTGCGGCGAATTTGTTGCAGGAACTCCAGCCGCCGGTGCAACAAGTTATTTCCGGCTGTCGGGTTAATTATCGCCAACTGGTTTCTGTTGAAAGCCCCGGACTGGTGCTTGATATCGCGCCTATATCTGGTCAGGATCTGGCGTTTTATTGCCTGGATGTGACGCGTGCAGAAAATAACGGTGTACTGGCAGCGTTGCTGCTGCGTGCATTATTTAATGGGTTGCTGCAAGAACAACTCTCTCATCAGCGCCAGCGTTTACCCGAGATGGGGGCGCTGCTCAAGCAAGTAAACCAATTATTGCACCAGGCTAATTTACCCGGCCAGTTTCCACTGCTTGTGGGTTATTACCACAGTGAATTGAAAAACCTGATCCTCGTATCCGCTGGTCTTAACGCAACGTTAAATACCGGTGATCATCAAATTCAAATCAGCAATGGGGTACCTCTCGGTACGCTTGGCAATACCTATTTAAATCAGCTGAGCCAGCGTTGCGACTCCTGGCAATGTCAGGTTTGGGGCGCTGGCGGGCGTCTGCGTTTAATGTTGAGCGCGGAATGAGCGATCAAATCATTCTTTGCAGATAGATTTACCCACCGCATAAAAACGGGTGGTACTATCGCCGCAGTTTATGCGTATTAGTCCTAATTAGAGGTAAGCGCGTCCTTTTCAGACCTGGTCGATGGGTTGGTACTGATATACTCAGACGCGAGTTAATTCATGAACATGTTCAAGCATGGACAGTCCAGGAGATTTTCAATGGCTGCAATAAATTCGAAAGTGACTAAAGCAGTAATCCCGGTTGCGGGATTGGGAACCAGGATGTTACCAGCGACTAAGGCAATTCCTAAAGAAATGTTACCGCTGGTTGATAAGCCATTAATTCAGTATGTCGTAAATGAGTGTATCGCTGCCGGCATTACTGAGATCGTTCTGGTAACACATTCATCTAAAAACTCTATCGAAAACCACTTCGATACTAGCTTCGAACTCGAAGCAATGTTGGAAAAACGCGTAAAACGCCAATTGCTGGAAGAAGTTCAGTCTATTTGCCCGCCGCACGTGACCATTATGCAGGTTCGTCAGGGGCTGGCGAAAGGCCTGGGGCACGCTGTACTGTGCGCGCATCCGGTGGTAGGTAATGAACCCGTAGCGGTTATTCTGCCCGACGTTATTTTGGATGAATTCGAATCCGATCTCTCCCAGGATAACCTGGCTGAGATGATTAAACGTTTTGATGAAACCGGTGCCAGCCAGATCATGGTTGAGCCTGTGGATGATGTTACCGCTTACGGCGTGGTGGATTGCAAAGGCGCAACGCTGAATCCGGGTGATAGCGTTCCAATGGTCGGCGTGGTTGAAAAACCAAAAGCTAACGTCGCGCCATCAAATCTTGCCGTTGTGGGTCGCTATGTTCTGAGCGCAGAAATTTGGCCGCTGCTGGCGAAAACACCTCCGGGAGCGGGTGATGAGATCCAGCTTACCGATGCTATTGATATGCTAATCGAAAAAGAAACCGTAGAAGCCTATCATATGAAAGGCAAAAGTCATGACTGCGGTAATAAACTTGGCTATATGCGCGCATTCGTAGAGTACGGTATTCGCCACAATTCGCTGGGCGAGGAATTTAAAGCCTGGCTCGAAGAAACCGTTGGAGTAGGGAAAGCATAATAGGCTTTCTTTAGTCTGAATAAGGCCGGAGATAATAGTGCATTGCACAGCTTATCTCCGGCTTTTTTTATTTGTGAATGTTCCGAATGAAAAGGTTACGTCAAAGCAGCGCAGAAGATATCGCACAAAACAATAAATCACCTGACCAGGATTTGAGCAATAAGCATTTGAGAAACGTATATTCCAAATGCCATACACTATATTTGTGAAGAGAATGTGTGCTTTGTCAAAAAAAATCCCGCCAGTTGGCGGGATCCTTTTGAAATCTGGCTTGATTACTCTTCGATCAGGAAATCGTCGAGTTGTTTACCTTGTTCGTCCATTGCTTTTTTGATTACTGCTGGAGTACGACCCTGACCCGTCCAGGTTTTGGTCTCACCATTTTCATCAACATAGCTATATTTAGCCGGGCGTGCTGCACGTTTTGCTTTAGTACCCGTCTTAGCGGTGACCATGCTGTTCAGCAATTCGTTCGGATCAATACCGTCAGCGATCAGCATTTCACGATATTGCTGTAATTTACGCGTACGTTCTTCAACTTCGGCTGCGGCAGCGCTTTCTTCCTCGCGGCGCTCATTAACCACAACTTCTAATTTCTCCAGCATCTCTTCGAGCGTTTCCAGAGTGCATTCTCTTGCTTGCGCACGAAGAGTACGTATGTTGTTCAGAATTTTAAGTGCTTCGCTCATTGTAGTAATCTCAAACTTATATTGGGGTGGTTTGTCGGGCTAATAATAGAGCGTTAATTTCGTCAGTGCAATAGCTGTGAATGTAAGGAATTCAAAATGGCGCTTTATTAAGTCGATTTATAAATATCGCTAACTTAAATTTTTCTTGAAGAAACGCGCAAAAAACCACTTATACCGATGTACTGGCAGCGCTGCTGACGGCGTGTTTATGCATGAACTTCTGATTAATCCGATCCGCGTTTATAGCCATTATGGATAAATATCGACCTTGAGTATTCCAGCGTTGAATGTGCTCTTGCTTAAATTATTAATAATTTCCGTATGCTAAGGTGAGAATGTTCCGATTAAAAAACATTTGTAAGATCATGAATTTCTTATTGCTGTTTCTTTGGCAGTAACAACTCAGATGATTAACTCTTGGAATATCTATGAGTCTGCTATTGAGGGTTGATTTACTTCAATCGCGGAGCGACGACAGGGTGACCCGATAAAATATGGTACACTCCTCGCCGGGAATATCACACTTTGATTGGGGTTTTGCACGCAATGGCACAGCTTTATTTCTACTATTCAGCAATGAATGCGGGGAAATCAACGGCGTTACTACAGTCCTCTTACAATTATCAGGAAAGAGGAATGCGTACGGTGGTTTACACCGCCGAAATTGACGATCGCTTCGGATCAGGCAAGGTTAGCTCTCGTATCGGCTTATCTTCACCGGCACGTTTGTTTAATCACAACTCGTCGCTGTTTGACGAAATCAACGCTGAGCATCAGCAACAGGCTGTGCATTGTGTGCTGGTTGATGAGTGCCAGTTTTTAACCCGTGAACAGGTTTATGCGCTATCCGAAGTTGTCGATCAGTTGGATATTCCGGTGCTTTGTTACGGTTTGCGCACGGATTTTCGCGGTGAGTTATTTGTGGGTAGCCAATATTTGCTGGCCTGGTCAGATAAACTGGTTGAACTTAAAACTGTCTGTTTCTGTGGGCGTAAAGCCAGTATGGTGCTGCGTCTTGATCAAGAGGGACGCCCTTATAACGAAGGCGAGCAGGTGGTAATTGGCGGCAATGAACGCTATGTATCCGTGTGCCGTAAACACTACAAAGAAGCCCAACAAGAAGGGGCTTTAACAGCAATTCAGCAACGTGTCAGAGGTTAGCTTTTCGCTTCCCCTCTTTAGCAATAAAAAACCCGCCGAAGCGGGTTTTTTATTAGCGTTAACAATTAAGCGGGTTTCTTCGCTTTTTTGTCTGCTTTAACGGGTGCAGCTTCAGCTTTAACCACCGCCACTTCACCTTCTTTGTACTCACGACCGTAGAAAGTATCCAGCAGGATCTGTTTCAGTTCGGAAATCAGCGGATAGCGCGGGTTCGCACCGGTACACTGGTCATCAAACGCATCTTCAGACAGCTTATCCACGTTTGCCAGGAAGTCAGCTTCCTGTACGCCAGCTTCACGGATAGATTTCGGGATACCCAGTTCAGCTTTGATGCTTTCCAGCCATGCCAGCAGTTTTTCGATTTTCGCTGCAGTACGGTCACCGGCAGAAGTCAGACCTAAATGATCGGCGATTTCTGCATAACGACGGCGTGCTTGCGGGCGATCATACTGGCTGAACGCGGTCTGTTTAGTCGGGTTATCGTTCGCGTTATAGCGGATAACGTTACAGATAAGCAGGGCGTTAGCCAAACCGTGCGGAATGTGGAACTGCGAACCCAGTTTATGCGCCATGGAGTGGCACACGCCGAGGAAGGCGTTGGCAAAGGCGATACCGGCGATGGTAGCAGCACTGTGAACGCGTTCACGAGCAACCGGGTTTTTTGAACCTTCGTTGTAAGAAGCTGGCAGGTTCTCTTTCAGCAATTTCAGCGCTTGCAGCGCCTGGCCGTCAGAGAATTCGGATGCCAGTACGGAAACGTAAGCTTCAAGTGCGTGAGTTACCGCATCCAGACCACCGAAGGCGCACAGTGATTTCGGCATATCCATCACCAGGTTGGCATCGACAATCGCCATATCCGGTGTCAGAGCATAGTCTGCCAGTGGATATTTCTGACCGGTGGCATCGTCGGTTACTACCGCAAACGGCGTAACTTCAGAACCGGTACCGGAAGTGGTGGTGATCGCGATCATTTTCGCTTTCACGCCCATTTTCGGGAACTTATAGATACGTTTACGGATATCCATAAAGCGCAGCGCCAGCTCTTCGAAATGGGTTTCCGGATGTTCGTACATCACCCACATAATTTTCGCGGCATCCATCGGGGAACCACCACCCAGGGCGATAATCACGTCTGGTTTAAAGGAGTTCGCCAGCTCAGCGCCTTTACGCACGATAGTCAGTGTTGGGTCTGCTTCAACTTCAAAAAACACTTCGGTTTCAACACCGGCCGCTTTCAGCACAGAAGTAATCTGGTCTGCATAACCGTTATTGAACAGGAAACGGTCAGTCACGATAAGCGCGCGTTTGTGACCATCAGTAATCACTTCATCCAGCGCGATTGGCAGAGAGCCACGGCGGAAGTAGATAGATTTCGGAAGTTTGTGCCACAACATGTTTTCAGCTCGCTTAGCAACGGTTTTCTTGTTGATCAGGTGCTTCGGACCAACGTTTTCAGAGATGGAGTTACCACCCCAGGAACCACAACCCAGAGTCAGGGAAGGCGCGAGTTTAAAGTTATACAGGTCACCGATACCACCCTGAGAAGCCGGGGTGTTAATCAGGATACGCGCGGTTTTCATCATCTGACCGAAGTGAGCAACGCGTTCAGGTTGGTTATCCTGGTCGGTGTACAGGCAAGAGGTGTGACCGATACCGCCCATGGCGACAAGTTTCTCTGCTTTTTCGACCGCGTCTTCGAAATCTTTCGCGCGGTACATTGCGAGCGTCGGTGACAGTTTTTCGTGTGCGAACGGCTCGCTCTCATCGACAACTTTCACTTCACCAATCAGGATCTTAGTGGTTGTTGGAACAGTGAAGCCAGCCAGTTCAGCGATTTTGTACGCCGGTTGACCAACAATAGCCGCGTTGAGCGCGCCATTTTTCAGGATAATGTCCTGAACCGCTTTCAACTCTTTACCCTGAAGCAGGTAACCACCGTGGCTGGCAAAACGCTCACGAACCGCTTCATAGACGGAATCAACAACGACAACGGACTGTTCAGAAGCACAAATAACGCCGTTATCGAAAGTTTTAGACATTAATACGGACGCCACTGCACGTTTGATATCGGCAGTTTCATCAATCACAACCGGGGTGTTACCCGCACCTACACCGATCGCCGGTTTACCGGAGCTGTATGCAGCTTTTACCATGCCTGGCCCACCAGTGGCGAGGATCAGGTTAATATCCGGGTGATGCATCAGTGCGTTGGACAGTTCTACAGACGGTTGGTCAATCCAGCCGATCAGATCTTTCGGAGCACCAGCGGCAATGGCTGCTTGCAGCACGATATCTGCTGCTTTGTTGGTGGCATCTTTAGCGCGCGGGTGTGGGGAGAAAATGATTGCGTTACGGGTCTTCAGGCTAATCAGCGATTTAAAGATAGCGGTAGAGGTTGGGTTAGTGGTCGGGACAATACCGCAGATAATGCCGATTGGTTCTGCGATGGTAATCGTGCCGAAGGTGTCATCTTCTGACAGCACGCCGCAGGTTTTTTCATCTTTATACGCGTTATAAATATATTCGGAAGCGAAGTGGTTTTTAATCACTTTGTCTTCAACGATACCCATGCCAGATTCGGCAACCGCCAGTTTTGCCAGCGGGATACGAGCATCTGCGGCAGCCAGAGCGGCAGCACGGAAGATTTTATCTACTTGCTCTTGAGTAAAGTTGGCATATTCACGCTGGGCTTTCTTCACGCGTTCAACGAGTGCGTTAAGTTCAGCGACATTAGTAACAGCCATAATGCTCTCCTGATAATGTTTAAACTCTTTTAGTAAACCAGCTGCCTAATTGGAAAGTATAGACAGACCGGCTGCAGGTTGCGTAAGTTTCATAAAAACAAAGAGTTAACGCTAAACCATCCACCACTGATTTACTGAAAGAGTCTCGAGGATACAACGCACTTACTGACACTTTTGAGCTCTTTTCGTGCCATCAAGATTACCCACTTCTGAGTAACCATTGCGTGATCTACATCAAATTTCAGCGAAGCTGACACCTTTCAGCAGCCCATTTTTGGGCATTTGTAGCAAATGTTAATGGCATATGGCCAGGCGCGCTGTAAGATTATCACAATTCCCACAGGTTAATAACATGCTGTATTGCAGCGAATTTCCACGGAAATCATGATGAACTGCGCGGCGAAAACGCGTATCTTCTGCATGAATTTTCCTGTCGTGCTGATAGGTTATTTCTCTGACAACGTTACGAAACCTACTGTGGAGCACATCGTGTTCGATCTTCCCCTCTATTTTAAATTCTTCATTGGCCTGTTTGCATTGGTCAACCCGGTCGGCATTATTCCGGTCTTTATCAGCATGACCAGCTACCAGATGACCGCCGCGCGGAATAAAACGAATCTCACCGCCAATCTTTCCGTGGCCATTATTCTTTGGACGTCGCTTTTTCTTGGCGATGCCATATTGCAGCTGTTTGGCATTTCGATCGATTCGTTCCGTATTGCCGGGGGCATTCTGGTGGTGACTATCGCCATGTCGATGATCAGCGGGAAACTGGGTGAAGATAAGCAGAATAAACAAGAAAAATCAGAGACGGCCATCCGCGAAAGTATCGGCGTGGTACCGTTAGCTCTGCCTCTGATGGCGGGGCCGGGGGCGATCAGTTCCACCATTGTTTGGGGAACACGCTACCACACTGTTGAGCATCTGATCGGTTTCACCGTTGCGATCGCACTGTTTGCGCTCAGTTCCTGGGGGCTATTTCGTATCGCGCCCTGGCTGGTGCGTTTGCTTGGGCAAACCGGTATCAACGTCATTACACGTATTATGGGGTTGTTACTTATGGCACTGGGTATTGAGTTTATCGTCGCGGGGGCAAGATCGCTATTTCCTGGTTTGCTGAACTGATTCACCTCTTCCTTTAATAAGGAAATAAAAGGTTGTCGTTATACCTTCTTCTATATAGCGATAACTGTTTACATTGCAAAAATGGCTGTAAAAGAACGCTCAAAATCAGTAAAACATATGACGAATCTGCAAAATGCGGGGAAGTATAATAAATTACACTAATCAGAAAATCTGTTTTCTATCAGCGGATTATAAGTATAACGAATCTCTGCTGTGCGCAATTCGCGCAATCGCACCTGTTATTTCTGTCACATAATACTATTGGGCTTGCCGTGACATAATTGAAATGATATTAGTACTTTCCATCTTCTCGTAGATGAATGTGCTAAAAAGTAGTCAATTGTTGCTTTTTTGTGCAAAAAAGAACAGCATCATTCTAAAAACATCACACGGTGGTGATGTTCGTTTATCTCATTGATACTAATAGATAAAAAAGTAACAGGGAGGCTGAAAAGCTATCGCCTGTTGATTGATGCTGTGTCGCAAAAGAGAAATGGTTAACAAATTTGCAAAATGTATTGGCGGCAGGAGAGGGCATTTGTTATTTTCCGCCCATTATGTTTCTCGACCTTATAATTTGCAGAATAAACGGCTCAGATGAGAATCGTTTGCCTATAAAACGGTTCACATAGTGAATACAACGCGCCTCGACAGGGGAGACGCGTAACAGAATCGACGCAAGATTGCCGTTTGAGCAGTCCGTAATAAAAAAGTCGGTGATAGCAGCAGTAACAAAAAGATGTCTGATAGCGCCAAAAAGCTCCTGCGCTATACAGGCCCCCAACAGGGGATGAAACACGCTGGCGTAAACGTCAGTAATTATAATGAGTGGAGTAACAACACAATGTCCATCATCACAAAGAAAAGTCTGGTAGCTGCGGGAATTTTGACTGCACTGATTACCGGTAACGCGGCAATGGCTGCCGATGTACCGGCAGGCGTTCAACTGGCGGAAAAGCAAACGCTGGTTCGTAACAACGGTTCTGAAGTGCAATCTCTCGACCCGCATAAAATCGAAGGGGTTCCTGAATCCAACATCAACCGCGACCTGTTTGAAGGGCTGTTGATTTCCGACGTTCAGGGTCACCCAACAGCGGGTGTTGCTGAGTCGTGGGATAATAAAGATTTTAAAGTCTGGACTTTCCATCTGCGCAAAAATGCGAAATGGTCCGACGGTACGCCTGTAACGGCGCATGATTTTGTTTATAGCTGGCAGCGTCTGGCAGATCCGAAAACCGCCTCTCCGTATGCGAGCTATCTGCAGTACGGCCACATCGCCAATATCGACGATGTTATCGCTGGCAAAAAGCCGACCAGCGATCTTGGCGTAAAAGCGATTGATGATTACACCTTTGAAGTTACCCTGAGCGAGCCGGTTCCTTATTTCTATAAACTGCTGGTTCACCCATCTGTTTCCGCTGTGCCTAAAGCCACCATTGAAAAATTCGGCGAAAAATGGACACAGCCAGCTAACATCGTGACCAACGGTGCTTATAAACTGAAAGATTGGGTGGTCAACGAACGTATCGTTCTTGAGCGCAACACCAATTACTGGGATAACGCGAAAACCGTTATTAACCAGGTAACTTACCTGCCAATCTCTTCTGAAGTGACAGACGTTAACCGCTACCGCAGCGGCGAAATCGACATGACTTATAACAACATGCCGATCGAACTGTTCCAGAAGCTGAAAAAAGAGATTCCTAAAGAAGTACACGTTGACCCGTACCTGTGTACTTACTACTACGAAATCAACAACCAGAAAGCTCCGTTCACTGACGTTCGCGTTCGTACCGCGCTGAAACTGGCGCTGGATCGCGACATCATCGTCAACAAAGTGAAAAACCAAGGTGACCTGCCAGCATACAGCTATACACCGCCGTACACCGATGGTGCAAAACTGACTCCGCCGGCCTGGTTCAAAATGACCCAGGAACAGCGCAACGCTGAAGCGAAAAAACTGCTGGCCGAAGCTGGCTACACCGCAGATAAACCGCTGTCGTTCAGCCTGCTGTATAACACCTCCGATCTGCATAAAAAACTGGCGATCGCTGTGGCTTCCATCTGGAAGAAAAACCTCGGCGTAGACGTTAAGCTGGAAAACCAGGAGTGGAAAACCTTCCTGGACACGCGTCATCAGGGCACCTTTGATGTTGCGCGTGCGGGCTGGTGTGCGGATTACAACGAGCCGACATCCTTCCTGAACACCATGCTCTCCGACAGTTCCAACAACACCGCGCACTATAAGAGCCCGGCGTTTGACAAGCTGATCGGCGACACGCTGAAAGTCACTGACGAAGCACAGCGCACTGAGCTTTATTCTAAAGCTGAAGAGCAACTGGATAAAGACTCGGCGATCGTTCCGGTTTACTACTACGTGAACGCCCGTCTGGTGAAAACCTGGGTCGGTGGCTACACTGGTAAAGACCCGATGGATAATATCTACGTTAAAAACTTGTATATTATCAAGCATTAATGGCAATGAGTGGGGCAGGGCGACCTGCCCCACAGTGTCTTATTTTATCGCACCAGAACACACATCGGTCGCAGGCTTAATCGCCTGAAAGAGAATGTGTAAAAGGCACAGCCAGAAGGTACGGGCAATGTTGAAATTTATCCTACGTCGCTGTCTTGAAGCGATCCCAACACTTTTCATTCTTATTACCATCTCGTTCTTTATGATGCGTCTCGCGCCGGGAAGTCCATTTACCGGTGAACGTGCGCTGGCGCCAGAGGTCATGGCGAATATTGAAGCGAAATATCATTTAAACGACCCGATCACCACGCAATATTTCAGTTATCTGAAACAGCTGGCGCATTTTGATTTTGGGCCGTCATTCAAATACAAAGACTACACGGTGAATGACCTGGTAGCGGCAAGCTTCCCGGTTTCCGCAAAATTAGGTGCGGCGGCGTTTATTCTTGCGATTGTCTTTGGTGTTACGGCCGGTGTTGTCGCCGCGCTTAACCAAAACACCAAATGGGACTATACGGTGATGGGGCTGGCAATGACCGGGGTTGTTATTCCAAGCTTTGTTGTCGCGCCGCTATTGGTGATGATCTTTGCCATCATACTGAAGTGGCTGCCCGCGGGCGGCTGGAACGGCGGGGCGTTGAAATTCATGATCCTGCCGATGGTTGCGTTGTCTCTGGCCTATATCGCCAGCATTGCACGTATCACCCGTGGTTCGATGATTGAAATTCTGCACTCCAACTTTATCCGCACAGCGCGTGCGAAAGGGTTGCCGATGCGCCGAATCATTTTCCGCCATGCGCTCAAACCTGCGCTTTTGCCGGTACTCTCCTACATGGGGCCTGCGTTTGTCGGCATCATTACCGGCTCAATGGTTATCGAAACCATTTATGGTCTGCCGGGTATCGGCCAGCTGTTTGTTAACGGCGCGCTGAACCGCGATTATTCGCTGGTGTTGAGTCTCACTATTCTGGTCGGCACGCTGACTATCATGTTTAACGCGATTGTTGATGTGCTGTATGCCGTTATCGATCCGAAGATTCGTTATTAATACTGGAGTTCGCCATGATGTTAAGTAAGAAAAACAGCGAGGCGCTGGAAAACTTCAGTGAGAAACTTGAAGTCGAAGGACGAAGCCTGTGGCAGGACGCACGCCGTCGTTTTATGCATAACCGTGCTGCGGTGGCAAGCCTGGTCGTTTTACTGCTGATAGCTCTGTTTGTGACGCTGGCACCGATGTTGTCGCAGTTTAGTTATTTCGATACCGACTGGGGAATGATGTCGAGCCAGCCGGATATGGAGTCCGGTCACTATTTTGGTACTGACTCTTCCGGGCGTGACCTGCTGGTACGTGTGGCAATCGGCGGACGTATCTCGCTGATGGTCGGTATTGCCGCCGCGCTGGTGGCTGTTATCCTGGGGACGCTGTACGGTTCACTTTCCGGCTACCTCGGCGGTAAAACGGACTCAGTGATGATGCGTTTGCTGGAGATCCTCAACTCCTTCCCGTTTATGTTCTTCGTGATCCTGCTGGTGACGTTCTTTGGGCAAAACATTCTGCTCATCTTTGTCGCTATCGGTATGGTTTCCTGGCTCGATATGGCGCGTATTGTCCGTGGCCAGACCTTAAGCCTGAAACGTAAAGAGTTTATCGAAGCAGCGCAGGTAGGCGGGGTTTCTACCGCTAATATCGTTGTGCGCCACATTGTGCCAAACGTGCTGGGCGTGGTAGTGGTGTATGCCTCACTGCTGGTGCCAAGCATGATCCTGTTCGAATCCTTCCTGAGCTTCCTCGGCTTGGGTACCCAGGAGCCGCTGAGCAGCTGGGGCGCACTGTTAAGCGATGGCGCGAACTCAATGGAAGTGTCGCCGTGGTTGCTGCTGTTCCCGGCAGGTTTCCTGGTTATCACTTTGTTCTGTTTCAACTTTATCGGCGATGGCCTGCGTGATGCCCTCGATCCGAAAGACCGTTAAGGAGCGCTGTTATGAGCATAACTGAAACCTCATTCGCGTCGGCGACGCAGCAGCAATCCAATCTCCTGCTGGACGTGAAAGATCTGCGTGTAACCTTCCAGACCCCGGATGGTGATGTCACGGCGGTTAATGACCTGAACTTCTCGCTGCGGGCCGGTGAAACGCTGGGAATTGTAGGTGAATCGGGTTCCGGCAAGTCCCAGACCGCGTTTGCGCTGATGGGTTTACTGGCGACAAATGGGCGTATTGGCGGTTCGGCGACCTTCAACGGCAAAGAGATCCTCAATCTGCCGGAGCAGGCGTTGAACAAACTGCGCGCAGAGCAGATCTCGATGATTTTCCAGGACCCAATGACCTCGCTGAACCCGTATATGCGCGTTGGTGAGCAGTTGATGGAAGTTCTGATGTTGCACAAAGGCATGAACAAAGCGGAAGCATTTGAAGAGTCCGTCAAAATGCTAGACGCTGTAAAAATGCCGGAAGCGCGTAAACGCATGCGCATGTATCCGCACGAGTTTTCCGGTGGTATGCGCCAGCGTGTGATGATTGCAATGGCGTTAATGTGCCGACCAAAACTGCTGATTGCCGATGAACCGACCACCGCGCTGGACGTGACCGTACAGGCGCAGATCATGACGCTGTTGAACGAGCTGAAACGCGAATTCAACACCGCCATTATCATGATCACCCACGATCTGGGCGTCGTTGCGGGTATCTGCGACAAAGTGCTGGTGATGTACGCTGGCCGTACCATGGAGTATGGCAAAGCGCGCGATGTGTTCTACCAGCCATCGCATCCGTACTCTATCGGCCTGCTGAACGCGGTACCGCGCCTCGACACGGAAGGCGATGCGTTGCTGACGATTCCAGGCAACCCGCCGAACCTGCTGCGTCTGCCGAAAGGCTGTCCGTTCCAGCCGCGCTGCCCGCACGCGATGGAAATCTGTAACAGTGCTCCACCGCTGGAGGAGTTTGCCCCGGGCCGTTTGCGCGCCTGCTTTAAATCGGTGGAGGAACTGGTATGAATACCGCGATTGACGAGAGAAAAGTGCTGCTGGAAATCGCCGATTTGAAGGTGCATTTCGACATCAAAGACGGCAAACAGTGGTTCTGGCAACCGCCGAAAACATTGAAAGCGGTTGATGGCGTTACGCTGCGACTGTACGAAGGGGAAACCCTCGGCGTGGTGGGCGAATCCGGTTGCGGTAAGTCGACTTTTGCTCGCGCCATCATTGGCCTGGTGAAAGCCACCGATGGAAAAGTGGCCTGGCTGGGTAAAGATCTGCTGGGCATGAAGCAGGAAGAGTGGCGCGCTGTACGCAGTGATATTCAGATGATTTTCCAGGATCCGCTGGCATCACTGAACCCACGTATGACCATTGGTGAAATCATTGCCGAACCGCTGCGCACCTATCATCCGAAAATGTCGCGCCAGGAAGTGCGCGATCGCGTTAAGACGATGATGATGAAGGTGGGGTTGCTGCCGAACCTGATTAACCGCTATCCGCACGAGTTCTCCGGCGGCCAGTGTCAGCGTATCGGTATTGCCCGCGCGCTGATCCTCGAACCGAAACTGATCATTTGTGATGAACCGGTTTCAGCACTGGATGTCTCAATCCAGGCGCAGGTCGTTAACCTGCTGCAACAACTGCAACGTGAAATGGGGCTGTCGCTGATCTTTATCGCCCACGACCTGGCGGTAGTGAAGCATATCTCCGACCGTGTGTTGGTGATGTACCTCGGTCATGCTGTGGAGCTTGGCACCTATGACGAGGTGTACCAGAACCCGCTACACCCGTATACCAAAGCGCTGATGTCGGCGGTGCCGGTTCCGGACCCGGATCTGGAAAAGAACAAGACGATACAGTTGCTGGAAGGGGATTTGCCGTCACCAATCAACCCGCCGTCGGGCTGCGTGTTCCGTACTCGCTGCCCGATTGCCGGGCCTGAGTGCGCGCAGACGCGTCCGGTGCTGGAGGGCAGCTTCCGTCATGCGGTCTCTTGCCTGAAAGTCGACCCGCTATAGTCCACGCATAAAAAAGGGCTGACAATTGTCAGCCCTTTTTCTTTTTTCTTTCCGCGCTTATTCGCGCCAGAGAATATGGCAAAGTTTGTGATCTTTTTCGCGGCACAGTAATACGCGTGCGAAGATGTCATTGATTTCGCCGCCATCGGTATCCGCAAGGCCAATGACCACTTCAGCGAAGAAGTCCGGGTTTAAATCGTAATCCACATGTTCCTGCCAGTCTTCGCCCGGATCAAACAACTCAGCGCCGCCACGCTCTTCAAACTGTAAGTTGAAAAGAATGATGTCCGCCGGGTCAAGGTTGTCCGCTGCAAGTTCGAGGAAGATGTCGTAGGCCTGCTCAAGGGTTTCGTCTTCGGTCAGGCGATTATTCAGATCCATTTCCATGATTACCTCTTCACGTCTGTTGGGCACGTTTTACAGCAACGGGCTGAAGAAGTAAAACAGTCGTTCAGCAATGCGATGCCAGAACGGCCGTTTTACCCACAAACGCGCATCAAGTAAGCGGGAGCGGGAGATGTAATCATCCTGGACGGCCGCCAGATCGCCACCAAAACCGGCATCGTCAATCACCAGTGTGATTTCGAAATTCAGCCACAGGCTGCGCATATCCAGATTTACGGTGCCGACCAGGCTCAGTTCGCCATCCACCAACACACTTTTGGTATGCAGCAAACCGCCTTCGAACTGGTAAATCTTTACGCCTGCGGCCAGCAGCTCGCCAAAAAATGCCCGGCTGGCCCAGCCGACCAGCAGCGAATCGTTTTTACGCGGCAGAATAATACTCACGTCCACCCCGCGCTGTGCCGCCGTACAAATCGCATGCAGCAGATCGTCGCTGGGCACAAAGTAGGGTGTGGTCATAATTAAATATTCGCGTGAAGCGTAGACGGCCGTCAGCAATGCCTGGTGGATCAGATCTTCCGGAAACCCTGGCCCGGAAGCAATGGTGTGAATGGTGTGCCCGCTGGCCTCTTCGAAGGGCATGATGTTGGCGTCAGGCGGCGGGGGAAGAATGCGTTTTCCTGTTTCTATCTCCCAGTCGCAAGAGTAAACAATCCCCATTGCTGTGGCGACCGGGCCCTCCATACGCGCCATCAAATCGACCCATTGCCCGACGCCAGCATCTTGCTTAAAGAAACGCGGATCGACCAGATTCATGCTGCCGGTGTAGGCAATG
Organism: Kosakonia quasisacchari; assembly: GCF_004331415.1. Classification (GTDB taxonomy): domain Bacteria; phylum Pseudomonadota; class Gammaproteobacteria; order Enterobacterales; family Enterobacteriaceae; genus Kosakonia; species Kosakonia quasisacchari. The sequence goes on from NZ_SJOP01000008.1 coordinate 193,208, forward strand.
TAATTATCAATCAACACGATTTTTCGGTGCTGGCGTAAATCCATGCGGCGCAGAAAGACACGCATTAAGTTCACTTTCAGCGCCTCGACCACTTCAACACCGGAATTTCGCATCATGGTTGCCCACGGGCTGCGGAAAAACGCCACGCTGCCGGCAGAATCCAGCAGCAGGCGACAGTGTACGCCGCGGCGCGCTGCGGCCATTAACGATTCGGCCACCTGATCCGCCATACCGCCGGGTTGCCAGATGTAAAACACCATCTCGATATTGTGACGGGCGAGCTGAATATCACGGATCAATGACTGCATCACATCATCGGTCGAGGTGAGTAACTGCAACTGATTGCCCTTAACTCCGGCGATCCCCTGGCGTCGCTCACATAACTTGAAAAGAGATGACGCCACGCCGCTGTTTTCGGTTGCAAAAATATGTTTGAAATTTTTCAGATCATTCAGCCACTTAGCGGTAGAAGGCCACATGGCGCGGGCGCGCTCGGCACGACGTTTCCCAAGGTGCAGTTCGCCAAGCGAAAGATAGGCGATGATCCCAACCAGCGGCAGGATGTAAATCACCAGTAACCACGCCATTGCAGAAGTGACAGCGCGGCGTTTCATCAATATGCGCAGTGTTACACCCGCAATCAGTAGCCAGTAACCCAAGACAATCAGCCAACTCATTACCGTGTAAAAAGCGGTCATAAATAAAAATCCTTTTAAAAACTGTATTTGATGAGTGTACGCATCCGCATTCATCTGGCAAATAAAAACGCCGAAAAGCGCTGGCCTGGCGAAGTTGACGGACTATAATGGCGTTTCTGTTAAGTATTGAGTTGTAAAAATGAAGCGTAGTCGAACGGAAGTGGGGCGCTGGCGTATGCTGCGGCAGATGAGCCGCCGTAAAGCGCGCTGGCTGGAAGCGCAATCACGTCGCAATATGCGCATCCACGCGATCAGGAAATGTGGCGTGAACCGTCATCGTAATGTGCTGTTATTCGCTATTTACGATCTTTAATATCCGGGCACCGAACAGGTGCCCGCGATCGTTTCTGGACGTAATGTTAAAGAAGGAGTCGCAGTATGTCGGTAATGGATAGTCTGTTGGCTTTTACCTTCGCCGCCACGCTTTTGACATTAACGCCGGGGCTGGACACGGCGCTGATATTACGCACCGCGACAGTTGAAGGTCGCAAAGAGGCTTTCAAAGCACAGATGGGAATCAACACCGGTTGTCTTATCTGGGGAGCAATGGTGGCGTTTGGTCTGGGTGCGCTGATCGCGGTGTCTGAGCTGGCGTACAGCATCCTGAAATATTGTGGCGCAGCCTATTTATGCTGGTTGGGTCTGAATATGCTGCTGCGTCCGCGCAAATCGTTTTCTGCGGTGGGCGCAAGCGAAACGAAATCGCAGAACTGGTTTCTCAAAGGGATGTTCGGCAACGTGCTCAACCCGAAAGTGGGCATTTTTTATGTCTCATTTCTGCCGCAGTTTATCCCACAGGGACAACCGCTGATAGTCTGGACCTTTGGCCTGGTTTTTATTCATCTTTTACTGGGCACCTGTTGGTCGACGCTGCTTATTTCCGCCACGCGCCCGTTGTCGTCATTCCTGCGTAAAGAAAAAGTCATATGCTGGATGGATCGTTGCACAGGGATGGTCTTTTTGCTGTTTGCCACTCGTCTGGCGCTCAGTAAACGTTAATATTGTCCGGTAACCCATATGAACAAAGAAGCCTTTATTTTTCTCGGTATTGCCATTGTGATGGAAGTTATTGCCACAACAGCGCTGAAATCTTCCGACAGTTTTACTCGTTTGTTACCCGGCATTATCAGTATCGTCGGGTATTGCATTGCGTTCTGGTGCCTGACAATTACTATGCGCACTATTCCGACCGGGGTGATTTATGCCATTTGGTCAGGTGCCGGTATTGTGCTGATAGGTATTGCTGGCTGGCTAGTACACGGGCAAAAACTGGACATGCCAGCAATCATGGGAATGGGGTTAATTATTGCCGGGGTGGCGGTTATTAATCTTTTTTCCAAAAGTGTTGGGCATTAAATAATGAAACACCAGGGGAATATTCGGTGGTGATCACTCTCTATTATTTCCCCTGGTTTTCATGATGAGTTATTGCTCGTTATGAGCATTCCCGGCAAGTGAAGCGGGAGTAAGGCGTTTAAATCGGGATAGTTGTGAAGATTTATGTTCACAGAATTTTATTCCCGCAGTGTGAGAACGCAGACCTCGTTGCTCCGCCTGCGATGAATATTTCGATACGGATCGGGCATATCTGCTGGTGGCGGGCAATTGCGTTAACATCAGCGATTTATATAAGCGCGGAATTCACCAGCCGGATGCTGAAATGCTGCCTGGTTCTGAAGTGGTCAGTACAGTAAAAGACCCGCCTTGGCGGGTCTTTTCTTTTTAGAATACTTTCTTGAACGGTTTCACCGTCACGTTCTGATAAACCCCTGCAGCGACGTAGGGATCGGCTTCTGCCCAGAACTTCGCCGCTTCCAGCGATTCAAACTCAGCAATCACCGTCGAGCCAGTGAAACCCGCAGCCCCAGGATCGTTGCTGTCGACAGCCGGCATTGGACCGGCAGTCAGCAGACGGCCTTCATCGCGCAGTAGCTGCAGTCTCGCCAGATGGGCGGGGCGCACGGACAAACGTTTTTCGAGTGAGTCAGCAATATCTTCAGCAAAAATAACGTATAGCACGGGCAGAACTCCTCACAGATAAGAAAGCCATACCCTATGTGAAAGGCGAAACGACTGCAATGTAAAGATGGTAATGGCCGTAACATCCATGCAATGTATGCGGTTTTTTTACCCATTTAACGGATTAAATCGCCTGCGCACGTGATGGCTTGTTGAATATGATTGCTATTTGCATTTAAAATCTAGCTCTGGTTTTTTTAACTGACGCGATTATGACTTCAATGACCCTTGATTTACCTCGCCGCTTTCCCTGGCCGACGCTATTGTCTGTCGGTATTCATGGAGCCGTCGTGGCGGGTCTGCTCTATACATCGGTACATCAGGTTGTTGAACTGCCCGCACCTGCGCAACCCATTTCGGTCACTATGGTGGCGCCTGCCGATCTGGAATCTCCTCAGGTGGCTCAACCGCCGGAGCCGGTCGTTGAGCCCGAGCCGGAACCCGTTCCTGAGCCACCGAAAGAAGCGCCAGTGGTGATTGAAAAGCCCAAGCCGCAGCCAAAACCCAAGCCGAAGCCAAAACCGGAGAAAAAGGTCGAGCAGCCGAAGCGTGAAGTGAAACCGGCAACACCGCAACCGGCCTCACCGTTCCAGAATAACGCGCCCGCGCGACCGGTTACGAATCCGGCTCCGTCGACGGCTACCCAACCTGCGCCATCTGTTCCGGCTGGCCCGCGCGCACTGAGCCGCAACCAGCCGCAATATCCGGCCCGTGCGCAAGCGCTGCGCATTGAAGGCCGGGTAAAAGTGAAGTTTGACGTCACCGCCGATGGCCGTGTTGAGAACGTCGAAGTGCTGTCGGCGCAACCGGCGAATATGTTTGAACGTGAAGTAAAAGCGGCAATGCGCAAGTGGCGTTATGAATCCGGGAAACCGGGAACAGGATTAATCGTTAATGTCGTGTTCCGTCTGAACGGCGGTGCCTCAATGGAATAATAAAAGCCTCCGTAAGGAGGCTTTTTCTTAGGCCTGCGGTAACTGGCGCGGTTTGCCTTCATTATCGACTGCGACGTAAATAAACAGCGCTTCCGTTGCTTTATAACGCTGACCAATTGGCTCGGATGAGACCTTCTTCACCCACACTTCAATATTAATTGTCACTGAAGTGTTGCCCCGCTTAACACAGCGTGCATAGCAGCAGACAACATCACCCACCGCGACCGGGCGAAGAAAAGTCATGCCGTCAACGCGCACAGTCACCACGCGACCATGTGCAATTTCCTTGGCTTGTATTGCGCCGCCAATATCCATTTGTGACATTAACCAACCGCCGAAGATATCGCCGTTGGCGTTGGTGTCTGCTGGCATTGCTAATGTGCGTAAAACAAGCTCTCCCTGGGGAGTGTCCTGAGGGGTTGTCATTGTTATCTCTTCTGCTATGAGGGATTTATGGCGGGATGCTACTACGAATGCGGGGCGTTCGGAAAGAAAAAAGCCAGGCGCGTTGGCCTGGCTTTCAGTCTCAGGATTTGTCGTCCTGCGCGGGCATGTGGCGGTAGATATAAACGCCGCTCAGCACGGTGAAGAGAAGCGTCAGCGCGGTTAAGCCAAACACTTTGAAATTCACCCAAATATTTTGCGGCAGCCAGAAGGCAATGTAGATATTCGCCAGACCACACAAAATAAAAAACAGCGCCCATGCGATGTTCAGTTTGCCCCAAACGGCTTCCGGCAGCGCGATCTCTTTACCGAGCATGCGCTGGATCAGCGGCTTTTTCATGACCCACTGGCTGAAGAGCAACGCTGCGGCGAACAAGGCGTAAATCACCGTCACCTTCCATTTAATAAACTCATCGTTATGGAAGAAAAGAGTCAGCCCGCCGAATACGGCGACCAGCACAAAAGTAATGAGTGCCATCTTTTCCACTTTGCGATAGCGCACCCAACTATAAATCAGCACGATAGCGGTCGCGATAATCAGCGCAGTGGTCGCCGCATAGATATCGTACAGTTTGTAAAAGGCGAAAAAGACCACCAACGGCAGAAAATCAAGAAACTGCTTCATTCTACGATTCCATCATAAGGGGTTGCCCACAGACGCAGGCAACCGGAACAATCACGAACGCATCAACATATAGAGGCGGAACAGATAAACCAGCAGCGCCGCTGAAATCAGGTTGCTCAGCGTATTGGCAATCACTTCACCACCTTCCACAGTGAACACCGCAAAGTTATGCGCGAACAGCAGCAGCAATGTTTTTGCCAGCAACCAACCTATTACCGCCGGAGCGACAAGACGCATATTCGCCCAGGCAAGGCGCATACTGCTACGCATAGCGGCGAAAATCCCCATTTTATCCTGCACCAGTATCACCGGGGCGAAAGCGAGCAGGATCGCCAGAATGACGCCTGGGACAATCACAAACATAATGCCAATTTGCACGATAAAAGTGGTCAGCAGGATCAGTAAAAACAGCTTTGGCAACACTGGCGCGCTGGCGCCAATTGCCCGCAAAGCGCTGATGCGCTGACCCGCAGAAATCATCTGGATCATCAGCAGTACGCCACCGACGAGAATCGCATTGCCAACAAGGCCGGAAAACGTTGATGCCGCAGACGCTCGGAGCAGCACTTGTTGCTGCTCCGGCGTCATATTCTGCACCAGATCAAACAACCCGACGCTGCCGGCAAGATTATCCCCTTCACTTAAAATGGAGAGTTGCTCCTCACTGGGCTTAAAGGCACTGCCAAGCAAGAACGTGATCAACGCACAAAGTAAAGCAATCAGTAAAATAGTAACGAACTGATTACGAAAAAAATTCCCCGTGTCACGGTAAACGGACTTCGCCGTGATAGACATGCACTCTCCTTGAGTATGGCGGTGTTAAATTGCGGGCAATTGTACCCCGAATACACCCTCAGTGGCAGCATCGCTGCTTGTATGGAAAAGCATATCTTTGTAAAGAGGCGCTAAACCGTAGCGCGCACGAGCCCGATCGCAGGCTTCATTGACCTTTCCGTCTTCGCCGGACATGGCAAATTCACGGCAGGGCGACGGCCTGTTTGTATAAATACTGCAACTGGCCGACTCGCCGGGCGTACCTTGCAGCGCTGTACAGCGGCTCTGATTTTGATTGGTTCCGCTCATGCAACGCAGAAATGGGGTTAGCGGCTCGGTGAGCTGAGCCGGGACAGGGCCTCCAGCATCATCCGCTTCTGCCCAATAGAAAGAGACTCGAAAATACGCACAACAGGCTCCGCACGACATGCACGGATTGATATCACTCATAACGCACCTGCACTTAACGACGCATCAACATATATTGTCAGGCCAATAAATTATCGCCGCCGCATAACGCACACAAGATAGGCGAGCGAGTATTTTTTTAACCATCTCACAAAGCGAAAATTGATTTAAATACAAAAGTTAATGAGTGTAACGAGCGGTGAAAATTAACCCAGATCAATGAATGTTAAATTACGGGGTTAAGTGTGATCCGTGTTGGATCACTTTGTACTCAGTTATAGGTATATTCACGGCGCGATAAAAACCTTAAACATGGAGTGGATATGAAGAAGTTAGCCGTGGCAGCATTGATCCTGAGTAGCCTTTCTACCGGTGTATACGCGCATGAAGCTGGCGAATTTTTCATTCGAGCCGGTTCCGCGACGGTACGTCCGACGGAAGGTTCAGATAACGTTTTAGGCGCTCTGGGCAGTTTTAATGTCAGCAATAACACCCAACTTGGTGTGACGATGAGCTGGATGGCGACCGACAACATTGGCGTTGAATTACTGGCCGCGACGCCATTTCGCCACCGCGTTGGTACCGGTCCAACCGGCGACATCGCCACTGTGCATCACCTGCCGCCGACATTAATGGCGCAGTGGTATTTTGGTGATTCACAGAGCAAACTGCGCCCATACCTTGGTGCAGGCGTAAACTACACCACCTTCTTTGATGAGAAATTTAACGATACCGGGAAAGCTGCTGGGCTGTCGGATTTGAGCCTGAAAGACTCTTGGGGCGTGGCGGGGCAAGCCGGTCTGGATTACTTAATCAACCGAAACTGGCTGATTAACATGTCAGTCTGGTGGATGGATATCGATACGGATGTGCGTTTTAAAGCGAATGGTGTGCAACAAAGCGTACATACTCGCCTGGATCCGTGGGTGTTTATGTTCTCTGCTGGTTATCGTTTTTAAGCGTATTGTGGAAACTGGTTTGTTAATAACCAGTTTCCACGCCTTCCCGCGTGTAATGGTTTCTTTCAGGTGCAAGCAGCATCCCAATATTGTCGCCCATACACATCCAATGCAGAGTGCGGTGAACTCTCACCTCGCTGGCTCGTCGATCGCGACGAGGTGCAGATAAAGAATTGGAAAGCAGGAAGTGAGAGGGTGCGGTACTCACAGCATATAAAATATTAGCCGCCACTTCCCGCCCATTCATGAGGAGCCTGCGAATTCTTATCCAGTGCGATAAACCCACTCCCCGAAACGCGTTACTTGCAATAGCGGCAGGTCATATACGCGCCGGCAACGCAGAGGGCCAACGGCACAAAAAAACTGAAATCCATGCCGGTGAATTCCATCAACAGCACAATGGCGGTGAGCGGCATTTGCATCGACGAGGCGAGAAAAGCCGCGCCACCGGTCAGCGCAAATTCCGCCATGCTGCCGCCGGGAAAAAACTGACCCACCAGCAGGAACATCAGCGCTCCCAGCAGGGCACCGATCGCCAGCCCCGGCGTAAGTAAACCACCTTCGGCACCGCTGCGTAGCACCATCCAGATACTCAGCACTTTTAATCCAATCAACATGGCCGCCAGCGGTAGTGTTACACCTCCGCCGAAACTGAGTTGCACCGGGCCGCGTCCGTTGCCTGGTAATTGTGGAAACCAGATAGCGAGCAAGCCGAGACAGGCAAAAGCCATAAAACAGAGGACCGGCATTTGCCAGTTGGTTTTTACCTGTGCCCGCGCGCTTTTTGTCATCCGCCGGAACAGGCTAGCAGCATAGCCGAACAGCGGTCCTGACAGGACTGCCCAGATAATCAAAGAAGGGGGCGCTGTGGGGGCGGTAAACAAATACTGACGCTCGTTGCCCAGCACCAGCGATGCCATGAACGCGGCGAGGGCGGAGGTGACGATGGCGGCAATGACCGCATCCCAACTGATCGTGACCAGCAGTACCTCAAGGGTAAAAATTGCGCCCGCCAGCGGAACGTTATACACCGCCGCCAGCCCGGCACCTGCACCGCAGGCGATCACCAGCCTCGTCTCTTGCGCATTTAATCCGATACGCCTCGCCATCCCACTACCAAACAAAGCTCCGACTTCACGCGGCGCACTTTCTCGACCGAGCGGCGAGCCCATCGCCACGGTGATAACTTGTAGCAACGCATGGATTAAGGTGGTGAATGCGGGCATCGGGCGTTGAACATCTTTTAGCGCAGCGCCCACACTGACACGTTTTTTTGCATAGCGTGCCAGTAGCCACCATCCCCAGCCCGCCACCACACCCGCAGCAGCAAGGGAAGCAAAACGGCGCAGGGCGCTGGCATCTGTTACGCCCTGTAGAAACGGTGCGCCGCCAATCAGCGATTGCTGGCTATAACCAAAAGCCAGGTGCTGGATGGCATGCAGCAGAAGGGCAATCAACATGCCAGCCGCGCCGGAAAGCAACCCGGTCAGCAGCAGGGCCAACCAGCGACGTTGCCAGCAAGAATCAGGGATCTCACGCATGGTGTTTATATCGGTGTCATAATTTTTAGGATTATTATCCCACAGAAAATATGAACGTTTTAACAATGTGTTAGGAAAAAAAGGGGGGATGAGCAGGAAAGTACACCGCCTGAATCAACAGGCGGTGTCAGAGGTTAACGCGGCAAAGTAGCGCCTTTTAGACTTTGCACAAAGGCTTTCAGCTCAGCCAACATGGCCGTTGGGTTGGTGAGGTTTTTCTCAATGATTTTCACAATCGCTGAACCGGAGATCGCCCCGGCGGCACCCGCTTCTACGGCAGCACTCACCTGATCAGGTGCGGAAATACCGAAGCCCTGCAGCGCAGGTGCAGCGTGATACTCGGTGAGCTTTTCCACCAGATGGTGAAGCGGCAGCGCCGCACGGTTTTCCGCACCGGTTACCCCTGCGCGTGAAAGCAGGTAGGTGTAACCCCGGCCATAAGAGGCAATCTGGCGCAGCAGATCGTCGTCCGCGTTTGGCGGGCAGATAAAGATGGGCGCGATATTATGGCGCAAGGCTGCCTGGCGGAATGGTGTGGATTCTTCAATCGGCACATCCGCGACCAGCACGGAATCAACACCGACTTTTGCACACTGGGCATAGAATTCGTCGATGCCACGGCTGAAAACCAGGTTGGCATACATCAGCAGGCCGATTGGAATGGTCGGGTGCTTCTGGCGAATGGCTGCCAGCATTTCGAAGCATTGTGACGGTGTCACGCCAGCGGCAAAGGCGCGCAACGTGGCGTTCTGGATAGTCGGGCCGTCAGCCAATGGATCGGAAAACGGTATCCCTAACTCAAGTGCATCTGCGCCTGCTTCAATCAGCGTATCAATGATTTTTAATGATTGTTCCGGCGAAGGATCGCCCAGCGTGACGAAGGGAACGAATGCACCTTCTTTGCGCGCACTCAGTTGCTTAAACAAGTTGTCATAGCGTTCCATCAGATTTCCCCTCGCGCTTTCAGGATGTCATGTACGGTAAAAATGTCTTTGTCGCCGCGCCCGGAAAGGTTAACCACCAGCAACTGCTCTTTGTCCGGGTTCTCGCGCATCATTTTTAACGCATGGGCGAGGGCGTGCGAGGATTCCAGCGCAGGAATGATGCCTTCATGGCGGCACAGGATTTTGAACGCGTCCAGCGCTTCGTCATCCGTGATAGAAACATAGTCGGCACGACCAGTACTGTTCAGATATGCATGCTGCGGCCCGACAGACGGGAAATCCAGACCCGCAGAGATCGAATAAGACTCCTCAATTTGGCCTTCATCTGTCTGCATCATCGGCGATTTCATACCAAAATAGATACCAACGCGGCCATGTTTCAGCGGCGCGCCGTGCTCACCAGTTTCGATACCGTGACCCGCCGGTTCTACACCAATCAGACCAACGGACGTTTCGTCGATAAAGTCGGCAAACATACCGATAGCGTTAGAACCGCCGCCAACGCAGGCGATAACCGCATCTGGCAGACGCCCCTCTCTTTCGAGGATCTGCGCTTTCGTCTCTTCGCCAATCATGCGCTGGAACTCACGCACAATGGTCGGGAAAGGGTGCGGGCCCGCCGCAGTTCCCAGCATATAGTGCGCGGTTTCGTAGCTACCAGACCAGTCGCGCAGCGCCTCGTTACAGGCATCTTTCAGCGTGGCGGAGCCGCTATGTACCGGGATCACTTCCGCACCCATTAAGCGCATACGGAACACGTTTGGCGACTGGCGCTCAACATCCTTTGCACCCATATAGATGCGGCATTTCAGGCCCAGCAGTGCGCTCGCCAGAGCCGAGGCCACGCCATGCTGACCCGCTCCCGTTTCGGCGATAATTTCGGTTTTGCCCATGCGTTTCGCCAGCAACGCCTGGCCCAGAACCTGGTTAGTTTTATGCGCGCCTCCGTGCAGCAAATCTTCACGCTTGAGGTAAAGCGTGGTGCGCGTGCCAGCAGTAATGTTCTGGCATTTGGTCAATGCAGTCGGACGTCCGGCATAGTTTTTCAGCAGATCGTTAAATTGTTGCTGAAATTCAGCGTCGCTCTGCGCGCTGACAAAGGCTTCTTCTAACTGACGCAGTGCCGGCATCAGGATCTGCGGAACGAACATTCCGCCAAACTCGCCAAAATAGGGATTCAGTAGTGTTGTCATTGTCTTCTTTCCTTAATAAGCGCGCAGTGTGCGGAAAACCGAGGCCAGTTTACTGGCATCTTTGATGCCCGGTTCCGACTCCACACCTGAATTAAAATCGAGTCCGGCACAGCCGGTTTTGGCCGCCTGCACGCAATTATCTGCGCTCAGGCCACCAGCCAGAATCACGTTATCCAGCGATTCGCCTGCCAGTAGCGACCAGTCGAAACTTTTGCCGCTGCCGCCCTGGCCGTTATCAAACACATATTTATCGACTTGCTGGAAGCGACGTTCGGGCAGGCTATCGCCAACGCTGAGTGCTTTCCAGATTTGCGTCTTCGCCGGAAGACGCTCGCGCAACGTATCGATATAGGCCTGGTCTTCATCGCCGTGCAACTGGACGGCAAACAGTTTCAGCGCGTTAACTTTTGCCACCACCTCGTCGGGCTCTGCATTACGGAATACACCGACGTATTGTAGCGGTGCGGCCTGCATGATTGTGTGTGCTTGCGATTCAGTCACGGCGCGCGGGGAACTGGCAACGAAGATCAAACCGCCGTAAATGGCTCCGGCCTGATGTGCCGCCTGCGCATCCTCCGGGCGGGTCAGCCCGCACACTTTGTTTTCACCCAGCAAGACGCGTTTCACCGCCGCGTCAAGATCGTCATGTGACATCAGTGCGGAGCCAATCAGGAAACCATTGGCAAAATGGCTCAGTTCACGCACCTGCGCATAGGTGTTGATGCCCGATTCGCTGATAACCGTTACACCAGTGCCAAGGCGCGGTGCCAGCTCACGGGTGCGGTTTAGGTTTATAGAAAGGTCGCGCAGGTCGCGATTGTTGATGCCAACCACTTTTGCTTCCAGCGCGATAGCACGCTGCAGTTCTTCTTCATTACTGACTTCCGTCAGCACACCCATATTCAGACTGTGCGCGACGGCGGCAAGCTGGCGGTACTGTTCGTCATCGAGGACGGAGAGCATCAGCAGGCAGGCATCAGCCTGGTAGTGACGAGCAAGGTAGATCTGATAAGCATCGATAATAAAGTCTTTGCACAGGATTGGCTGCGGCGCGATGGCGCTGACAATCGGCAGAAAATCAAAACTGCCCTGGAAATATTTCTCATCCGTCAGCACAGAAATTGCCGACGCATGATGTTTGTAAATCTCCGCAATACGCGCCGGGTCAAAATCATCGCGAATCACACCTTTTGACGGTGAGGCTTTTTTGCACTCCAGGATAAACGCTGTACGCGTGCCTTGCAGGGCATCGTAGAAGCGACGCGTGCTGGGCACGACATCGTTCTGAAAGCCGGCCAGCGGTTGTTGCTCCTTGCGCGCCGCAACCCATATGGCCTTATCGGCGACAATTTTCGCTAAAACGGTTTGCATTTTTTATCCTCTTGCCGCAAGTGCGGTGACTTTGTGGTAGGCTGCTCCGCTGTGCAGCACATCGAGTACTTTCTGCGCGTTGGTCTGCAAATCTTCTTCGCCGTGCAGACGCATCAGCATGGCGACGTTGGCGGCGACGGCTGCTTCATGCGCGGCCTCACCTTTACCCTGGAGTAAGCGTGTCAGAATGTCACGGTTTTCTTCCGGTGTACCGCCAGCCAGTGCCTCCTGATGGTACGGCGTCAGGCCAAAATCGGCAGCGGTGAGCTGGTAACTTTTGATTTCACCATCGTGCAGTTCGGCAACCAGTGTCGGTGCATGCAGTGACACTTCGTCCATGCCGCCGCTGTGCACAACCGCCGCACGCTGATAACCGAGTACGCGCAGGGTTTCGGCAATCGGCAGCACCAGTTCAGGGCTGTAAACGCCAATCAACGCCAGCGGCGGATGCGCCGGGTTAATCAAAGGACCGAGCACGTTGAACAGGGTGCGGGTTTTCAACTGCTGGCGTACCGGCATCGCATGGCGAAAACCGGTGTGATACTTCGGCGCAAACAGGAAACAGACGCCCAGTTCATCCAGCGCGGTACGCGATTTATCTGCGTTCATATCCAGATTGATACCAAACGCCGCCAGCAAATCTGATGAGCCGGAACGGCTGGAAACACTGCGATTGCCGTGTTTGGCGACTTTTAGTCCGCAAGCAGCAGCGACAAATGCACTGGCGGTGGAAATATTGATGCTGTTGCTGCCGTCGCCGCCGGTGCCGACAATATCGGCAAAGGCATAATCCGGGCGCGGGAACGGCGCGGCATTCTCCAGCAGTGCAGTGGCAGCTCCGGCAATCTCGTTGGGATGCTCACCGCGAATTTTCATACTGACCAGCGCGGCCGCAAGTTGTTCTGGCTTCAGCTCGCCGCGCACCACCGCAGAGAAAAGCTGGTGGCTCTCCTGCTGGCTGAGGGTTTGCGCCTGATACAGTTTTTCCAGAATCGGTTGCAGGGTATTAGCCTGTTCCAGTTTTTGCAGCGCCCACGCCAGCGTTTGCTCCAGCAGACGTGCGCCTTGCGTGGTCAAAATCGACTCCGGGTGGAACTGGAAACCACAAACGCGATCCGCGTCGTGACGTACCGCCATCACCATGCCGTTAAAATGGGCATTGATGGTTAATCCTGCCGGGATGTTGCTGCCCACCAGCGAGTGGTAACGTGCAACGGGAAGCGGATTGCTTAAACCCGCGAACATCGCCTGGCCATCATGTTCGATGCTTGACGCTTTGCCGTGCAGGATTTCACCCGCCTGGCCGACGTAGCCGCCATAGGCTTCAACAATCGCCTGGTGGCCGAGGCAGATACCGATAATCGGAAGTTTGCCGCGCAGCCGCGTAAGCAGTTCCGGCATGCAGCCCGCTTCAGACGGTGCGCCAGGGCCTGGTGAGAGCATCAGCACCGGGTTTTGCATTGTCTGAAGGCGGTCGATCAAGGTCTGCGCCGGAACATGGTTACGATAAATCACCACGTTATGCCCGCTCGCACGCAGCTGATCTGCCAGGTTGTAAGTAAAGGAATCAATGTTATCAAGCAGCAGAATGTCAGCCATCAGAAAGTCTCCTGAGCGTGGTGTGCGGTGGCGATAGCGCGCAGAACCGCGCGAGCTTTATTACGGGTTTCATCGGCTTCAGATTGCGGAACGGAATCCAGCACCACACCAGCGCCTGCCTGTACGGTTGCCACACCATCCTCCACCCAGGCGGAACGAATCACGATGCACGTATCCAGATCGCCATGCGCAGTAAAGTAACCGACTGCGCCGCCGTAGCTGCCGCGTCGTGTGCCTTCCGCTTTGGCAATTAACTGCATGGCGCGCACTTTCGGTGCGCCGCTCAGTGTGCCCATGTTCATGCAAGCACGGTAGGCATGCAGAACATCCAGATCCTTGCGCAACTCACCAACTACGCGGGAAACGAGGTGCATGACGTAGGAATAACGATCGACTTTCGTCAGATCGGCAACATAGCGGCTACCGGGTGTGCAGATGCGCGCCAGATCATTACGCGCCAGATCCACCAGCATTAAGTGTTCTGAGAGCTCTTTATGATCGGTACGCATGTCCAGTTCGATACGGCTGTCGAGGTCGCGATCCAGCGAACCATCCGGGCGACGTCCACGCGGACGTGTTCCGGCGATAGGGTAGATCTCAATCTGGCGGTTGCTTGCGTCATATTTGAGCGAGCTTTCTGGTGAGGCACCAAACAGGGCGAAATCGTTATCCTGCATAAAGAACATGTACGGGCTGGGGTTGCTCTTTTTTAGCACCTCATAAGCCGCCAGCGGTGAAGGACAAGGCAGGGTGAAGCGGCGAGACGGCACCACCTGGAAAATCTCGCCCGCGCGAATCGCTTTTTGCATTTCACGCACGACCGCACCGTACTCTTCATCACTCTGGTTGCAGTCACAGCGCATATGTTCAACTTTCTCGACCGGCAACGGCTCAGCAGGGCGATCCAGGTGCTGGCGCAGGGTTTCGATGCGCTGGAGCAGACGGTCTTTTTCCTGCGCTAAAGGGGTAAACAAGCTTGCCTGGATGCGCGTTTGTTGTTTCTGGTGGTCGATCACCAGTAAGGTTTCGGCGAGATAAAAGCAGTAGTCCGGACAACGGCGATCGTGCGTAAGCTGCGGTAAATCTTCAAAACCAGCCACCAGGTCATAAGCGAACAAGCCGCCGAAAAACATGGCTTCACGTTCATCGGAAGGGACATTCACCAGATCTTGTAACAAACGGAAGGCATCAAAAACGGAGAGTGAACAGAGGCGGGCATCTTCGTCCAGCAGGTTGCTCACGGCCGGGAAGCGCAATTCACGACCCTCCGGCAGGACGGTATTTTCCACCCCGGCAGGCAGCGCGTTATCCAGCAGCGTCAGGAGAGCTGCACCATTTTTGGTTAATGCTGTAATGGTGACGGTGTCACCAAGCGCGGTGATACGCAATGCGCTATCCACCAGCAGCAGACTTTTTAAATCACTTTTGCTGTCAATATCTGCTGATTCCAGCAGCAGAGTTGCCGGACGGTCGCCGCATAATTGATGGAACAACGCCGTCGGGTTACTGCGGTAGCTGGCATTGCTGGTCAGAAGTTCGAGTGCTGGTTTTTGCGTTTGCATAGTCGCTCTCATTATTTATTTTGTTCAAAAAAAAGCCCGCTGGGTGAGCGGGCCTGGTATCGGTATGCTGAATGCGCACGTGATCTCACAGCCCTTATCAGGGAGTGCGCCACCAGCGAGTAACAGAGAAATGTGCATTCATTTTTGCGATACCTTGTTGTGTGAACTTGCGTACTAGTTAACTGGTTCAGGAAAAGAAAGTCAACCTCGAATTCAGAAAATATTGTCAGGACTGTATGATAGGCGACAAACCGACGTCCTGATGAATTAGCGGAGCCGCTTTGAGCGACACGAATTACGCCATTATTTACGATCTTCACAGCCATACCCTGGCTTCTGACGGTCTGCTCTCCCCCGAACAACTGGTGCATCGCGCGGTAGAGATGCGCGTCGGTACGCTGGCGATAACCGACCACGATACTACCGATGCCATTCCTGCTGCCCGTGCGGAAATTGTGCGGGCAGGACTTGATTTGCAGCTTATCAGCGGTGTGGAGATTTCCACCGTCTGGGAAAACCACGAAATACATATTGTTGGTCTGAATATTGATATTGACCACCCGGCGCTGCGCACATTTTTGCAGGCGCAATCTGAACGTCGGGTTCAGCGGGCGAAGTTAATTGCTGAACGTTTAGAAAAAGCGCACATTGCCGGTGCGTGGGAAGGCGCCCAACGGCTGGCACAGGGGGCGAACGTAACGCGCGGACACTTTGCTCGTTTCCTGGTGGAACAGGGCAAAGCGAGCAATATTGCCGATGTTTTTAAAAAGTATCTTGCCCGGGGGAAAACGGGATACGTTCCTCCCCAGTGGTGTACAATAGAACAAGCTATTGATGTGATTCATCATTCTGGTGGAACGGCGGTAATGGCCCATCCTGGCCGCTATAACCTTTCTGCTAAATGGCTGAAAAGACTGCTGGCGTATTTTGCACAGTGCGGCGGTGAGGCGATGGAAGTCGCCCAATGTCAGCAGGCTCCCAACGAGCGAACGCAGCTCGCGGCGTATGCCCGTCAGTTCGGTTTACTGGCATCGCAAGGTTCTGATTTCCATCAGCCTTGCCCATGGATTGAACTGGGGCGCAAACTCTGGCTTCCGGCCGGTGTTGATGGCGTATGGCTGAAATGGGAGCAGCCGCAACAGAACAGAGAGAGGGAAGTATGAGTCAATTTTTCTATATTCATCCGGAAAACCCCCAGCCGCGGTTGATTAACCAGGCGGTAGAAATTGTGCGTAAAGGCGGAGTCATCGTGTATCCCACCGATTCCGGTTATGCGTTGGGCTGCAAAATCGAAGACAAAGGGGCGATGGAGCGTATTTGCCGTATTCGTCATTTGCCGGATGGTCACAACTTCACGTTGATGTGCCGCGACCTATCTGAACTGTCGACCTATGCATTTGTCGATAACGTGGCCTTTCGTCTGATTAAAAATAATACGCCCGGCAACTACACGTTTATCCTGAAAGGTACAAAAGAGGTGCCGCGTCGTTTATTGCAGGAAAAACGCAAAACGATTGGTCTGCGCGTACCGTCAAACCCGATTGCGCTGGCACTGCTGGAAACGCTCAACGAACCGATGCTTTCCACCTCGTTAATGCTGCCGGGCAGTGATTTTACCGAATCCGATCCTGATGAAATCAAAGAGCGGCTGGAGAAACTGGTGGACTTAATTATTCACGGTGGCTACCTCGGCCAACAACCGACGACGGTAGTAGATTTAACTGAATCCACACCAGAGGTTATTCGCGAAGGGGTTGGCGACGTTAAGCCTTTCTTATAGTGGCGCAAGCCGCTATACTACGCGGCCATTTCAGCAGCGGCTTCGCCGACCTGATGACCCTATTCGACGCCTGTGAAGGCGTACAAGTATTTAATTTTTTCTTTTAAAATCAAAGAGTTAATTATTTGTTTGAGTCGGTGTTGTACTTCTTGTATGACACCGATTATCCCCATCTTGTTTGCCTCAATGTGTTACATCCATATCTGTCCATGAACCTTTCCTTTGTACTATATTGATCGTTAAGTACAGGAAGGGTCGATTAGCATGCAATACCACTTAACCAGAGATAAATTTGCTATGGATAAAAATTTACATATTGAATATCAATACACAAGAAATGGACTTAATAAAACTGGAGAGTTCTCGACTGACGGTGTTACCGACATAACGAACGATATTATTAGTCACGTTTGCCGTGTAGAAGATATTGCTGCTCCAACACCGATCGCTAGAACTCGCAGGGTCTCAGAACATGGTGAACAAGCGAAAGCCCTAATTGAACAACATGTTGGTGAAGTAATCACATATAGCATCAATGGGGAGAAACATAGTAACCCGTTGGATTTGAATGCTTATATAAAATCATTTTTTGGATAAACAAAAAGGCTGACCCGTTAAGGTCAGCCTCTTGAAAATTCAGCTAGTTAGCGCAGTTTACGCTTTTTCGCCAGCAATACACTCAGTGCATACTCAAAGCCGTGTAAGGCTTCCCGTCTGCAAAATTCTACGTTGTTTAACCCCAATTCACGGCACAGTGCTTTGCGGTTGATTATTTCCGCAGTACCGGACACGTAGACAGGACCAGAGGCACCGGGGATATTGATTGAAACTTTCATGTGTTTTCCTTCGCTAAAGTCAGTCACTAAAAATTCAAATGAATACCACTAGGGGGAATAAACCCCCAGCCGGAGCCGGGGGCATTCTCAATTAGGCCAAGCTAATAGTGGTCAGCCACTGAGGACGAAGTAGAAGAGGCAACAGGGAAAACTCAGATTGCAATTTGATGATTCCGTCACCATCGACACTAGTCCAACTATATCGATCTTGGACCCCACCCTTAACCGCCAGGCTTTGATTTCTGCTACATGGCCCAGAAATTCGGCGTAAATAGCTCACCTCGGGATCGGTCATACGTGGGACAACCAAACCGCTGTTCGCATCCACTTTGTAAGTCGGATCGCCTGCCAAGTCTACGAAGGTCACAGGACCCAAAGACATGGTATTGAATCCTGACAAGGCATTAGGGATAACCGCGCCGGAGATCTGCGCCTGCTGGACACTATGCAGGATAAACGCTTGGATCTCTTTGTTGGTGGCGATCGCGTCATACAGGCCAGAATCGCACAGAACCCAAAGACGATCGCTGTAGTTGCGAGCCGCGCCTAAAGCCTGTGAAACTTGGCGACGCAGTTTAGCCAACTGTTGGTAAATGGAAGCATCCGCTGAAGCGTCTAGGATGAAGGAAGCCGGGGAGGCGCCGAACACTTGATCGAAGGAAATATCACCATCATCGGTGTGAGGTGAGCTTACTTTACGCTCGAAGAGAGCCTCTGCTAGAGAAGTTTCCACAGTGCGGCGGTAATCTTTTTCGAACTGTACAGCACGCTTGCTAATAACTTCAGTGATCGCCATATTCTGATTAGTAGTAGGACTGATCAATCCTTGCCAATCATGTGGGCGAACGAAAGCGGTTTCATGTACAACCGGAATCTCAGCATCACGGAAAACAGCGGTTGCCGCCTTTTGGTGATTGGTGTCGGTGCCGTATCGGCTCACAGTTTCAAGTTTCGCGTCCTCTGCGTCGGTGATGTCACTCACGCGGGCATTAGGAACGCTGGAGGTGCCTTTCACAAACAGATTAAGATCCTGTAGCAGATAGGAGCCTTGTTTAGAATCCTTGATAGTTGCTACAAGGTCCAAGCCCTCATAGGTATTTTTAATATCTTTAACGCTCATGATTAAGCCTCCATGCTGTTGTTATTGCCAGTACGAATAGAACCGCCAGCGGCCAAACGTTTAATCGCTTCCTTCAGGGAGGCTGTATCTTTAGCGCGTAGGTTGAACGTGTTCACATACGCCAATCTATCAACCACTACGATTGTTTTGTTTTCACCTGCTGAAACATCCACCAGGCAGATCAGCGGGGAACCCTCCACAGCTTGATCGAACAATTCAAAGGTTGAACCATTAAAGACATCCCCACAGTGCAGATCAGCCGGGATAGTGACACCCTTGATCTCTGTGCGGGAGAATAGGTCGGAGGCGCTGTTAACCAGCACGTCCGACATGCGTTTAGGAAACGCTACGGAAGTTTTCATAATTGTTTTCCTTGAGAGGGTTTAAGACGTGGTGAGAGCCACAGGGTGATC